>JAKPIB010000010.1 GCA_029549985.1 Bacillota bacterium
GCCCGCACCTGCTGCAGTCAATGGTGAGGCAGTCAAGGCTCCCATGCCGGGTACCATACTGGATATAAGGGTAAGCAACGGACAGGCAGTCAAGCGTGGGGATGTCCTGTTCATTCTGGAAGCTATGAAAATGGAAAATGAGATCATGGCTCCTGTTGACGGTGTCGTACAGGTCGTGGCTTCAAAGGGCGCTACGGTCAATACCGGTGACATCCTGGCCAGCATACAGTAAACGGGGGGACGGTAAATGTTTATTGATGCGTTGAAAACCATATGGCTGGAGTCTGGTTTCGCTGCAATGACCTGGCAGCACCTTGTCATGATCTGTGTAGCCTTTGTGCTGATTTATCTGGCCATTGTCAAGAAGTTTGAGCCGTTGCTTTTGCTGCCTATTTCTTTTGGTATGCTTCTTTCAAACCTGCCCTTGGCCGGCCTGATGCAGGAGGAAATGGGTACTCAGACAGGAGGCCTCTTACATTACCTGTACCTAGGGGTCAAGAAAGGCATTTACCCCTCGCTGATATTCATGGGTATCGGCGCAATGACTGATTTTGGTCCGCTGATCTCCCGTCCTTCCAGCTTATTAATGGGGGCAGGTGCTCAATTTGGAATATTCGCTGCATTTACCATAGCCAATCTGCTGAAATTCACTCCTCAGGAAGCGGCATCCATCGGTATCATAGGCGGTGCTGATGGTCCTACAGCCATATATACGACTGCAAGGCTGGCACCAGAGCTTTTACCGGCTATCGCTATTGCAGCCTACTCATACATGGCACTGATCCCTATAATCCAGCCTCCGCTGATGCGGCTGCTGACCACGGAGGAGGAAAGAAAGGTCAAGATGGAGCAGCTAAGGGAGGTCTCCAAGCTGGAGAAAGTCTGTTTCCCCATAGTGGTCACAGTTCTTTGCATCCTTATGCTGCCCTCTGTTGCTCCATTGATCGGTATGCTCATGCTGGGCAACCTGTTTAGAGAATCAGGTGTAGTTGAAAGATTGTCGGATACGGTGCAAAATGCACTGATGAACATCGTTACCGTATTTCTTGGTGTAACAGTAGGTGCGACCGCCAGTGCTGAGACCTTCTTGAAGCCGCAAACCCTTGCGATTATAGGGCTTGGACTGTTGGCTTTTGCATTCAGCACGATAGGCGGCTTGCTGATCGGCAAGCTTATGTACAAGCTGTCCGGTGGCAAGATCAACCCACTTATCGGCTCTGCAGGCGTATCGGCAGTCCCCATGGCGGCCAGGGTGTCCCAGGTGGAAGGCCAAAAGGCCAATCCTTCCAACTTCCTGCTCATGCACGCGATGGGACCGAATGTGGCAGGCGTGATAGGATCCGCTGTTGCCGCAGGCATACTGATGGCCTTGTTTGGTTAGTCCATTTATAGCAAACCTATCCTAAAATATAAAAACTGGCAGTCTGGTGATTGCCGGTTTTTTATTTTATCATCCTGATCCAGGGCTTCATCCGACAGTGGTCAGCCAGAGAAATATATGGTACACTTAAGTCAAGCCGAAGCAAATATTAAGTGAACCGTTTCTATCGAACATATCCCACTCATGCAAGAAAACGAGAAGGTGATGTTCAGATGAAAGGCTCGTTTTTCATGGGACCACGACACACACCGGGGTTTGAGATCAGAGAGATGACTATGCCGGAGCCGGGTGCTCATGATGTACTGGTAAAAAACATGGCTTGCGGAGTATGTGGTACAGATATACATATCTATCACGGTGAAAAGGGCTCGGCAGAGGTGACGCCGCCTGTCGTGCTGGGTCACGAGTACTCCGGGATCGTTGAAAAAATCGGGGACAAGGTGACGACATTGCGGCCGGGCGACCGTGTAGCCATCGATCCAAACCGGTACTGCGGGATATGCCGTCCCTGCAGGATGGGCAGAAAACAGAACTGCCAAAACCTCTATGCGCTTGGTGTAAACACAAACGGCGGCTTTGCAGAATATTCGATAGTACCGGAAGCCCAGTGCTATAAAATCAATGACGACATAGATTTTGACGTTGCAGCTATGGCTGAGCCGCTCTCCTGTGTCATCCATGGGATAGATCAGGCGGATATCCGACCGGGACAGACCGTGGCCGTCATTGGCGGTGGTGCGATCGGCCTGCTGATGGTCCAGATGGCAAAGCTTTCCGGTGCATCTGTGGTTGTTCTGAGTGAACCGATCTCCTTGCGCAGACAGATTGGCCTGGAGGTTGGCGCAGACTTTTCTGTCGATCCTTTCACTGAGGATATCCAGGAAAAAATGGCGCAATACACCGGCAGGACCGGCGCAGATGTGGTCATTGAGTGCGTTGGCAGGCCCAATGCTGCACAGCAGGCCTTGCAGCTTGCTGATATGGGTGCGACTGTTCTGCTGTTCGGTGTCCCGCCTGTAGATGCGGCCATACCATTGCCGCTTTTCGATGTTTTCAGCAAAGAGCTCCGGATCATAGGCTCGAGGATCAACCCTGACACTCATCAGCGGGCGGTAGGCCTGATAAGCAGCGGAAAGCTGGAGATCAGGAAACTGATCACACATACCTTCAGGCTGGAGCAGCTGGAGCAGGCATTGCACATGCAGATGAGCAGCGATTCGATCAAGGTTATCGTTCATCCGCACGATTGAGCCTTCCATTCAGGCAGCCTTTAGCGGGCGGAGCGGGAGTGACCGTTTAACGGGGCCTTAAATTTGGCTTAATATGGTTTTGTTTCAGGGTTGACAAAGCTCAAGTTTGTATGTAAAATAAGATTTGTTCTAAATTCGCACCCGTAGCTCAGCAGGATAGAGCGTCGGTTTCCTAAACCGCAGGCCAGGGGTTCGAATCCCTTCGGGTGCACCAAAAAAGAGAGCATTCCTTTACTGAGGGATGCTCTCTGTCTTTTAGCTGCCGCTATATTTCATGACAGCCTCGTGGGCGCACCTTTTGGCGATTGCCAGTTCTTCCCCGGACGCATACTCATCCAGCTCACGGAAGCTGTTGTTTTCTATGCTTCTGCCAGTCAGGCACTCATACCATACAGCGCCCAGCATATACCTGGCAAGCCCCAGGCCTGCATGAAAGCCATCCCGGTGGACCTTTCCGATGCCGCATTCAGAGAGTCTCTGCATTGCCTCACCGCATGGTATCAGCCGGGCGCCTATGCTTTGCGCAGCCTTGTCATATGCGCGCTTCAGGTCCTCAAACATGTCCTTCTGACTCCTGTAGCCTACGCCCGCAAGCTTTTCGCTGCCTTCCTCATATGCCCAGGTCTGATGTATCAGCTGCCTCGCAGTCGGAGCGTACTTTCTGACATAATCGGATAGGACCGCAAGATAAGGCTGATATGTTGAATAATCAAAGCTCAGATGGCTTACCTGCTGCAGGGTGACGAAATCCCAGGTATCGCTGAGTAATGCCTCCCTGATGGAAACGTACCGGCCTGTGGCATGCCCGTTCACTTCCAGGGAGTAATCCTGCCTGTCATATGTTATGTTATCATGATGCCTCTCCAGGGAGCATCCGCCGATGTCCAGGTTGACCACCTTCAAGTCATATCCATCGGCCAGGGCGATCTGGTGGAGATACCGGGTAGCATCCTGGGAAAAGCTGTTGCCGATCGCAAGCACCTTCATGTAAAAACGCCTCCTTTGCACTGTTCAACTATTATACTTACATAGCTCCTGTATGTAAAGGTGCTGATTAGCGGCAAGTATGCGCGTCAAAAGACAGCCCGGGTGCCTTAAGCTTTGGCTCCTTTGTTGACAAAAGCGATCCCAGGCCATATAATAAATTGACAATATGGAAAGATACCAAGGAAATACCCTTGGTATTTTCTTATTTTTGAGCAAATAACATATTTGATGAACGGCCTCTGGAAGGGTAGCAATATTTTGGTTTTTAAGTCTGACCGGGCCGGATCCTGCATGTCAGGCAAAAAAATAGAAGAAAAGGTGAGGTATATGGAATTCAAGCAATACAGGGTGGACAAGGACCTGATCGTGATCGGGGCAGGCATGCCGGGCATCTGTGCTGCTATCCAGGCAGCCAGGCTGGGCTTGTCGGTAGCCCTCATCAATAACCGGGGCTATCTCGGCGGCAATGCCAGCGCTGAGATCGGAGTGAGCATCGACGGGGC
The DNA here is from genome assembly GCA_029549985.1 of Bacillota bacterium. Taxonomy (GTDB): domain Bacteria; phylum Bacillota; class Clostridia; order Caldicoprobacterales; family DTU083; genus JAKORJ01. Next base: position 4,122 of record JAKPIB010000010.1, read on the forward strand.
GGACGGGATGCAGGAGTTCAACCTGTGGGCCAGAGAGACAGGCATTATCGACGAGCTCAGGCTTGAGAACCTGTACAGGAACCCTCAAAAGAACCGTTACATCTGGGATGCCGTCCTCATGGATGCTGTATTGAGTGAGGAAAATATCGAGCTTTTTCTCAATACGAACATAGACAAGGTCGAGATGAAGGCTGACGGCCTCATCGAATATGTGTCCGGGTCCCAGCTAGGAAGCGAAAAACGCTTCAATTTCTACGGCCCGCTTTTTCTGGATGATACCGGTGACGGGACCGTCGGATACCTGGCCGGGGCCGATTACCGTATGGGCAGGGAGTCAAGGCATGAGTTTGGGGAAAGCGCGGCCCCGGAGGAGGCAGATGACTGTGTTCTGCCCAGCACCCTGACCTTTCATGCCAAGGATACCGGAAGGCCTGTCAGGTACATAAGGCCTGGGTTTGCCCTGGATATAGCGAAGACCGGGGCCCTCAGGTACAGGACTATCCCAAAGGAGACCTTCTATCGTTCACAGTGGTACTATGAGGGCAGCGGCAGGATAAACCAGATCGAAAACAGTGAAGAAATAATCCGGAAGCACCGTGAGCTGGTATATGGGATCTGGGACTATATCAAAAACAGCGGTGAGTACGATGCCGCCAACTATGACTTTGAGTATATCGCTCCTGTGCCTGGCAAAAGGGAATCCAGACGGTTGATGGGCGATCACATCCTTAGCGAAAAGGACATAACGGAGCAGAAGGATTTTGAGGATACTGTAGGCCACGGGGGATGGTCCATCGACCTGCATGCCGTTGACGGCTTTTTCTCCAGGGATCTGGTCAACAAGCACATCTACCTGAAGGGGATCTACCAGATCCCTTACCGGACAGGCTATTCCAGAAATATCTCCAACCTGTTCTTTGCCGGGAGATGCATGTCGACGACCCATGTAGCCTTTGGCTCCACAAGGGTCATGGCGACCCTGAGCACTTTGGGGCAGGCCCTGGGCGCTGCAGCCTACCTGTGCAAAAAATACAGCCTGATGCCGAGGGACCTCTACAGATCCCGGATAGAAGAGCTTAGACAGCTCCTGTTAAGGCACGACCAGTACATTGTCGGATGCAGAAACGAGGACCCTGATGACCTGGCCAGAAGCGCCGTGATCACTGCATCATCCGAATCCAGGCTAAGCCTTGCCGAAGCAGACTTCGAGCAGCCCCTGGACAAGCCCCTTGGGCTTATAATCCCTGTGGATGGACATCTGGAGTCAGTAAGCATAATGGTCAGGGCGGCATCGGATGTGACTCTTGAGTTTACCGTTTACGAACCGGTCAAGCGGGAAAATTACAATCCTGAAAGAGTCATAGTAAAAAGCAGTGTGGAAATATACGCCTCTGCGGGCTTTACCTGGGTCCAACTGCCCATGAACGTGGATGTTGACCGAAACAAGGTATTCATAGAGATAGCCTCCAGGCCCGGAGTATATATAGGCATGACCCGGGACAAGCTGCCCGGAGTCATATCTATGGTGAAGACACCCAATGGATCACCTACGCTTGTCGATGCGGCCACAATGAAGATGAAGGAATATATATGGAGGCCCGTAGAAGGGACGGCCTGCTTCAAAGCCGATCCGGACAATGGCATATATGGTCCTGCCAAAGTGATCAATGGCTATTCCCGGCCATATGGCCTTCCCAACCTCTGGCTGTCGGACAAAACCGACCCTGACAACTGCGGCGAGTGTATGACCCTGTCCTGGCATGTAGATAAAACCATAAATGAAATGATCCTGTACTTCGATGATGACCTGAACTACAGGATAAGCTACTGGCCGGTTGAGAACAATGTGATACCGGAGCTAGTAAGGGATTATGACGTTTTATACAAGATCGGGGATGAATACCGCTTGCTTGAGTCTGTCAGAGGCAACTATAAAAGAGTGAATAACATAAATGCGGACTCCATAAAAACAAATGAGTTAAAGCTTGTTATCCATGCCACAAACGGCAGTCCGCGGGTAGGAGTGTATGAAATAAGGGTTTATTGATAATTAACATGAAGTAATAAAATGTAATAATTTACAAAAACGTAGTTAATCTAAAGTGAAAAGCATAACGAAAAATATAACAAAATTGCGTTATTTTATGCTCAATAACGCAATTTTGCTATTATTAGCATCATTATTGGATTGATGGTTTATAGCCCGTATGTTAGCATTTAATAAAATCGACACGACTATTTATATCATCTCGACAAATTTCCAGTCTGCGTTATAACAGATCATAAACCGCAATTCAGCAAATGAGAGGGGATGAGTTCTAAATAGTGATATTGCAGTTATTTTAGGCAGTCAACTAAATGTCATTATATAAGGAGGTCTCATATGATCTCGGCGAGTGATACCCTGGAGGTCAGGAACATCACCATAGACTGGGACTGGGATGTCAAGCGGCTGGCTTCGATCATAAAAGCCATCCGGGTAGACCGGGACAATAAAACGATAGATTTTGAGTTCACTGAGCTGGACACCGTGGACACATCCGTGCCCTGGCTCACCATGAACCAGCTTGACCCGGAGACATTGACCCCGGGGTGTGAGAACGGCAGGGAGTACTGGGAGTATCAGCTCAAGTTTGAGTCAGTCGAAAAAGCAGGTGACAAGTGCTCAGGGTCACCCACAGCGGGCATTTGAATGCCGTAAAGGAGGGGGACCTGTACCTGCTGCGGCACCACACATACGGCTCCAATGCGGTCCGTATCACCGATGCCAGCCAGAATATCACCCTGGACGGTATAAAGGTCTATTCGGTCCCCGGCATGGCCTTCCTGGTAGACAGCGGCACACATCATTATCAGATAAAGAACTGCACCGTAGGCCTTCGTCCTGACAGCAACCGCAGGATATCAGCCACTGCTGATGCACTTCACGTAGCAGATACGGGCGGCTTTGCCAATTTCGATAACCTGGATTTCAGCTTTATGGGTGACGATTGTATAAACATACATGATAACGTGAGTGTCGTGCAAAGGCGCATCAATGACAAGACCCTCGAAGTCAGAAGGAATATGACCTGTGAAGTCGGCGATACCATAGCCTTCATAGGCAAGGACTTTACCGATATCCCTGGGACCGCAAGGATCGTAAAGAAGCAGGCCCATGGGTCGAATTTCAAACTGGAGTTTGATACGGAGGTACCTCAGGAAATGGACAGGAACACCTTCCTTCGCAACCTGCGCTATGACAGCAGCAATTATGTCATCCGCAACTCCTATTTCCATGAGAACCGTGCCAGAGGCCTCCTGCTTCAGTCGAACAACGGACTGGTCGAAAACAACAGGTTCTATCGTACCCAGGGCGCTGCCATACTTGTCACCCTGGATATTACCCACGACAAGTGGACCGAAGGCACTGGCGTGGACAACCTGGTCATCCGTAACAACGTCTTTGACAGGTGCAATGTGAACAACTGGACCGGGCTTATAGAGCTCAAGGCAAAGCTGTACGAGCTCCCTGTAGATGCCCCCGTATTTACGAACATAGTGATCAAGGACAATATCATGAAGGATTTCCCGAGCTGGGTCCTGTACATCTGCTCATCTGACGGTGTCAGGTTCACCGGCAACAGGATAAGCAACCCCCTGGAAATGGAGGAGAACCTCCTGCGCGGCGGGATAGATATCGAAAAATCCCGCAACGTGGAGATCGGCAACAATGTTTGGGTAAGGACGCCCTATGCCCCGACCCCGGGGGAGATAACCGTATTAAACCCTGACCGCCAGGACACGGTAAGTATCCATGACAATACAGTCGTAGAAGACGAGTAAACAGGAGTGAAAAAGATGCGAAAGCTTTTACTTATTGTTATATTGCCCCTTATACTGGTTTTTGCGGCGGTCAGGCTCCAGCTGCCCCAGGCTGCCGCAGGCCAGGTGAACGTCAGGGATTACGGCGCCATACCCAATGACGGACAAGACGATTCCAGGGCGATCCAAAAAGCGATCAACGCGGCGATAACCCAGAAGGCCCAAAGGGTCGTCTTTGAAAAGGGCACGTACGATTTCAGCGAAGACCCCCTGATGGGCACAGGTACAAGTGCATATATGTATGTAATAGGCGCGTCCGGCCTTACCATCGAGGGGGCAGTGGACAGCAAGGGCAATCCTGCGACCCTGTGGCTTAGGAAGAATGTCCAGGAGAACTGCGCCGACCTGAGACAGCTTTTGTTCGTGGGCAACTCAACCAATGTTACTGTCAAAACTATAGCCGTTGACAACGATCCCTTCTATTACTCGGCTGCAGATGTCGTATCCGTATCCGGCAACCGTGTGACCATGGACATCCTCGAGGGGCACCCCTTCTGGGACGGCATGAGGATGAACCTGCCCGGCGTCTATGACGAAAAGAAAAAGGCCTTTATCCAGCAGCGCATCATATGGACCGATGACAGCGGGTTAAACAGCCCCCTGCTGGTCAGGGCCGACGGGGGCGGCAGCCGGCAAAGGGTATATGTGGACAATGCCCAGATCGCAAGGGCTGTGGAGAGGGCCCTGAGTGAAGGCCGGAAAATGGAGGACATAACGGTCTTCTGGTTCCAGGGCAACTTCAGCCAGAGCGCTCAAATGCTGATGAACTACCAGGTGAACGGCATCACATATGAGAACATCAATATCCTCAACTCCACCGGGTTTGCACTCACTGCCGATTACTGCAAGGATGTCACCTATAAAAACGTAAAGCTGGCCCCCATCGGCAACCGGGTCGCCGTAGCACCCAGGGACGGGTTCAAAATGTCCAATATCTCCGGCACGGTTTTGATGGATTCGGTCGTCATCGATGGCATGAACGATGACGGACAGAACTGCCATGGCAGCTGGGTGACCGTAAACAAGCAGATCGATGACCATACGCTCCTGTGCAACGGGCTGACCTATGGCTCCTTCGAGATACCTGTAGGCAGCAGGATCAGGCTCCTTTCGGCTGATACGAACCAGTATTTCTGGAGCGGTACGGTCAAAAAGGCAGGGCGCTATGGAACCACTCCTTTTACGGTTGAGACGAATGAACTCCTGCCTGCCGGAATAATGGGCGGGCCGGACAAGAACACTGCAAACAAGACTGTCGTTGAGTTTGAAGCCTTTTATCCTGACAAGTACATCGTAAGGAACTCGATAATCAGGAACTCCTACAGGGGGCTCAAGATCTCCGCAAGCAACTTTGAGATAACGAACAATGTGTTTGAGTATAATGTGTACAACATACTGCTCGGGGCCGAGAACGATCCTTATTGGATCGAAGGCCGCCATCCCCGGAACGGTATAATCAGCAAAAATGTTTTCAGAAAGCCCCTGGACGGCATATCCATCCACATGAAATTTTCCTTGCACAGCGGTATGAGAAGGGCACCTGTGATGGAAAACATCCATATACATGACAACCAGTTCTTTGATTCGGATTATGGCATATGGGTCGAGAGCTCCAGGGATGTCTATATATACAACAACCAATATCTGAACGTGGAGGATTATATCTTTATAGATAACTATTCCACTGAAAACATAGTACTGACAAAGCCGAAGGATCCGCAGCCCAGCCCCACCCAGGCCATAGAGAGCCCCAAGCCTACAAACAAGCCGGATCCGACTGGTACCCCCAAGCCGACCGAACAGCCGGCTACAGCCGGTCCTTCAAATGCTCCCGGTCATACGGAATCGCCGGCTGTGACCGAACCCTCCGGTCCGTCGGACGAGGCTACTCCCGGGCCAACGGCAGAGCCTTCATCAGAGCCGACGGCAGGTCCCGGCACTACGCCTGTCAATGGAGAGCCTGACGACAACGAGGATCCGGGCAGAGGGTCAGCGGGCCCGGTCATACTGGCAGTCGTCGCTGTGGTAGCGGCAGTCTACATTGCCCTGCTCTTCATATTCAGGGACAAGATCAGGGCCAGGCTGAACAAGTAAGGGAGAACTGCATACACTGAAAAACATCAGTGGACATAAAGAGCTGTACAACTGTATACTAAGGGCAGGACCACACCTATATTTCAAATGTATCAGGGAAGTGTTGCATTTGGATAATATGGATTTCACGTTTGTAAGAGAGGTTCTGCCCTTTTGGGATGAGCTCGGCATTGCTGAGCAGTCGCTGCTCAGGGATCGGATGATCAGGCTGGATTTTGAGGCCGGTATGTCCGTGCACAGCGGAGGCGACTGCTCGGGGCTCGTTATCGTTAAGAGAGGTCAGCTGCGAACATACATACTGTCCGAGGGCGGCAGGGAAATAACCCTGTTCAGGCTCTTTGAGAGGGATGTATGCGTGCTGACCTCTTCCTGTATCATGAAAAACATCACATTCGACATACATGCCGAGGCTGAGAAGGAAAGCGAGGTATACCTTATACCTACGGAGGTGTTCAGGCAGCTTGACGAGGCCAATATGGCAGTAAAAAGCTTTACAGCCGAAATCATAGCGTCCAGGCTATCGGATGTTATGTGGGTCATCGAGCAGGTGGTATTCATGAGCCTGGACAGGCGGCTTGCCTCATTTTTGCTGGACCTGTCGTCGATAGAGGGTAGCATGGACCTGCCCATAACCCATGATGCCATCGCCAGGAACATAGGCAGCGCCAGGGAGGCAGTGACCAGGATGCTCAGGTATTTTCAGAGTGAAGGCATGGTAGCCCTGTCCCGCGGCAGGGTAAGGCTGACTGACCATAAAAAGCTTCAAAGGCTGGCATCAGGATAAGTAATTTTTCGACAAAATCACCCAAAGTATTATTGACTTTCTATATATGTAGAAATATAATATAGTTACACCTTTGTTGATTATTCTACCAGGCTTGCGCTTGATACTCCGGCTTCAGGATCGACCAGTTATGAAGGGGAATATATTGACACTCAAATTTGGTGGTTTTATCTGGATAAAGGATATACTATCAGTCTGACCGCCGGAGAAGCCTATTTATTTACCTATACGGTAAGTATGAAAGGCAACGATGAAGATGTACTTGAGCCAACGCTTATCATTCTTACCGG
>JAKPIB010000030.1 GCA_029549985.1 Bacillota bacterium
CCATAGCACTTGTCCATTGTCCGATCCAAGTCCCTTCCGTTTCTGCATACTGCTATTCTCCTGTTATCCCCGATGACTCCACTCCCTCTATGAAATAGCGCTGCATAACCAAATACAGCATGAGGAGAGGCGTTATAACCAGCAGGGTCGCAGCAGAGCGGATGCTCTCATTGATCCTGTTAACACCGTCACTACCGGAACTGAAAGACCGACTGTACTCCTCCACAAAGGATTGAAGCTTCATGGGCAATGTCCTTAAGCCTGAGCCAAGAAGCAAGCCCGAAGTATAGGTCTCATTCCAGAACCATACAAAGGAAAAGAGCAATGAGACTACTATCGCGGGGACGCACACAGGTAGGGCTATCCGGAAAAAAACCCTTAGCCTGCCGGCTCCGTCTATCTGGGCCGCTTCATCGAATGATCTGGGGTACGACGAGAAAAACTGATAGAAAATCAAAACAAATACAGTACTGTTGATGCCCTGTCCCAGGGAGGCCGGCAGCAAGACAGACAGGGGGCTGCCTACCAGCTGGTAGCTTGAGAACATTATGTATTTTGGTATCAGGGTCACATGGGAAGGTATCAGGAAGGTAATAACGACCATTGCCATCCAGAACCGTTTAAAAGGCATCCTGTACCGCGCCAGGGCATATCCGGCCAGGGAGCAGGAAAAGGTCTGGAGCAGGGTTTCCATGGAGACAAGCAGGACCGTAACGATCAGGGTATGCCTGTAATCCAGCACCTTCAACGCCCTGCTGTAATTGTCCAGGTACAAGGTAGAAGGTATCCACTCTATAGTGGGATTGACCAGGTCAGGCAGGCTCTTGGCTGAATTGACCAGCATATAGGCAACAGGATATAGAAATACAAGGCCTATGCCGATCAATAGGAAGTATCTAAGCTGAAGCCCAGCAAACACACGGATTCTGCGTCTTGAAATCATCAGTAGCCCGCCCTTCCCTTTCTTTCGCTGAATATCAGATAGGTTATGCCAAGCAGTATAATCAGCAAGATGAAATAGATCCATGACATAGCCGATGAATACCCATATACTTTCCCTGTCAGTGTCATTTTGTTTACGATCTCCCCATTCACTGCATTGCTTGAAAAGCCCGACAGCATCACTATGGTATAAATCGTGTTCAGCAGAACCAGCGGCTTTAGGAAGGGCAGGTAGATCTTCCAGAACATCTGCCATGCTGAAGCACCGTCGATGGATGCTGCCTCCCGGATAGGCTGTCCGATTTTTTGGATGCCAGCCAGGAAAATAATGACTTGTACTCCGGAAAACCATAGTATCAGCACAATATTGTCAAATATATAAAGGAGGGGCATCGACAGGAACCCTGGCAGGGTCCGGACAAACTCATAAACAGCATAATCCGACGGATTTATCACAACAGCAGCCTTGGTGCTTAATAGCTCTGCTATCACAGGCCCGCTTATTATGATCACCGGAAAGAAAAATACCGCCCGGAAAAAAGTCCTGCCCCTGAACCTGCCGTTGAGCAGCAAGGCAAGCAGCAATGCAGCAACTGTGATCATGGGTGTGGATAGCACTATAAATCTCAGCGTATCCAACAGGCTTACAGGATAGGTCGCATCCGCAGTCAGGGCTTCACGATACCATTTAAGACCTATGAACGACCTTTTGATCCCGGCAGGAGAAAGGATGACCTCACTGAAGCTCAGCAGAACCGAATATACAAAAGGATAGATCGTAAATATCAGAAAGCCTGCCAGCCAGGGCAAGAAAAACAAGTAGCCGCTCACAGCCTCTTTTGCCTGCATACTGCTGAGCCATGGCCTTCTGACTTCATCGGTTGAACATTTGGCTCCGGCTGCAGCTTTCTTCTGTCTCCTAGATAACAGGTTTGACCTAAAATGGCTCATCTCTCTCATCACTTCCTGCCTTCCGCATAAATCGCTGACATAGCCGGGATAGACAGCCCGTCGGCCTGTTTGTCAGTTGAATTGTAGTTGATATATACTGTACCTGATTCATATATATTTTTTACAAGGCCGGTTTCAAGCACGATCCTGTCTACGAATGCCTGTCCCCTTATCTTTGACATGATTTCATTCATCATTTCATAGACTTCAACAATATACTCATCCCAGTGTTCTATCCATGAGGATTGGATATGAGCTGAAGCCGTACGTTTTAGCTCATAATTGGTCTTCCCTGTAAGCAGGAATGAGGGAAGCATGTTGTAATCTATCTGCCTGAGGATGTCAGCTCGGGAATACAGGCTTAGATTAGTGTAGGGAGCATACATCGTTATATAGCCCGATAGCACTATTTGCAGAAAGGGGACTGTATCGGTCTCAAACAACAGCTGACTGCTGACTATAGGCGCTGACAGGTAGGCATCGGTATATTCAAGCAGGTACTGATTGGGACGGACAATTTCCAACCTGCCGTACCTGCACGCTAGATCGGCCACTGCCTGCTGCACCAACAGCCGGGCCTCTTCCCGGGAAATAGTCTTGTTCTGCAGATACTCGCCGTATAAGAGATATCCGACATCATCCAATACCCAATTGGCATAGCCGGCCGCTGCCATCGCAGATACCTGGTTTTCAAGCGTATCCAGCGCCTTGCTGGTCTTTACGAAATAAAGGTAGGGGTAAGACTCATCATCGGTTTTAATTTTAACTACATTTTGCGATACTGTTATCGCAGCCTCGCTCCTTAGATCG
>JAKPIB010000049.1 GCA_029549985.1 Bacillota bacterium
GCAACAGGGCTTGGGCAATATCAATATGAAATCATCAGCCGCCAAGAACGGCAGCTTGTCCACGCATGGGCAGAGTGGACATTATGATATGTTTAATTTGAAATGAAGCGCCAAGAAATTTCCAGTTTCTAACTGGAAATTTAATAGATATGCATTAACAAATACTATTATACGAGGGGGAGTTGATGTGTTTAGGGTTACCGGGATCAGGACAAGGGTAGTCGTGGCTATACTTGTCCTGGCAATGTTGTCGGTCTTCTGCAACATCGGTGTTTTCGCTGCAGACTTAGGTCAGGAAAAGATAATCTACACCGTAGCCAACGCCCATCTTGACACCCAGTGGAATTGGGATGTCAGAAGAACAATCAATGAATACCTTCCTAAGACATTTAGCAACAACTTTACTCTATTCGAGAAATATCCGGACTATGAGTTCAACTTCGAAGGTGCATTCAGGTATGCCCTGATAAAGGAGTACTATCCGGAGGCCTATGAAAGACTGAGAGATTATGTGATCGAAGGCCGCTGGAATGTAGCGGGCAGCTCCTGGGATGCAGGTGATGTCAACATTCCTTCGCCTGAAGCAATAATGCGCAATATCCTGCTTGGCAACAAGTTCTTCGAGCGGGAGTTTGGGAAGACCAGCGTAGATATCTTTCTTCCCGACTGCTTTGGTTTTGGGTATGCCCTCCCGTCAATCGCTGTTCATATGGGACTGAAGGGCTTCTCAACTCAAAAGCTGACCTGGGGTTCTGCCTATGGGATACCCTTTGACATAGGCAGGTGGTATGGAGTAGACGGTTCATATGTGATTGCTGCATTGAACCCCGGCTCTTATACCACGACCTATCAAAGCTCCTTGAGTGCACCCGGTTCTTCATGGGTGAACAGGGTGAATCAAAACGGAGCATATGGCCTGTTTGCTGCTTACAGCTACCATGGCACTGGTGATACCGGGGGCTCTCCTGCTGACGGGTCTGCCAGGATAGTCCAGCAGGATATCGACAAGGGGGTCGACCCGACCACCGGAGTCAGGGTCATTAGCGCTTCGACAGACGAGCTGTTCAGAGATATCACTGCGGAGCAGGCGGGCAAGCTTCCCTACTTCGACAATGAGCTGGTCATGACGACTCATGCTGTAGGCGGCTATACCTCCAGAGCCATATCAAAGAGGTGGAACAGGCACAACGAGCTTCTGGCTGATGCCACAGAGAGGGCAAGCGTCATAGCCGACTGGATCGGAGGAGCGCCCTATCCCAAGGAGCAGTTGGATACTGCATGGAAGCGTTTTGTATGGCATCAATTCCACGATGACCTTCCGGGGACAAGCCTGCCTTCTGCATACGAGATTTCCTGGAATGATTACATCATATCCCTGAATCAGTTTGCTGAGGAGCTGACCAATGGAGTAGGCGCCATTGCCCGGGGAATGAATACGCTTGCCGAAGGCATCCCTGTGGTGGTATACAACCCGGTTTCCAAGGCCCGAAAGGACGTAGTGGAGGCAGAAATAGACTTTGGCATGGAAGCTCCTGCTGCGGTCAGGGTCTTCGATCCCGATGGCATAGAGGTGCCTTCCCAGATGCTTTCCATTGACGGTCATACAGCCAGGATCGCATTTATCGCTGAAATGCCCTCCGTTGGATACAAGGTGTATGATGTGGTGCCATCAGAGACCGGATGTACGATAGACACCGGGCTTAGGGTAACAGGGACGACTCTCGAGAACGATTACCTCAAGGTAACGATCAACCAGCTTGGTGATATCAGCAGCATATATGACAAGCTGAATGACAAGGAGCTGCTGGCAGCTCCCGCAAGGCTTGAGCTGTTCAATGACAATTCGACCACATGGCCTTCCTGGGAGATCCTGTACAGTGATCTGAGTTCCCCCAGGGAGTATGTAGGCGGGCCTGCTGAAATCACAATAGTTGAGCAAGGGCCTGTAAGAGTAGCTATCCAGGTCACACGAAAGGCTGCAGGCTCAACATTTACTCAGACCATCAGGCTGTCAGCCAGTGAGGATGACCGCCGAGTCGATGTTGATAACAATGTTGACTGGCAAAGCAAAGCCACATTGCTGAAAGCAGCCTTCCCGCTGAACGTATCCAATCCAAAAGCGACCTATGATCTGGGGCTGGGCGTCATACAAAGAGGCAACAACACCAGCCAGTTGTATGAAGTGCCGGCGCAGCAATGGGCTGACATAACCGATACATCAGGGGATTACGGAGTCAGCATAATAAATGACTGCAAGTATGGCTGGGATAAGCCAAACAACAATACCCTAAGGCTCACACTCATCCACACCCCCAGGGGTTCCTATGGCAGCAACAAACAGGATGTCCAGGACCTGGGCGAGAACAGGTTCCTCTACTCGATATACGGTCATGCGGGTGACTGGGTAGAGGGAGAGACAGTAAAGCAGGGCGAAAAGGTCAATCAGCCCTTGAGGGCCTTCCAGACTGCGAAGCATGACGGAGACCTGGGGAAAGCCTTGTCGTTCCTGGCTATCGATAATCCGCATATTACCGTTAAGGCGCTGAAGCAAGCAGAAGACAGCGATGAGATCATAGTCAGGGTCCAGGAGACCAGCGGCAGGTCATACTCAGGTGTGACCCTGTCCATGGGCAATGGCATAGCGAGCGCAAGAGAGGTCAACGGCTTTGAGGACCACCTGGGCGATGCCCTGGTCGAAGACGGAAAGCTTATATTCGATATAGGCAGATTTGAGCTAAAAACCTTTGCCATCACCCTGGATACAGCTCCAATAGAGCTTGTTGCGCCTGCGTCGAGGTTCATAGACCTGCCTTACAACAAGGATGTCATCAGCTTCGACAGCAACAGAAGAGACGGAGCCATGGATTCCAGAGGCATCACGATACCGGCGGAGATCCTGCCCTCTATCATCACCAGCAAGGGCATAGACTTCCGCATGGGTCCCAAGGAAGATGGCCAATACAATGCTGTAGCTTCCAATGGGCAGACGATCACTATACCGGAAGGCTACAGGCATGTCTATCTGCTGGCTACCTCGATCGCCGGGGATCTGACAGCGACCTTCCTGGTCAACGATACACCCGTTAGCGTTGGGATCCAGGACTACAGAGAGTATGTAGGCGGCTGGGATCATGTAGGGAACGGAACATTCCGCGGGATCAAACGTGATCCGGTCGCATGGAACGCTTCCCATCTGCACACTCCGACGGGCAACAGCGCATACGATTATGTATACCTGTTCAGGTACAGGATAGATTTGCCCGAAGGTCAGAATACGATCACACTGCCTGAGGATGAAAACGTTCTTGTATTCGCAATGACGGCTTCCAACAACGATAACGATGATACTGCCGTTGCCGGCGAGCTGTATGATGAAAAGGAACCGGCCAAGACATACAAGCTGACCGTTAAGAACGGCACAGGCAGCGGAAGCTATCCGGCAGGCTTTGAGGTCGGCATCTCGGCAAATGTCCCGGTAGGCTACAGGTTCAAGGAGTGGATCGGTCCTGTTGAGGATCCGAAGGCCCTCAATACGACGATAAGAATGACGGCTGGAGATATGGAAGTAGAAGCTGTCCTTGTCGAGCTGGGCACCAACCTGGCCTTGAACAAGCCTACTTCAGCCAGTGGTTATGTGAATAACAATGAAAGGCCTGCATTAGGTGTGGACGGCAACAGGAATACCAAGTGGTGCTCAACCAATTCAGGCAACAAGTGGCTGAGGGTGGACCTGGGTTCAGTTCAGACTATAAATGCATGGCAGGTAAGGCATGCAGGAGATGGCGGAGAGAACACTGGCTGGAATACCAGAGACTTCAGGCTGCAGGTAAGCAATGACGGAGTGACCTGGACAGATGTTGATTCTGTAAAGGACAACATGGCAAATATAACCGTCGGGCGTATAGAGCCGGTCAAGGCCAGATATGTAAGACTTTATATAACCGATCCGGAGTACGTCCCCTGGACCGGGGCTGCAAGGATTTATGAGTTTGAGATCTATGGGCCGCAGATCCAGGAAATAGGCCTGGACGTAGCCGATGCTGTACTTGAGAGAAACCAGGTATTTGAGCCCGTATTCTCAAAGGCATTGCTGGTAACCGGTGAGACCGTAGACCTGGATCTCGAAGATGCCATAATTGAATACTACAGCAGCGACACCAATGTGGTTTCTGTTGAAGATAATCTGCTGATCGCTAAAAATGTGGGGACTGCTGAGGTCTATGCAAGGATAACCTACAATGGCAGGACTGTGGAGACCAACAGAGTATCAGTGGCAGTCAGCGTCAGCTGCGGATCCATCGAAAGACTGGTAACAGGCTACATCGACACAGGCGAGCTCACCGGGCCATTGGTACCTCAGCTTAAAAACAGCCTGAAGCAAGCAGGGCATTTTGTAGAGATGGGCTTCTACAAACAGGCTGTTCACCACATGAAGAACTTTGTGAAGCACTTGAACAATCCGCCCATGGGCAGCCTTATCTCAGATAGTGCCAAGGAAGTACTGAATTTTGATGCAGAGGCGCTTATAGAGCTATTCAAAGGGCGGATCACAGAATAGGATACTGAAAGAGTAATACTTGCCAATTGCTCTTACAAAACAGAGGGGAAGGGCCATGCCTTTTCCTTTCTGTTTTTGAAGCCTAAAACCAAAATCTAATGATTGTCCCCCCAATTCAAAAGAACATCTTCCATTCTCATTTATGGAATATGCTAGTATAAAAGTAATGGGCCTGATAAAGGTGGTTTGAAATAGGGGGCTTCGTATGGAAAACTATATTGTTGAGATGGACGGTATCAGCAAAAGCTTTCCCGGAGTAAAAGCGCTCGATGATGTTTCCTTTCGGCTCAGGTCCGGGGAAGTTCTTGCACTGCTAGGCGAAAACGGAGCAGGGAAATCCACTTTGATGAAGATCCTGGCAGGAGTGTACCCAAAGGATGAAGGCACCATTAGAATACTGGGCAAGACGGTGGAGCGGTTATCACCGGTCATAGCCCAGGCGATGGGAGTCGCTATCATCAATCAGGAACTGAACCTGTGTGACCACCTGACAGTGGCCCAGAATATTTTTCTTGGAAGAGAGCTCACAAAAAACGGGATTCTATCCCAAAAGCATATGAATGAACAAGCATACAGGCTTTTGAGCAGATTTCAGATCGACATCCAGCCGGACACTATAGTAGGCGATCTTCCGGTATCTAAAAAGCAATTGGTTGAGATAGCGAAAGCCCTGTCGATCGATGCAAAAATACTGATCATGGATGAACCGACCTCAGCCCTGACATCCAAGGAGATCGACAACTTGTTCTCCATCATCAGACAGCTGAAGGAGCAGGGACACGGCATAGTATATATCTCCCACAGGCTGGAGGAGCTCCAGTATATCGTTGACAGGGTCATGATATTAAGAGACGGCAGGTATATCACGTCGATGGATTTCAGGGATACCACCTTAAGTGAGATCATCTCATATATGGTGGGGAGAGAAATCAAGGAAAAGTTCCCGCGGATAGAGCAAGAGCGGGGAGAGAAGATTTTTGAGGTCAGGAACCTGAATGCCGGGAAAATGGTGAGAAATATAAGCTTCTCACTGTACAAGGGCGAGATCGTAGGCATTGCAGGACTGATGGGAGCCGGACGAACGGAGACCACACGGGCACTGTTCGGAGCCGATCCCAAAGAATCCGGCGAAATAATCATAAACGGCAGGGAAGTTCAAATCAATGGTCCAATGGATGCCATCAGGGCAGGGCTCGTGCTCGTACCTGAGGACAGGGCAAAAGACGGATTATGCATCAATCTCAGCGTAAGGGAGAATATAGCCCTTCCGAACCTCGATATGCTGACGACCCCACTCACTGTGGTCAACAGAGCAAAGGAAGACGAGCTTACAAGCAAATCCATCAAAAATCTTGACATAAAGGTGGCACATCCCGATGTGGAGGCCAATAGCCTGTCCGGAGGGAACCAGCAAAAGGTGATCGTGAGCAAGTGGCTGGCCAGAAACTCCAAGGTCGTCATGTTTGATGAGCCTACAAGAGGGATAGATGTCGCCTCCAAGGTAGAGATATACAACATCATGAATGATCTGAAGCGCAAGGGCATTGGGGTGCTGTTTGTTTCTTCCGAACTCCCCGAGATCCTTGGGATAAGCGATCGGATCCTGGTCATGGCAGATGGCAGGATCACAAAGGAGCTGGATGTAAAGGACGCAACTCAGGAAATCATATTGGAATATGCCACCAAATTCGAAAACAAGCTTGAAGCCGGAATCGGAGCCTGAAGATAAAGGGGGGCGGGAGATATGAGCAATGACAAAAAACAAAGCAGATGGATGAAGATTTTTTCAAAAAGAGGAATGGGGCAGGTCATTACCGTAACCATTGGTCTTATGGTCCTGGTCATTGTGTTTGGACTGATAAACCCCAACTTTTTCTCCACAAGGAATATCCTGAATTTATTGAGACAGATAGCTCCGACCTTGATTACAGGTATCGGTCAATCCTTTGTCTTGATAACCGGCAATATCGACCTATCCCTGGGTTCTGTAGTCGGAATGAGCTGCATGATTTCCGCTACATTGATGACAAAGGGGGTCAGCCCGCCGGTCGCTGTAATTATCACCTATGCAGCTTCCATGCTCATTGGCATCCTCAACGGAAAGCTTATATCAAAAGCAAAGCTTCCTGCCTTTATAGCTACGCTGGGTACAATGACCATAGCAAGAGGTATCGCTCAGATAGTGAACAACAACTATAACACGGATTCCATAGGCGAAGCCGCCGAGGGCTTCAGGACATTGTTCTATTATGGCAAAACTCTTGGACTTTACAACACTATATGGATCACGTTCTTTATATGGCTGGTATTCAACTTCATCTTGAGCATGACACGTACAGGAAGGCATATATATGCAGTCGGCAGCAATCTGAATGCTGCCTACCTCTCAGGAGTCAATGTCTCAGCTACTGTGACCAAGGCTTACCTGGTCAGTGCATTCTGCTCCTCTACCGTAGGATTGATCATAACAGCTTCGAGCGGAATGGGCACCATGGATGCGGGCAATGCCTATGAGCTCTATGCTGTAGCTGCTTCTGTCATTGGCGGTGTCAGCACCCTGGGTGGCCAGGGTATCCTCCTTGGGACAGTCGTAGGTGCATCGATCTGGGGTGTCTTGCAAAACGGGCTCCAGTTTGCCGGAGCGCCGGTTGCCATAAGAAACATAGTCATAGGTATCATCGTTATCATAGCGGTGCTGCTTGACATCATAGTCAGAGGAAGCAAGAAGATCGGGAAATCCAAGGCAAGCGCAGAAGCATCCAGGGCTGGCATAACAAGGTAGGCTGACTTTGTATTAAAGCGAAAGCTTTAAAATATAAAATGGGGGGATATTGATGAAAAAACGTTTATTCTCATTATTCCTATGCCTCGCTCTTGTTCTGTCTTTAGTAGGATGTGTCAGCACAGGAAAGCAAGGGGGGAAATACAAGATCTACCTGATCACTATGGACCAGATGGATCAGCACTGGGTGAATGTTGATGCAGGAGCCAAAAAAGCAGTCAGCGAGCTTGGCAATGTGGATTATCAATGGCTTGCACCTGACGTAAAGGATGATGCCAAGCAGATCGAATGCATCAACAATGCTGTGGCAGGCGGCGCAGATGCCATACTGCTGGCAGCAAACGGCCCTGATGCTGTTACTTCTGCATTGAAGGAAGCAACTGAAGCAGGCGTAAAGATCATATATGTCGACTCGGCAGCAGATTACCCGGCAGAGCAAACCCTGGCAACCGACAATGAAGCGGCAGGCAAGATAGCTGGCGAGAAAATGAAGGAAGCATTGGCGAGCAAGGGGATCACCTCCGGCAAGATCGGTATCGTAAATGTAAATGCCTCAACAGCTTCGACTGTTGCCAGAGAAAAGGGCTTCAGAGCCGCCTTTGAAGGAACGGATTTTGAAATCCTCGAGACACAGTACGGCGACGGAGATGCTGCAAAATCCAAGGATATCGCAGCCAACTATATAACTGAAGGTGTTGTGGGTATCTTCGGAGGAAATGAAGGCTCTACGGTAGGAACAGGAAACGCCATCAAGGAAGCCGGCGGCGGAGTGATCGGGGTCGGATTTGACAAGTCAGATGCTATCCTGCAGCTTGTCAAGGAAGGATACCTCTACGCCACCATGGCACAAAACCCCGATAAGATGGGTTATGAAGGCATAAAGGCTGCTGTCAAGGTGCTTCAGGGCGAAGACCCGGGGCCGGATTATGTCGATACCGGTGTTTCAGTCCTCACCAAGGACAATATCGACTGACGGTGACTGGATTATTGAAAGAGCTGCTTTTCACAAAGGCAGCTTTTTTTTATATATATGATCGATAATTTCAAAAGCGTATTGCCTATGCCGGGCCATGCGCTCCTGCCTGATGAAAGTCAAAATGTATGCAATTTGCTCCAGAAAATGATAATATATGAATAGCTTTAAAAACTCTTAAAAAATACAGGAGAAAAAGCTATGGAAAATGAACTCAGGATATTCAGCGGGAGCTCCTCCAGGGAGTTTGCGCAAAGGATCTGCAGCCACATCGGTGTCGAATTGGGCAGGTCCGATGTAATAAACTTTACCGAGGGCAATACCTTTGTCCGTATAGGTGAGACGGTGCGGGACAAGGATGTTTACCTGGTGCAGACCATGGGCCTGCGCCCAAATGACGAGTTCACGGAGATCCTGTTCTGGATGGATGCCTTCAAGCGGGCCAGTGCAAGCTCGGTCACGCTTATTATGCCGTATTTCAGCTATGCAAAGGGTGACAAGAAGGATGAGCCCAGGGTATCGATCAGGGCCAGGGTCTGTGCAGAATGCATAGAGCTGGCCGGGGCAGACCGGGTCGTGACAATGGACCTTCACAGCCCGCAGATACAAGGCTTTTTCAAAAAGCCTGTCGACCACCTGTTTGCCTTGCCGGTGCTGTGCGAGTACATAAGGAGCATGCAAATGGAAGACTGCGTGATCGTGTCCCCTGATGCGGGTTACGTAAAGCAGGCCAGGAAGTTTTCCAGCCATCTTGGCATACCTACGGTGATAGGCGACAAGACACGGAGAGCTCATGACGAGCATGCAGAGATCCTGGAGCTCATTGGCGAGGTCAAGGGCAAGAACTGCATCATCGTAGACGACTTCAGCATCAGTGGCGGTACTCTGATAGAGCTGACAGAGCACCTCAAGGACAGGGGGGCGAACCGGATCATAGCCTGCCTGTCCCACATACTGCTCACTGACAAGGGAGTAAAAAGAGTTGAAGACAGCGTGATAGATAAGGTCATCAGTACCGACACCGTCAACAACCCATACATAAAGCAAAGCAAAAAGATCGAGATCGTATCCGTGGCCCCCCTGTTTGCTGAAGCGATCCTGAGGATCCACAGCAGGGTATCAGTCAGCCCGCTGTTTGAAGAGCTGCCGGACGAGGTCATCAGGGCATCATTGAGGAGGTTTTAAGGAGCAAAATGTATATACTCGGGATCGACATTGGCGGTACGAAATGCGCTGTCCTGCTTGCAGCCTATGATAAAGGCAAGGTGGATTTCATAGATAAGATCACATTTCCCACAAGGCACGAGACCGGTGTGGAGGCTGCTATACAGAGGCTGATCAGTGAGAGCAGGGAGATCATGCGGCGCAACGGCCAGGATGCTTCAAGCATAGCCGCTGCAGGAATAAACTGCGGCGGCCCCCTGGACAGCAAAAGGGGCGTCATACTATGCCCGCCCAACCTGATAGGCTGGGTGAACATACCAATCGTTGAGCGCATAGAGAAGGAGCTTGGCATAAGGGCATTCCTGCAGAATGACGCAAATGCCGGAGCCATCGCCGAGCACCTGTTCGGGGCAGGCAGGGGCTATGACAATATCATTTTCCTGACCTTCGGCACCGGCATGGGAGCAGGGCTTATCCTGGACGGCAGGCTGTACAGCGGTACCAGCGACATGGCGGGCGAGGTGGGGCATATCAGGCTGGACAGCTACGGCCCTGTTGGCTTTGGAAAGGCAGGCTCCTTTGAAGGCTTCTGCAGCGGCGGGGGCATAGCGCAGCTGGCCAGGGACAAGGCCCTTGAAAAGCTGCAGGTGGGTGAGACGGTCAGCTATTGCAGCACCGTCGAAGAGCTGGGCGGCCTTACGGCCCAGCGGGTGGCAGAGGCAGCCAGGGCAGGGGACCCGACAGCCCGTGAAGTGTTCCGAATATGCGGCACATACCTTGGGAAAGCCCTGTCTTTGTTCATAGACATATTGAATCCGCAGCTCATAATCCTGGGCAGCATATATGGCAGGTGCAGGGACCTGCTGGAAGAGCCGATGACGGAAGTCATAAACAGAGAGACCATACCCTTTTCCAGGCAGGTATGCAGGGTCGTTGCCAGCGGGCTGGGCGAGCAGATAAACGATTACGAGGCTGTAGCCATTGCTGTCTACCATCTGGAAGGCAATGCCTGAAACTATTGTCAATTGATGCGAGAATAAGCGGGCAAACATATAATTAGTGATAATAGGCTTGTGATCATATACATTTTGATAGGATGCATCATCATATTGCCGGGTGTAATAGGTGCACAAGCCGCGATTCTGATCAGGAGAAGATATCAGGCAAAGATACATAATACATAAGTTTTATGGGCCACATATCCCGGGATGCTTGTTCCTGTTGTTGGCTGTAATAGCTGTACTGGCGGTAGTAATGCTTGAGAGCAAGAAATCGAACTCAATAAGACCTGCAATATGAAAGCGCATTGCTGATATCCAGCAATGCGCTTTTTCATAGGAAGCGTCCGGGATGGACGGTGCGTTATAGGTCCTTGACTTATAGGGGTCTTGCAAAGCCTGGGCTTTGAAGTAAACTAATAAATACCGGTCCTTTCAGGGACCCTGGGCAGGGTGGCAAAGCCCTTTTCCAGATCCTCATCGGTAGGTATATAGTCGGTCATGGTACCGCTGTTGTAGCTTTCATAGGCGGTCAGGTCGAAGTATCCGGTACCGGTCAGGCCAAAGAGGATCGTTTTTTCCTCACCGGTTTCTTTGCACTTTAGGGCTTCATCAATGGCAGCCAGAATGGCATGAGAGGATTCCGGGGCAGGCAGGGTGCCCTCGCACCTGGCAAATATCGTGGCGGCTTCGAATACCTTTGACTGCTCCAGGGCCCGGGCTTCGATATAGCCGTCATGATACAGCTTGGATATTATCGGGCTCATGCCGTGGTATCTCAGGCCGCCGGCATGATTCGGGGAGGGCATGAAGCCTGAGCCAAGGGTGTACATCTTAAGCAGGGGGGTAGTCCTGCCTGTGTCGCCGAAATCATAGGCATACCTTCCCCTGGTCATGGATGGGCATGAGGCGGGCTCAATAGCGATTATGCGGATATTGCTGTTGCCATTAATCTTGTCCTCTATGAAGGGCGCTATCAGGCCGCCAAAATTTGATCCTCCGCCTGCACAGCCTATTATTATGTCAGGCTCAATGCCATACTTTTGCATGGCTGCTTTGGCTTCAAGCCCGATGATAGATTGGTGGAGGAGGACATGGTCCAGCACGCTGCCCAGCACGTACCTGCAGTTATCGGTCTTCATCGCAGTCTCCAGAGCTTCAGATATGGCGCAGCCGAGAGAACCATTGGTATCTGGGTTTTCAGCCAGGATCCTGCGCCCGGCCTCAGTCGTTTCGGAGGGTGAGGGTATGACCCTGGCTCCGTAGGTTTCCATGACGGCCTTGCGATAGGGCTTTTGTCTTGCAGATATCTTCACCATGTATACCGTAAGGTCTATGCCAAAGTAGGCACAGGCCATGGACAAGGCTGTACCCCATTGACCTGCCCCTGTTTCGGTAGTCAGCTTTGATATTCCCTGCTTCTTGGCATAGTAGACCTGGGCGGCAGCGGAGTTCAGCTTGTGGGAGCCGGAGGTGTTGGTACCTTCAAACTTGTAGTATATCCTGGCCGGAGTATCCAGCAGCTTTTCCAGGCAGTAAGCTCTCACCAGGGGGGAGGGGCGGTACATCTTATAGAAGCTTTGGATCTCATCGGGGATCCTGATATACTTATCCGTGGTGTTGAGCTCCTGCTCTACCAGGTCGCTGCAGAACACCCTGCTCAAATCCTCGGCAGTGCATGGCTCAAAGGTGACCGGGTTCAGGCAGGGGTCTGGCAGGTCTTTCATGACGGCCTTCAGGTTGAACCAGTATTTAGGTACTTCATCTTCCGATAAGAAAATTTTGTACGGTATCCTTGCCATCTTCAGCTCATCCTTTCTTTATATTAATGATAAATCAGTGATAAATAAAAAAGTCTTTGTCCTTTTATTAAGGACAAAGACCAATGATCTCTGCGGTACCACCTTTATTGCGCATAAAGCGCCCCTCGCTCCATGTACTTCCATACATGCTTCGCTGATAACGGGTAAAGTCCCCGGCTGGCATACTCTCATGACGATTTCTGCTCCGCCCTCATGAGTCCATTCGCAATAAGCTTTATCGCTGCAATCCCACCGCCTGCAGCTCTCTTTGGATAAAGTGGTTTATGCTACTACTCTCAATCCTCGGTTTATGGTTATGCGGTTTTGGTATTTTGAAATGAATGATACACCAACTTTGGTGCCTTGTCAACACCCGATTTTCAGAAAATTGAAAATGTTTTGCGCACATGTGTATGGTATAATCTATATAAAGTGTATATAATTATCATTGTTCAATGAGGTGATCCCATGATACGGTCAGATTTCACCTTGAAAAACGATGACGGTATTGAGGTATATGTATACAAGTGGTCGCCGGATGCCGGCGTCTTGCCCAGGGGCGTGGTCCAGATAGCCCACGGGATGGCGGAGCATGCCGGGAGGTATGGCCGGTTTGCAGACTTTCTTGCCAATAACGGCTATATAGTATATGCCAATGACCACAGGGGCCATGGCAGGACAGCAGGTGACCCTGAAGCTGCAGGCTATCTTGGCAGAGACGGTTTTTTTGGCATGGCCCGGGATATGAAGCTCCTGACAGACCGCATCAAGGCTGAGGAACCCGACCTTCCTCTCTACCTCTTTGGCCACAGCATGGGGTCCTTTTTGGCCCAATATTATATCACCAAATGGGGCGGCGGCCTAAAGGGGGTCATTTTATCCGGCAGCAACCTGCAAAAAGGGCCGGTACTGAAGGCGGGCATCATTATAGCCGGGCTTCAAAGGCTTTTATTGGGGGATAGAAAACGCAGCAAGCTTTTAAATTCCCTGTCCTTTGACAGCTTCAACAAAAGGTTCAGGCCGGTGCGGACTCCTTTCGACTGGCTCAGCCGGGACACGGCCGAGGTCGACAGATATGTGGCTGACCCGTACTGCGGGGCAGTCTTTACCACGAGCTTCTTCCATGATTTCTTCAAAGGACTTGACGGCTTGTATGACAAGGCGGCTTTGGAGGCGATCCCGAAGGATCTGCCGGTCCTGATCCTGTCCGGTGATATGGACCCCGTGGGCGGATTCGGCAAAGGACCCCGGTTGCTTGAAAAGCTTTATCACAGCCTGGGGCTTTTGGATGTGACATTGAAGCTGTACACTGACGGCCGCCATGAAATGCTCAATGAGATCAACCGTGACGAGGTCATGAAGGATATTCTGGGCTGGCTGGGAAAGTATGAGCGGTTATTATAGTGGAATTTACATAAATATCTTGATAAATTTACCACATATGCTATAATACACTTGTAAATATGTACAAAACCATAATAGTAGACTTGTTGTAAATGGCAGGAATGATCGTATTAGGTTCCAGCACTTCGTCTCAGCAGTATATACAGCAGCTTTACACTATTATCACGGCAGGCATCTTGCAAGGTATGACGCACCGATCATAACACTACATTTTCGGATCACTGTTGCAGTCAAATCCAACAGACAGGAAGTGGCATAAATGAATAGCAATAAACAGGAGAAAACAGGCCTCCTCATGATTCTGCTCAGAGCAGCCGTAGTCATCCTGATCATCCTGATGGCAGTGCCCCAGGTCAATCCTGCACGGATGAGTGAGCTCATCAATAAAAACTCTGCCCTGCTGACCACTGCCTTATCCCGTACATCCCTGCTGGGCGACTTCTCCAGGCCGCTCAAAAGGGGGTGGGTTGCCGGGGGGACCCTGGATCTTCTGTATATTGCAGCCCTTCTGACCGCCCTTTCCATTGCTGCCACCGGAGCCGGCTGGTGCATGTCCCTTGGGGAAAAGCGCCTCAAAAAGCTCGGCGCAAAAATCGTAACGATCGCTTCGGCCTCCGGCATACTGGCACTTCTCCTCATGATCCCGGTATATATAAGCTTCATAAGCTCCGGATATGTAAACAGGCTCGACCCTATGTTTCCACCGGGCTTCTTTGTGTTCATCGGGGCATTCCTCATATGCTTCGTACTAGGCCTCATCAACTATATCAAGCTCCCCAGGCCTGCTGAAAACGAAGGCTATGAGATGAAGCCCAAATACAAGCTGTTTTTGATGATACTGCCCTTCGTCATCCTTTGCTTCGCCTTTGCTTACCTGCCCCTGTGGGGCTGGCGTTATGCCCTCTTTGACTACAAGCCGGGCCGGGAGCTGACCTGGGACCGGTTCGTCGGCCTGAAGTGGTTTACCTTCCTCTTTCAAAATCCTGCGACCAGGGCCGATATAGCAAGAGTTTTGAGAAATACCCTCGTGATGAGCGGGCTCGGCCTTGCCTTTTCATGGCTGCCCATGGCCTTTGCCATCTTCCTGGCGGAAATAAGGTCATCAAAGGTTTCAAGGGTGGTCCAGACATGCACAACTATACCCAACTTCATAAGCTGGGTCCTTGTCTACTCCTTTGCCTTTGCCCTCTTCTCAACGGAAGGCTTTGTCAACTCCCTGCTCATAAATATGGGTATCATCAAGGAAGGTGTCAATTATCTGATGAGCGGCGAGCACATCTGGCTCAAGATGTGGGCCTGGGGGACCTGGAAGGGCCTGGGCTGGAGCGCCATCATCTACATAGCCGGCATATCCGGCATAGATATCCAGCTTTATGAAGCCGCTACGATCGATGGGGCAGGCCGCTTCAAGCGCATGTGGTACATAACAGTTCCGGGGCTTCTGCCCACCTTCTTTGTCCTCCTGCTCTTATCTGTAGCCGGGATACTTTCCAATGGCATGGAGCAGTATTTTGTATTCAAAAACTCTGCCAACAAGCAGACGATCGAGGTACTGGACCTGTATGTATATATCCTGGGCCTGGGCAGCGGGGGATCCGGCAACATACCCCTGGCGACGGCCGTAGGCATGATGAAGTCACTTATCAGCATAACCCTGCTCTTTGCCGCCAACTGGGCATCCAAGCTGATACGCGGCGAAAGCATAGTATAAGGAGGCCTGGCTATGAGCATCGCATTGAAGGAAGAGAAAAAACCAAGGCTGTATCGCGTAAAGAAGCGCGGATTCAAAAGGACGCCTGGCGATATAGTGTTCAATATACTCAACTATACATTCTTCATATCGTTCACCCTGATTTGCATCTTTCCGTTTTACTACCTCTTCATCAATACCATCAGCGACAACGAGCTCGTACGGACAGGCCAGATCAATTTCATACCCAGGGGCATACACTTCAACAACTACCTGATGCTCTCCAATGTAAACGACCTGGGGACCTCGGCCCTGGTATCGGTGGCGAGGACCGTGATAGGCACAGCCTTTATGGTGTTTGCGTCAGCCTTTGTCGGCTACCTGGTCACCAAAAAGGAAATGTGGGGACGGAAGTTTGTCTACAGGTTCATGATCGTCACCATGTATTTCAATGCAGGTCTTATACCCTGGTATCTGAACATGTCCATGCTTGGCCTGACAAATACTTTCTGGGCATATGTCATACCCGGCATAGTGGCTCCCTTCAACATTATCCTCGTGAAGACCTATATCGAATCGATACCGGCGGAGCTGGAGGAAAGCGCCTTTATAGACGGGGCGGGGCACTTTACCATATTCCGCAAGATAATCTGGCCCCTAAGCAAGCCGATCCTGGCTACCATTGCGGTTTTTGGCGCGGTAGGCCACTGGAACAACTTCGTGGATTCGATGATCCTTATGTCCAACAAGCCCCAGCTTTACACCCTGCAATACAGGCTGTACATCTACCTGCAGACCTCCAACAACCTGGCAGAGCTCATGAGGGGCGGAAAGATATCCGAAGCGGCGCTGAATGCCGCCCTGAATGCAAGGACCGTCAAGCTCACGGTAGCTATGATCACGATCCTGCCGATCATTTTGGTATACCCGTTTATGTCCCGTTACTTTGAAAAGGGCATCATGATCGGTGCAATCAAGGGGTAGGAGCTGTTATTGCCCGGCCCAAGGCCGGTCAGATAAATGCCTTTTGAGCTGCTAAGCCCACAGGCGCTTATGTATGAAAGGAGGAAATCAACTTGAAAAACTCATCAAAATGGCTTGCGCTGCTTCTGGTTCCGGTGATAGCTATATCACTGGCAGCATGCAAACCGGCATCAGGCCCCAGAGAAGGTGAACTGGATGACATCATTCCCAAGGAAACGGTCACACTTACCGTTTATTCGCAGCTGGCAAACTTCTCGGGCGAACAGGTTGGCTGGTTTGCAAAGATCATGCTTGACAAGTTCAACGTTAAGCTGATCATAGTCAAGGAAGACGAAGGTACCTTTGCGACCCGTATGGAGTCTGGAGATCTGGGCGACATAGTCATCTTCGGCAATGACTCCGATGAATATCTCCAGGCAGTCGAAGCCGGCCTGCTCTATGACTGGGAGGAGGACGGACTGCTAGAGGAGTACGGGCCGTACATACTGAAGCACATGGAAAAGGCCCTTGAGAAGAACAGGAACCTTTCCGGCGGCAAGCTGTATGGCTTCGGCCACAACGTAGGAACGAGCACTGACGACCATGAGGCTTTCTTCTACAGGCCTGACATCCGCTGGGACCTCTATAAGAAGCTCGGGTATCCGGAGGTCAACACCCTGGAGGACTTCATCCCGATCCTGGAGGATATGGTAGCGCTTGAGCCCAAATCCGATACCGGCGGCAAGACCTATGGCGTATCCCTGTTCCCTGACTGGGATGGCAATATGGTGATGTTTGTCAAGTCCACCGGCGCCTTGTATGGTTATGATGAATTCGGCTTCGGCCTGTTCGACACCAAGACTCAGACCTATGAGCATGCCCTTAAGGAGGACGGGATGTACTTGAGAGCCCTGAAGTTCTACAACACCCTCTACCAGCGTGGCCTGCTCGATCCCGATTCCATGACCCAGACCTATGATGAAATGCTGGAGGCCTACCAGACCGGAGCTGCCTTCTTCAACATCTTCGACTGGATGGCAAGCGGGGCGTACAACACCGAAGAACACCTCAAAGCGGGCAAGGCTATGCTGCCGCTGGCTGCCAAGGACCAGAAGAACATAGCCTATGGCCTTAATATCTACGGCGGCAACCGTATCTGGACGATCGGCGCCAAGACTGATTATCCGGAGCTTTGCATGGCCATCATCAACTGGCTGGCAACCCCCGAGGGCGCGATGACCAACTTCTACGGCCCCAAGGGCGTGACCTGGGATTATGATGAAAAGGGCAGACCCTACCTGACTGAGTTCGGCGAAAAGGCTCTGGCTGACAGTACCGTGCAGATGCCCGAGGGCTGGTCCGGCACCTTCGGTGATGGCAATAACCAGATGAACAATACGACCTGGTCCCAGGATGCAAAAAATCCTGATGCCAAGAACGGAGACACATACAACCGCAACTTCTGGGAGACAAGGCTCAACCGTCCTGTGAGCGAGATCGAGCAGGATTGGAGAGAATGGGCCAAGGCACTTGACGTAAACGAGTACCTGAAGAAGAACAATCACTTCTCTATCAAGATAGGCACTACCTATTCCGAGGCTCCCAAGAGTGATGAGCTGCTTACCATCTGGAACCAGGTGGCCGAGGCCATAAGGTCCTATTCATGGCGAGCGATCTACGCCAAGACCGATGCAGAATATAACCAGATCGTGAGTGAAATGATCCAGAAATGCAAAGACTATGGTTATGATCAGTGTGTGGAATTCCAGCAGAATGAGGCCAACAGGCTGAAACAGCTGATGGAAGAGGCCAGCAAGTGACATAAGCGGAGCATGACACAGGAGACAGGGGGCTTTGCCGAAATGGCAAAGCCCCGACTTTTACATTGGAAAAGGTTTTTTGGCCGGACAAGTAGAACTTATATTTAAACTTTTAGAAAGGGTGAGCAGCTTTGAACAGGATGTTCAGACAGGAAGGCAATCGGCTTGTAAGGGACATATACGGTGAAATGCTTTGCATAGAGCCCTGGGGCAACAACAGCCTCAGAGTCAGGGCTATACGTGGCGACCGGCTTTTGGACGTAAGCTGGGCCCTTGATACAGAGCCTGTAAACACGACTGAGGTCAGGATCACGATCGATGAGCAGTACGGGACCATACAGAACGGCAATATCCGTGCCACTGTGCGATATGACGGGCTGACGACCTTTTACAACCAGCAGGGCAAGGTCCTGCTGCAGGAGTATGTAAGAAACCGCAATGAGCTCATACGCTACTGCAGTCCCCTCAACATACCCGCCCGGGAGTGGGTGCCTCATCTGGGAGGGGATTATTCTCTCACTGTCAGGTTCGAATCTGACCCCAATGAGAAGATATTCGGCATGGGCCAGTACCAGCATGGGTTCCTGGACCAGAAGAACTGCCGCCTGACACTGGAGCAGCGCAACTCCCAGGCTTCCGTACCCTTTTACGTGTCCAGCCTGGGCTACGGATTTTTCTGGAACAATCCGGCGGTAGGCTGGGTATCCTTTGGCAAGAACGTGACCGAGTGGCATGCAGACCTTACCAGGCAAATGGACTACTGGATAACGGCCGGCGACACGCCCTCTGAAATAGTGGAGCAATATGCCGAGGTCACCGGAAAGCCGCCCATGATGCCCGATTATGCCATGGGCTTCTGGCAGAGCAAGCTGCGCTACCAGACCCAGGATGAGCTCCTGGGGATAGCCAGGGAGTACAAGCGCAGGGGCTTGCCCCTGTCGGTCATCGTAGTTGACTTCTTCCACTGGACCAATCATGGGGAGTGGAAATTCGACCCCGATTACTGGCCGGACCCCGAGGGCATGATCAGGGAACTGAAAAGCATGGGCATAGAGCTCATGGTATCCATCTGGCCGACGGTCGCCAAGGACAGTGAAAACTATGACGAGATGGACAGGAAGAGCTACCTCGTCAAAAACGATATCGGCATCACGACCCATATGGAGTTTACGGGCAACCTGGTCTTTTTTGACGCCACGAATCCCGAAGCAAGGGAGTTTGTATGGCAAAAGGTCAAGCAAAACTACTACGACAAGGGAGTCAAGCTCTTCTGGCTTGATGAAGCGGAGCCTGAATACGGCCTCTATCATTTCCCTTTGTACAGGTATAAGATCGGCCCGGCTCTCTTGTGCAGCAACATCTACCCCAGGTACTTTGCCCAGGGCTTCTATGATGGCATGACCAGGGCAGGGGAGGACAAGGTCATAAATCTGGTGCGGTGCGCCTGGGCAGGCAGCCAGAAGTACGGCGCCCTGGTATGGTCAGGGGATGTGGATTCCAGCTTCCGCGGGCTGCGCGAACAGTTTGCCGCAGGACTCAACATGGGGCTGGCAGGCATACCCTGGTGGACGACCGACATCGGCGGGTTCCTGAGGGGTTATCCGGATGACCCGGACTTCAGGGAGTGCATAGTGCGGTGGTTCCAGTACGGTGCCTTCTGCCCGGTCATGAGACTGCACGGTGAGCGCATGCCCCACAGAAAGCCGCTGGGGACCAAGGGTGGCGGCTTATTCTTCTCGGGAGCCGACAATGAGGTATGGAGCTATGGCGAAGAGGCCTATGAGATCATGAAAAAATACCTGCTCCTGAGGGAGAGCCTGAGGCCGTATATAAAGAAGCTCATGCAGGAGGCCCATGAAAAGGGCACGCCTGTGATAAGGCCGCTGTTCTACGATTTTCCATATGACAGCGCAGCCTGGGATGTGACCGACCAGCAGATGTTCGGCCCCGATGTGCTGGTAGCGCCGATCATGTACGAAAAGCAGCGCAATAGGATCGTTTACCTGCCCAAGGGCGCAAACTGGAAGAACACCCATACCGGAGAGGTAATCCAGGGAGGCCGGTGGGTTGAGTGTGAGGCGCCGCTCGATGTGATCCCGGTATTCACCAGGGCAGGGAGCTCGGTGGATTTCTCCATTTAGCTGTTGCATCAGCTTATCCGGGAGTTCGCAGGGCTTGATGCCATAACCAGCATCCATCTAAGCAATAAACGAATGCAAACCGGACAGGGGGTTTGGGTAATGCTTTCTGTAAGAGGAGTCACCAAGCGATACGACAGGGTGCTCGCCAATGATCATTTAAGCTTTGACGTAGGTCCCGGTGAGATAACGATTCTACTGGGGCCCAACGGTGCCGGCAAGTCGACGCTCATCAAATGCATAGCAGGCCTGCTCAAGTTTGAGGGTGTGGTATTGATCGACGGCCATGACAATAAATCGATGGAAGCGAAAAGAGCACTGGGATATGTACCGGAGCTGCCGGTATTGTACGATATGCTTACAGTGTGGGAGCACCTGGAGTTCATCGCCAGGGCTTACAGGCTTAGAGACTGGAAAGCGAAGGCTGATGTGCTGTTGGAGCGGTTCGAGCTGGCTGATAAAAAGAACAAGCTTGGCAGTGACCTGTCCAAGGGCATGCAGCAAAAGCTGAGCCTCTCTTGCGGTCTGATAACGGATCCAAAGGTGATACTGCTTGATGAACCTATGGTAGGGCTTGACCCTCATGCGATCAAGGAGCTCAAAAGCATAATAGTCGAGCGAAAGCATGAGGGCAGCTCGATCCTTATAAGTACCCATTTGCTTGACAGCGTGGCCGGGTTTTGGGACAGCGCCAACATAATGATGAACGGGAAAATAGCAGCCAGCAGGTCCCGCAGCCTGGCCTCTGACAACAAGGAGCTTGAGGACCTGTACTTTGAAATAACCGAGGGCGGCCATCGCGATCCCGGCCCCGAGCCGGCTGCCTATGCAGGGGGAGCACCACAATGAACGCCCTGGCATATCTGGTTGTCATGCAGCTCAAAAACAGGATCCTCACTCTTAGGAGAAAGCCTGCCAGGCTGATTTCTTACATCATCCTGGCCCTGTTTGTCATAATGGCATTGGTATCCTCAGGTATAGGCACGAAACGGCAACAGCCCGCTGAGTTTGCAGACGAACGGATCCTCTTTCTGATCATAGTAGCAGTAGGCTTGCTGTTTTTTGGCCTGTATATCAACTCCGGCCTGTCTACTGGATCGACCCTTTTTTCCATGGCTGATGCAGGCCTTTTGTTTCCGGCTCCCATCTCACCGAAGAAAATACTGCTTTACGGCCTGGTCAGCACCTTTGGCAAGACCCTGGCTGCTTCCTTGTTCATCCTGTACCAGGTAGGGAATCTCAGATCCGGCTTTGGCTATGGGGCAAAGGAAATATCAGCCTTATTTCTCATTTACATAATGATGCTGATGTTTGGCCAGCTTGTTTCCATCGCCGTGTATGTATTCTGTCATGGGGACAGCAGACGCAGGGCCGGTGTCAGAACTATAGCCATAGCAGCCTTGATTGGCCTGCTGCTGGTGGTGCTCAATATACACCGGCAGCATGGGCAGGGCATTGAAACGACTGTTGACCGGGTGCTTGACGGTTTGTGGTTTGAATGTCTGCCTATGGGTGGATGGGCCCTGATGTTTTTCAAGGGAGTTGTCCGGGGCAGTGCCTGGAAAATGGCCATGTCCCTTGCCCTGTTTGCAGCCTCGGGCGCTGCCATACTGGCATACCTGGCCCAGGGCAGGGCAGATTACTATGAAGAAGTACTCGTTTCCACTGAGCACAACTACAAGCTAAGACTCGCCGCACTGGAGAACAAGAATTATACCGGCAAGGCCCGGAAGAAGGTCCGGATAAAGGATGCAGAGAAGGGCCTTAAAAGCGCCGGAGCAGCCGCTATAGCCTATAGGCAGATACTGGAGGCCACTCGCAGCAACAGGCTCCCCTTTGTCAATGGCTTCACCATCGTAGCCGCTTTAACGGCTTTTGTAACCGCGAAGGCCTTCCAAGGCTTTGCAGCCGGTAAATACATAGCTTTTGCCCTCCTGACCTATCTTCAGTATTTCACGGCAAGGACCGGCCCTTTGAAGACCGAGCTGACCAAGCCTTATCTCTATTTGATACCGGAGAGATCCTACAAGAAGCTCCTGGCTGGATCTGTGGTTTCGTTTGTAAAGCCATGCACGGATGCCGTGGTCATATTCACGGTATTTGCTGCCTCCGGTGGCACGGATCCTGTTGATGCCCTATTCCTGGCCCTTGCATACGCAGCCACCGGAGCTGTATATACAGGGATGGCTGTCGTGTCCCACAGGGTGCTGGGGGGACAGCCGGCCCTGCTTCTAAGAGGGATACTCGGTTCGGCCTTGTTGCTCGTCATTATGCTTCCGGCTATTGGATCGGCTGTGATAACGGCTGTTTTGCTGCCGTCTGGGTTGGATCACCTGTGCATGCTGCCTTACTCTATCGTCTGCATGATATCCGCTTTCGTGATGTTTATCTTATGTGCCGACCTGCTGGATCATGCGGAGTTTTCCGGCTAGCGCTGCATCATGCATATTTAACAGGCTAATGCTTTTCTCTTTCTGCGATAAGCTGCTGGAGCTTTTTCAGGTGGTCGTGGTCAGTGCGCAGTATCTTTTTGGCCAGCATATGACTGTCGGCATCGAGGTTGCCCCTGATGATCTCCTCGACTGCGGCGATACCCTGGTCTTCTCCGTCATAAAGCTTCTGCAGCATGCTTTTCTCGTCCCTGACCATGCTTTCAGCCTTGAGCTTCGTACGTGACATAAAGCCCGGTATCCCGGTTGCTTCATCGGGTATGCCGCCCAGGGCGGCTATGCGGTCAGCAAGCTCCATGGCGTGCTGCTTGTGGTCTTTGAGTATGCTGCTCAGCTCCTGTCTGGTTTGGGGCTCAAGGGATGGGATCACGCTTTCATAGGCGCCGATGGCCATGTGCTCGCCCCTGAGCAGCTTGTTCAGGGTCTCAATATTGGGATTGTCCATGAAGGATCCTCCTTTTATCTGAAATGATCAAAACCTATATCGCTTAGAAATAGTATATCCTATACGCTAAAATTCAAGATACAAATCAATGTGCCCGGGCATATCCAAGCTTCGAGAATAAAAAACGCAGAACCGGTAAATCAGCCGATTCTGCTATGTCAAAAGGTCTTAAGAGATTTTCGATAAACAAGAGAATCTATCTTTCGATAATACTTAGGTTATTCCAAAGCCAGGGCTGTTGCTACCTGGTCCATAGCATAGCTTTCGTCGCTCTTGCGGGGGACTATTAACGCCGCTTTCGGTATGGCCAGGATGGCCTTGAACAGGTCTCCGTCGACTTCTACCCTGAGGCTGCCTCCGCCTGCCTCGGCAAAGGATTTTGCTATGGCCAGCCCAAGGCCGGACCCTTCTGTGGAGCGGGATTTATCACCCTTTACGAATCGTTCGAGGATGTCATTTTCATTGAAGTCCATCTCATAGTTCGCTATATTTTTTATCTCTACTATACCCCATTCATTGTCGTCTGTAACATCTACATAGACCCGGGTACCCGGCATTGTGAACTTCAAGGCGTTGTGCAAAAGGTTCATGAGTATCCTGTACAGCTTGTTGCTGTCGCCGGAGATATACACCGTCCTTTCAGGGGTGCTGACCCGGAAATCAAGGCTTGATGCCCGGATACTGTCGGAGGTGTCTGCCATGACCTGTTCTACAAGCCTGCCAAGGTCGAGGGTCTTTATATCCAGCTTGATCTCACCGGAGGTCGCCTTGGACAAGTCGAACAGATCCTGTATCAGCCGGTTGAGCCGGTCGGATTTGGTTTTGAGCACATTGATATAATCCCTGACATGGTCCGGCAGGCCGGTCTCCTTGTCCAGGAGGTCGATATAGCTGATTATGGACGTCAGGGGAGTTTTCAGGTCATGGGATACATTGGTTATGAGTTCTACCTTGGTGCGCTCGCTCTTCAGCATCTCCTGCAGGGTCTTGTTCATGCCGTCCTGGATGCAGTTGAGGTTTTCAGCAACAGGATACAGGATCGTATCCCGGTCAAGCTTCAGCTTTGTCTCAAAGTCCCCGTTTTTGACAAGCTCAAGCTGCTTCGTGATCCTGGTCAATCCATTGATGAACCGGATACATCTGTCCAGGCCCTGCCAGGCAGCATAGAAAAATGCAGCTGTGATCGCGGCCAGCAGGACATACAACGTGACAGAGGAGCTGAGAGCCTGATCCCCGGCTCCTGTTATAAGGATATACAGGAACAGTCCGGCACCTGCCAGCAATGCTTCGGTCAATGCAAAAAGGCTTACCTTCATTGCCAGTGCCTTGGACAAGGGCTGCTTTACCCAGTAGTTCTGCAGCCTTGATGCCTGGATGTATGCATAGCTGTTTACGAAAAATCCGCCTTTATTGCGGGCAAGGTCCGCCAGCAGATAACAGGCCCACCAGACAGGGAGGATACAAACCGCAGCTTTTGCTCCACGGGGAGAGCCTGACCGGTTGACCAGGTCAAACAGGGCAGTAAGGGCCAGGAGGGTCAGCAGCTTGGCCTCCAGGTTTATTTTTGACACGATGCTGACGATCCTTTTATTGAATGCAGCTACCCTTCTATGTGTCCCAATGGCTGTAGCCAGCAGCAAGATGCCCAGGATGGCTGAAGCAATACAGTTTTGAACGACCGTCTTGACCTCATGCTCTTTTCGTTTCAGTTCTGCGAGCCGGCTGTCCTCGATGCCGGAGTCGATGTCCTCTTTTACCAGCAGCATGATCCGGATGCTTTCCGCCCGATTGTGTTCATCCTCTTCATATAGCCGGCTGTCGTACTTAAGGAGCCTGTATTCGTACCCTTCTGTACTGTCGTACACATCGACAAGCTTGTCCCTGTTCTGGGCAAGAAAGCTTCTTCCATTGAAGTACAGGCAGTAATCATAGCCCCTGGGCATTTCCGTCCCGGTCTTGGGGAAGGTCGGTTCATAGCTCATATTGGTGTACAAGGCGCCTGTCTTTGGATAGTATGAGTAATAAAGCAGGTTGTCTCCTTCAGCCTTAAGCAGGATGATATTGGATGAATTGCTGTAATGGGCATCCAGCAGGAGCTCGAACAGGTCCGTTAGGGTCTCCTTGAATGCCTTTCTTTCTTTCAGGTCGACCGTGAATATTTCGTTGACATCATACAGGCTGTAGGCATTATCTCTAAAATAGCCTATGAGAGTAACTGAAGAAACGATGATCAGGAAGATGCCAAGTATAGAGCAGAGCCATGCCAGAACCTGCTTATAGCTTTTCAATCTTATATCCAATGCCCCACACCACCTTCAGATATTTGGGTTCCTTTGGATTTATCTCGATTTTCTCCCGTATCCGCCTTATATGTACCATCACAGTATTTTCAGCATTGAAGGCTGTTTCACCCCACACACGTTCATAGATCTCCTCTGCGGGAAATATGCGGCCCAGGTTTTTCATCAGAAGCTCCATGATCTTCATTTCAGTTGCAGTGAGGCTGACAGGCTCGCCATCGAGGGTGACGGAATATGTATCCGGGTCGAACTCCAGTGCTCCGGTCCTGATGATGTTGCCGTTCCTGCTTTTGTTTATATCACCCAGCATCATATACCTGCGCAGCTGGGACTTAACCCTGGCCATAAGCTCCATGGGATTGAAGGGCTTGGTTATGTAGTCATCGGCACCAATGGACAGGCCCAGGACCTTGTCGGTGTCTTCGGATTTAGCCGACAGCACTATGATGGGTATGTTCTTGTCCTGCCTTATCTTCATAACGGCTGACAGGCCGTCGAGCCTGGGCATCATGATATCTATTATGATGAGCTGAAGATCTCTGGCGGTCACTATGTCAAGAGCCTGCAAACCGTCATAGGCCTTTAGTACCTCGTAGCCCTCCTTTTCCAGGTTTATGGCTATGGCCTGGACTATGTCCCTGTCATCATCAACTACCAGAACACATGGCTTTGTCAACGCATATCCCCACCTTCCTTTCCTGATTATAACATATATAAACGGTTTCTTTGGTCATCCGATGCATACTATACAACTATATTCTTAAGAAAAAGTGGATAAAATTCTTAAGAATTTCTTAAGATTATTGGCAAGGTATATTATACGGGCTATTTATTTAATGAAGCTTATACTGACAGGATGCAAGAAATTTGTAAGAAATCATTAAGAAATTCTTAAGTTTGGCATCTCTAGAAGTAATGTATAATGGAACAAACAGTCGTAAAAGTTTATATTTAACTATTTACGAATTGACAGAGCTTTACTATTATGACATTCAAAATCGGGCTTTAATGCTCAAAAGGCTTACTGACGGCAAGTGCTTTCTGTTGAGCAAAGATCAACTGATATTAAGTGCGGATATGTTGATATACCATGACAAGAAAATATATAGCTTTACTTATTGCACCAGCGGCCAGGATGAAGAAAATACTTATAAAATTGCTCGTTATACTATTGGAGATGAAGACAGCAGCTCGGGGAAAAATAATAACAACAATTATAATAAGAACTATGATGGTGTTGTACTTAAAGTATTGGGAGCGTATGAATCCTTGCGCACTCTTGATGAAAGTGCAGTCAGATCGAAAACAGGCATCGGCACGCTTAAGGTGCCTATAACTGAAAAGTATAGCAATTATGATCAGTTAATTACGGCTATTCTAGCTGATAAAGAGGACTCCGATATCTATTTGATGCACTCAGGGCTGGATTTGATGTGGAAAATCAGGGATAAGGCAGCATATGGGCCGATAAAACCATCCACGGGTATAACAGAATATATTAACAGTTGTTTTGATTATATAAATCAGCTTTGCTATGCGAAAGATACTGAGATATGGGCTTTACCTATACATAATCAAGCCAACGTAATATTATACAACGAGAAAAATATGGAGAAGGCCGGCTACAGTCCGGATATGTTTAAATCACATGCAGTGTTTATGGATAACATCAAAAAAATAGCTAAAGACCCTGCAGTTTGCAACAATTATGAGGTATGGCCTTTTCCTTACAATAGCAACAGGCTAAAAAGGTGGCTGGATTTCTATATGTATTCTGAGGATGGGAGCATAAACTGTAACACCGAAATGTTCAGGGATTACCTTTATTTCGAAAAAAGGTATACAGGTGATGAACGATTTGATTTGTTCCCATTTAGAAATGCATCAGGACGTGAGCATTTAAATCCTGACAGCCTTGTGTACAATGATGAGCTTATGCTGTTTAGGCATGAGTTGGATTTCCAATTTAAAGATTTGTCCGATGAAGTGAGAATTGTTCCAGAGCCTTACTGGGATGAAAAAGATCAGGATGTAAATTATACCCTGCTTACCTTTATGATTATAAACAGGAATTGCAAGAACAAGGATGCGGCAATGACATATGTAGAAGCAGTAGCGAAGACTATACTGGAAAAACCGGTACCTCCGTTTTTATTTAAAAATAAAGAGGTCTACACAGGTCGTAATATAAATTTGACAGTATTTGAGGATCTGTACAATATCTATGCCCATGGAAAATGCCATATACCTTTATTTGATACTGATGCTTTATACAGCACTATATGGGATTACTTTGAGGGAAAGATCTCTATGGATGAGGCTATTGCGCGTATAGAGAGGGATTTGGAGATGGGGCTGAACGAATGATGGAGATGATCCTATGAAATATCATAAAAAAATGCTGTTATTGATTATTCCAAGCTTGCTGGGAGTCATATTATTCTATTTTCTGCCCCTTTGCAAAACATTTTATTATGCTGTAACAGATGGTACCTTAAGCAGAAGATTTGTCGGTATGGATAACTTCATTACTGTAATTGGTAATAAATATTACATAATGGCGCTAAGAAATACATTGCTTTTCACGGCGGTTTCTGTCAGTAGTATAGTAATATTTTCGGTTGTAATATCGTTTTTACTATCCGGAGTAAAACATGATATTTATGATTGGGCTTTCATTTTGCCAGTATTGCTGCCTACCTCATCAATAATTTTATTATGGCGCATCGTATTCGGGGAATATACTGATATAGCAAAAGCACTAGCTGCTACTGGGAGCAATATAATCATGAACCTCCCGCTATATTTGATATATATATGGAAATATGCCGGATTTAACATTGTTTTAACGACCGCTGCCATTACCGGGATCGATAATTCAATACAGGAAGCAGCAGCAATTGATGGCGCAAATTCATATGTAAGATTTAAGTTCATTACTCTTCCATTGGCTATGCCAGTTATTTTTTACACGGTTGTTATAAGTATAGTAAACTCATTCAAGATTTTTAAGGAGAGTATTTTTATTATATGGAACGCCTTACCCGCCTGATTATGCCTATACACTTCAATACTTTATGAACAATCATTTTTTTAAGCTTAACTATCACTATTTATCATCGGGGGCAATTATTTTTTCATTGATTGTATATGTAATCGTAGCTTTGGCACATAAGGCAGACAAGCATTTTTGGAATTATTGAGCAGGAGGCTGCAGTATATGCGAAGATTAACTAGTGCAGTAAGGTTGTGTTTTGTTATTTTTTCTGCTGCTATATTCCTCTATCCTATAATCTGGATCATATCAACTTCTTTTATGGGTGCTAAAGAGTTCAATCTAAGGTATATAACAGGGCAATATGGAATTACTCTCATACCATGGCGGGTCACTTTCAAACAGTATTATATGCTAATGGTTGAAAATTACCGGTTCTTTATATTCTTCTGGAATAGTGTACTATATGCTTTTATTATAACAGCTATGACGGTGGTGGTCGCTGTTCCTGCTGCTTTTGTGCTTGCCAAGATTCAGTTCCGCGGAAGGGATATGCTGCTTTTCCTATACATAATAATTATGATGATGCCTTTCCAGGTGACATTAGTCCCTAATTATATTCAGTTGAGGGATTTAGGTTTACTGAATACAATCTGGAGCATTATACTACCTGCTGCATTCAGCTCTTTTTCGGTTTTTTTGTTAAGGCAGTATTTCTTGTCATTTCCCGATCAGATCATAGAGTCAGCACGTTTAGAAACCAATTCAGTGATCAATATCCTTCTGCGAATAGTTGTACCTGTGTCAAAGCCTGCCATAGCCGCCCTTATGATAGTAACCTTTGCTGAGTGCTGGAACTTAATTGAACAACCTTATATTTTTTTAGCAAACAAAAACCTTTACCCCCTGTCTTTAGTTTTCGCTGATCTAATTAAAGAACTTCCTGAGTTGACCTCTAGTGCTGCTGTGATATATATTACACCGGTATGCATTATGTTCTTTCTATACAAGGAGTTTATTGCTAGCAGTCTAGGGAAAATGAAATGGTGAGAGAGGTTTGCGTTATGACTTTAAGAAATCTTAAAGGTAAATCACTGATTATATATTTCTCACTAATGCTATTTATTACTTTTTTCTCAAAGACTTTGTTTTATCATATAAATCCCAAAGTTGATGTATCTAAGCCATTAGAAAAAACTATATCTGTAACTATAGAATTGAAGGATGAGGATTTATCATTGGATGCAGATGGAAATCTATATTTCGATGATACTGTCATAGCTGAAGATACAGATGACAATGATATTTTCTGTCGTGTAACATGCTCCAAAGCGGATAATATTGACGTTTCAGTTTGCACATTGGAACGAAAAAATGGTAGTTGCTATATAGTTAACAGTAAGCAAATATCCTATATCGAATACGACAATATACTTGTGGAGTTGATTATCGGTACAAAAAAAAGACTTTTTATTGAAGAAGCATCTGTAATAGACGGAAAATATGTTTATATTGTCTACGATGAAGTCAATTACTTCGGGCTGAAACACAGAGTAAAAAAGATACCTGTGAAGCTGGGAATATCAGAAGACAGATTTGTAGAGGTGACAGATGGCATTAACCCTGAAGATTTAGTGGTCACTAAATGCGATAGAAACATTCAGGATGGTGATATTGTTGTATTATCGCTTGATTGATGTTCGAGGCTGCTGCTGAAAGAGCATTAATTATTCAATGCGCAGCAGCCTCTGGGCGTTTGCACTATAGATTGATGTCTCCACGCTCTTTGAGATCTGCCACAATTTGTTTATACAAATTTTCATCGATTCTGAACTTATACTTGTATACAAGATATCCGGCCAGGATAAGGATGAGCGGGATTATCAGCATTGCTATCTTCATGATGAGGAGCCCCTGGGGGGTCACATCATCGGGAGTGACTGCTTCATTAATGCCTGAGATTATTGCGGTGGAGAGCACTATTCCGCCGGCCAGGGCTGCACCCAGCTTGTTGATGAAGGGCTGTATGGCAAAGGTGATGCTCTCATTGCGCTTGCCAAGCTTCCACTGGCCGTATTCAACACAGTCAGCCAGGAACACCAGCATCAATAGCTGGATAAAG
Organism: Bacillota bacterium; assembly: GCA_029549985.1. Lineage (GTDB taxonomy): Bacteria > Bacillota > Clostridia > Caldicoprobacterales > DTU083 > JAKORJ01. The sequence continues at coordinate 30,605 of JAKPIB010000049.1, forward strand.
GCCTGGCCCAGGAAAAGCAGGATACCTGCAGTCCCTATAAAGGCCATATGCATGGGGGCGAAGAAAAAGATCACATAGCCTGCTATCACCAGGGCCGTTGCCGCGGCATAAAGGGTCCTCCGGGCATATTTTTTGCTGAAGAGCGGGAATACTGCCAGGGCTATGATCTGCGTCACACCAAGAATAAGGGCGAATATCGAGTACATATCCTCATTACGGTAGGCGTACTTGAAGAAATATACCCCGAAGTTGGTTGTCGTGACGTAGCCGATCATGAACAAGGACATGGATATTGCTGTATACAGGAGTTGATCATTCTTGAAAATCACTGTGAACATTTCCCGCAGGCTGGTCTTATCTTCTTCTTTAAAGACCTCCTTATGCTCTTTCACGCCAAACAGGGTGATACATTGGCCGCCAAGCATCAGCACGGCAAGAATGGCTGCAAAGAGGGTGTATGCGGTTTTAAGGTCGCCTGTAACTGTTGCCAGTGCCTTGGTTATGGGGATTATGCCGACAACGACGGCAAAAAGGCCGATGTTGGCGCATATCTTCGCAAAGGCGCCGATTTTCTCACGCTGCTTTTGATCCATGCTCAAAGCGGGCAGCATGGACCAGTAGGCGATATCATTGGCTGAAAAAGCAACTTCCCAGAAAAGATAGATGATGGCAAAGGATATGACATACTTTGAGCCTGTAAGGCCGAAGTCTGTAAACATGAGGACTACAGCAAAGCAGGTCAGTACAGCCCCGACCGCTACCCAAGGCTTGAACTTGCCAAACCTGGTCCTGGTATTGTCGACTATGAAGCCCATTGCCGGGTCGTTTACGGCATCATATACACGGCCCAGGGTAAATATCAGGTTGATCCACCACAATGTACGGTCAGGAATGCTCAATACCTCGGTCAGATACACCACTAGGAACATGCTCACCAAGGTATATATCATGTCCCTGCCAATGGTGCCGAGGCCGAAATTGATCATGTTGCGCCTGTCAGTACCCATCAATATGATTGCCCCCTTCATTGCTTGTTTAACGCTTGGTTAAATACGGTACGCCCGGCAGGTCAGCCAGGCAATTATACTAATTCGCCATCGCCGGCATATATTCCTTTATGCCTGATCTTTATCAATTAAAAAGGCTGCTTACAGCTATTTGATGACATTTATAGTCTTTCGATAATATACAGATTGGAGCCGAAGTCTCCCAGCAGCCTTGTCTGCGGGTTGTAGTAGGAGCCGATGAACTGGTTGTTGAGCCTGATGCCCTGCATCAGCAGATCGCCCTTGCCTTCATAGGCTTCTACGCAGTCGGTCAGGCAGTAGTACCTGTTCGCCGTACGGAGGATCATGCCGTCGGGGTCCAGGGTCACGGGCATGATATGCTTGACCAGCCCGCCAAACCTCTTTATGAATAAGCTCTGAGGCCGGGTGGTCACCCTGTAGTTGGCTTCTCTGTCAAGGCCAGCAAGGGGCAGGTAGTCATAGCCCTCGCTTGCGCTTGAAAGGGTTTGGGCAAAGAGGGCGATACCTCTTGATCCGTCCCCGTCCATACACTGCCAGAGGACCTTGTTGCCTTTAGCGTAGGGCAGCCTGTAAAACCGGCCGTATTGAAAGGTCCTGCGGTACCTTTTGTAAAAGGCGATCTGGTTTTTGATCTCACGCCTTTCGACAAAGGACAGGTATTTCAGGTCGAGCTCATAGCCCAGGCAGCCAAAGGCTGCCACGTTGAACCGGGTGGACAGGGGCGTGTCCCTTAGGGTCTGCTGGTGGGGAGCGGCTGAGACATGGGCGCCCATGGCAGAGAGGGGATAAAACAGGCTGAGCCCGCCCTGGATCTTGAGCCTTTCGATGGGATCAGTGTCATCAGAGGCCCAGATCTGGGGCGAAAAGCAAAGCATGCCCAGGTCAAAGCGGTTGCCGCCGGAGGCACAGGTCTCCAGCAGGATATGGGGCCTGGGTCCGAATATCCTTTTTAGTATGTCATACAGCCCGAGTATGTATCGGTGAAAAAACTCGCCCTGGCTTTCGATGCAGGGGGAGAAGGCTTCGGCGATATGGCGGTTCATGTCCCACTTTACATAGGATATGCCTGCTTCATCGAGGATCTTGCCCACAGAAGCTACTATATGATCCCTTACATCCGGATTGCACAGGTCCAGCACCAGCTGGTTGCGACCGAGCACCGGCTCTTTCCCCGGCACCTTCACAGCCCATTCGGGATGGGCCCGGTAGAGGCCGCTGTCGGGATTGACCATCTCCGGCTCGAACCAGAGGCCGAAGTCCATGCCCATACGCTTGATGCGCCTTGCCAGTCCGGCTATGCCGCCGGGCAGCTTCTTTCTGTTCACATTGTAATCCCCAAGGCCGGCATTGTCGCTGTCGCGTTTGCCAAACCAGCCGTCGTCCAGAACAAAGAGCTCGATACCGAGGCGCCTTGCACGGCGGGCCAGCCTTAGCAGCCTGCCCTGGGTAAACTTAAAAAAATAGGCTTCCCAGCTGTTTATGAGCACAGGCCTCTCCTTGTTTTTCCACTCGCCCCTGACAATGTGATTGTTCACAAAGTCATGGAAGTTATGGCTCATGCCGTTTAAGCCGCCGCTAGAGTAGGTCATCACGGCTTCGGGGGTCTCAAAGGCCTCGCCCTCTTTCAGGATCCACTCAAAGCAGTGGGGGTTTATCCCGAGCATGACCCGGATTATGTCCTGGCTGCTCTTTTCCACAGCTCCATAGTGGTTGCCGCTGTAGATGAGGTTAAAGCCGTAAACAGGTCCGTGCAGCTCGTCCGTACACCTTGCCGCCAGCAGGAAACCGGGATTGTGGCGGTTGCTGCTGTTGCCGGTGGTGGATGAGTTCACATACATGCCGTACTGGACAGGCTTTTCATGGCGGTGGGCTTCCTTTATCCAGCCGCCATCCAGTGTTATCATATGAAAACCTTTGTCCGGCAGGTCCGTCATCATGCTCATGAGCCGCCTTATGACAAGGGGCCTGGTGTTTACATTCTTAAGGACTGCCCTGCGGGTTATTACATTGGCTGAGTAAAAGACAGTATAGTAGAGGAGCAGGACCACATCGTTGGATCCATCCATCATAGTGAGCTCCAGGGTCCGGCACTCATCCTCATTGCCGTAGGCCGTTGGCAGGGTCTCAGCGGGCATGCAGCCGGGCAGTATCCTGTGGGACTTGTATACAAAGTCATTGACAAAGCTGCCGTCGGGCATCTTCAGCTCGGCGGGGGAATGGCGGTAATCGCCCCGGCCAATGCCTGACCATTCAAGGGGGATATTGTCCAGGCAATAGTTGGGGTCCGACGGGTCATAGGCTATGCTGGTCCCTGTCATGGCGGTTCGCTTCAGCAGGAGCCCGTCTATGGGCTGGTCCTGGAGCCTTTCACCATAGTAGACATGCTCAAGGTGGCCATATCGGGTCACGCGGAACCAATAGCTCGTATTTGCGGTCGTCAGGCGGAATACGCCGTCGCGATGATCGATCATCGGGCATCACCTGCCTTCAGGATAACCGCTTCCCAGGGTCTGAGCCTTCCGGCAAAGGCTGTGCCAGGCCTGTCCAGGGCATCTGTGTCAAACTTGTCTGCATAGTTCGAGAGGAGCGCTTCGCCTGTGAAGCCTGTGTTAACGCAGGAGGATGAGAAATTCAGAAGGATAGTCAGGGCTTTGCCGTCCAATACCCGCTTGTAGGCGAAAAGCCGCCTAGTTATCTTCAAGGGCTCAAAGCTGCCATACTTCAGGATGTCGCTCATATTGCGGATACGTATCATTGCCTTGTACAGGGACCTGATTGAAGCAGGATCATCAAGCTGGGCTGCCATGTTTATGACCTCATGGTTTTTATTTATGCCCAGCCAGGGCTCTCCGGCGGTAAAGCCCGCCCCGGGCCCTGCGTCCCACTGCATGGGCGTACGGGCATTGTCCCTGGAGGTGGCCCTTATCATGTTCCACCGCACTCTCGCCGGAAAATGCAGCTTCTCAGCAAGACGGTATATGTTGTGGGATTCTACGTCCCTGATCTCATCCATGCTTGTGAAATCAAAGTTGGTCATGCCGATCTCCTGACCCTGGTATATAAAGGGCGTGCCCTTAAGGGTCAAAAGAAGGATACAGAGCAGCTTTGCCGATTTGTCCCAGAACTTTTCGTCGTCGCCGAACCGGGAAACGCATCTGGGCTGGTCGTGGTTCTCAAGGTAGTTGGCGTTCCAGTCAATGGCCTGCTGCCATTTTGTGATCGTCCTTGCAAAACGTCCGGCGTGGAATTTCCTTTTGAACCATTTCACAAAATATTGGTCCGTTTCCATATGCTCGAAGGAGAAAATCATGTCAAGCTCCCCGCGGTCCTGCCCGCACAGGTCCTTTGCCGTTTCCGTAGTTACGAATACGGTCTCCCCCACGGTGAAGCAGTCGTAGCTGTCAAGGACCTCCCGGCGCAGCCTTCTCAGTATCTCGTGGGTGCCCTCCTGGGAAAGGTAATACTCGCTGCCGGTCAGGGCAAGCTTTTTCCTGCCGTCCTTCAGGCTGGTCTTATACAGGATGTTTATCACATCGCAGCGAAAGCCCGCTATGCCCTTGTCCAGCCAGAACCTCATTATGTCCTTGACTTCCTCGAAGACCTTGGGATTATGCCAGTTCAGGTCAGGCTGCTTTTTGGCGAACAGGTGGAGGTAGTATTCGCCGCTCTTTTCGTCGTACTCCCAGGCTCCTTCTCCGAAGAAGCTCGTCCAGTTGTTCGGCGGCTTGCCCTGCCTGCCAGGCCCTGGGCTTTCCCTGCCGGGACGCCAGATGTAATAGTCCCTGTAAGGGCTGGCCTTGTCGCGGCTTGCCTGGAACCAGGGATGCTCATCGGAGGTATGGTTTATGACAAGGTCCATTATTATTTTTATATCCCGCTTTTCCGCCTCAGCTATGAGCTTCTCCATGTCGGCCATCGTGCCAAAGTCCGGGTGGATCCCCTTGTAGTCACTTATGTCGTAGCCGTAGTCGGCATTGGGCGAAGGGTACACGGGGCTCAGCCATATGATTCCTATACCCAGGTCCTTCAGCAGGTCCAGCCGGGATATGATGCCGGGTATATCGCCGATGCCGTCACCGTTCGTATCCTGGAAGCTGCGAGGGTAGATCTGATATACCACCCGCTCCTGCCACCATTTGCTCATGTCAGCACCCCCCATAAGGCATGATCTCTCGCTTTATCCATTTGAAAGCAGATATTCTGCTTGTATTATAGCATTTTTGCATGATCAAGGTAAAATATATGCATAGCCTATGGTATAATTTAGTCGGACTTGTTTTGTTCAAAAAGATAGAGTTCAAAAAGCTGTAAGTTGGTTAAGCGCATTTAGGAGCTGAAAGGATGGATACTGATGCGGATAGTCATGCTTGAGCCCCTGGGGATAAGCGATGAAAAGCTGGACCGGCTGGCAATGGGCATCAATGCAAAAGGCCATGAGCTCGTTGCCTATGATCGCAGGCCGGGAGATGAAGAGGACCTGTGCCGCCGGGCTCTTGATGCCGATGCGGTGATCATAGCCAATATGCCCCTTGGCGCAGGGGTCATAAGGCGGTGCCCGAATTTGAAAATGATCTCCGTAGCCTTTACCGGAGTGGACCATGTAGCCCTGGAAGCCTGCAGGGAGCGGGGCATAGTCGTATGCAACGCAGCAGGATATTCGACCCAGTCGGTGGCAGAGCTGACCTTCGGGCTCATTTTTGCCCTCCTTAGAAATATAGTGAAATGCGACTCGGCGGTAAGGCAGGGCGGGACCAAGGATGGTCTCATAGGCTTTGACTTGTGGGGCAAAACCCTGGGCATCGTAGGTACCGGAGCAATCGGCACGAGGGTCGCCGAGATAGGCCGTGTCTTCGGGCTCAGGATTTTAGCCTGCAGCCGCAGTGAAAGGGCCGAGGTCAAGGCGCTTGGCGCAGAGTATACCGACCTTGACACATTATTGATGGAAAGCGATATCGTCACCCTGCATGTACCTCTGAATGACAGCACCAGAGGGCTCATAAAAGCTGACAAGCTTAAGCTTATGAAGAAGACAGCCCTGCTCATAAACACCGCCAGGGGCCCGGTAGTTGACAATGCAGCCCTTGCGGATGCTTTGAACAGGGGCAGCATTGCAGGCGCTGGCATCGATGTATTCGATATGGAGCCTCCCCTGCCGGAGGATTATTGCCTGCTTGGTGCGCCAAACACCATACTGACGCCCCATGTGGCCTTTGCAACAAAGGAAGCCCTGGAGCGGCGGGCAGACATCGCCTTTGACAACATCATCGCCTGGCTGGAAGGCAGGGTGCAGAACAATGTATAGCCTTACGAACAAGCAGGCCAGGCATTTTATCCTGTTGAAGCACGGGCTGATCGGTGATTACCGGTTTGAAGGCAAGGAGGGTGTGCTTGCATTTGTCCGGCAGGCCGGCTGCATTCAATTCGATCCTATCGACATATGCGGCAAGAATCCCGAGCTGGTGCTTCAGTCAAGGGTGAAGGGCTTCACCAGGCAGATGCTTTATGAGCTTTTATATACGGACAGAAAGCTCCTTGATTATTTTGACAAAAACCTTGCCATCATAAGTGTTGATGACTGGAAGTACTTCAGCCGCATGCGAAGGTCATTTTCTGAAAATACACGCAGCCTGGATGAAGTCGAAGCTGTGGTCGATCATATCAGGTCCGTGATCAGGGAAAGGGGATATGTGTCTTCCAGGGACCTTGAGCTGGATCAAAAGGTGGACTGGTACTGGAGCAGCACGAAGCTTTCCAGGGCAGCCCTTGAGACCATGTATTTCAGGGGCGACCTGATCATCCTCCACAAAAAGGGCAATACCAAGTATTATGCCCTTGCAGAGGACCATCTCCCGCCTGAACTCATAAAGGCCGAAGATCCCAACAGGACCGAGCTTGATCATCTCAAATGGAGAGTCCTGCGCAGGATATCGGCGGTCGGCCTTCTCTGGAACAGGGCCTCGGATGCCTTCCTATTTATCAGCGATTTCAAGGCCGGGAAGTGCAACGAGGTTTTCAAAGCCCTGCTCCAGGACGGCAGCATAAGGGAGGTCAGGGTCGAAGGCATAAAGGACATGCTGTACTGCTGCTCTGAGGATGAGGCTTTGATTTCAAAAGTCCTTGAAGAACCCGAGCTGAAAGGGCGCACGGAGCTTTTGGCTCCTCTTGACAACATCCTGTGGGACAGAAAGCTGATCAATGCCCTGTTCGGATTCGACTATAGGTGGGAGGTGTACACGCCTGAGCCCCAGAGGAAGTATGGCTACTATGTGCTGCCCATCCTTTCAGGGGACAGGCTGATTGGCAGGGTTGAGCCGGTGAACCAAAGGAAGGAAGGGACCCTCCTCATCAAAAACATATGGCTTGAGGATGGGGTGAGGGTCACCAATAAGCTCAAATCCGACCTGGACGACTGCTTTAGAAGGTTCGCCCTGTTCAATGGCTGCAGGCTGCCTTACAAGGTGCTGGGCGGCAGAGACCTGCTGCCATAGGACGGGACTATGATATTGGAGTGGTTTTTATTGGATCTGATGCTTGAATGCATTCAAAAAAGGACAGGCAGGATATTGGATGAAGCCAGCGTGCGCAGGATGCACCCCCTTGTACTGGCCTACATAGGGGATACCATATATGACCTGTTTGTTCGTACATACCTGATACATGCCTATGACGTACCGGTCCACCGGCTTCACGTCAAAGCCATAGGGTTTGTAAAAGCAGCATCCCAGTCGGAGACCCTGCACGACATTGAAGATTTGCTCAGCGAGGATGAGAAGTACATAGTAAGGCGGGGCAGGAACGCAAAGTCAGGCACTATCCCCAAAAATGCAGATGTCACAGAGTATCGCTGGGCAACAGGCTTTGAATCCCTGCTCGGCTACCTGTACCTTACAGGCCGGGAGGAGAGGATCTGCCAGATAATCGGGTATGTGCTGGATGCAAAAGCAGATAATGAGTGAGTAAGGGATTTTCAACACATGTATCGGAGGATGATCTATGGCAAAGAGCAAAAGATACGCGGGACAACATATAGGTGATAAAGCTGCCGGGAGCAAGGCAGGAAAATCTCCGACAGGCAAGCCCGGCAGGGCATCTGCTGCAAAGCAGGGCCCGGGTGAGAAGGCTTTCAGGGAGTATGAGGCAGAGCCCCAGGAATTCATAGAGAACCGTATCGAGGGCAAAAACCCGGTGCTTGAAGCCCTTAAATCCGGCAGAACCATAGAGAAGCTCCTGATAGCCAGGGGCAGCAGCGAGGGCTCTGTACGGGAGATCATAAAGCGGGCGAGGGAAAGGAAGATCGTTATACAGGAGGTGGACAGGCAGCGCCTGGATGAGCTGTGCCAGTCAGGTGCCCATCAGGGAGTAGTTGCCTTTGTGACACCCTACTCCTACGCTACCCTGGATGATCTGCTGGAAAGGGCTGCGGATAAGGGAGAGGACCCCTTTATCATCGTACTTGACGGGATAACCGATCCTCACAACCTGGGAGCGATCATCCGGACTGCGGAATGCTGCGGGACTCATGGAGTGGTCATTCCGAAGCGGCGGTCGGTAGGCCTCACCCCTGCGGCGATAAAGGCGTCTGCCGGAGCGGTGGAGTACCTCCCGGTGGCCAAGGTTACGAATATAGCATCAGCCCTTGAGGAGCTCAAGCAAAAGGGCGTGTGGGTGGCCGGCGCGGATATGGAGGGAGCAGGCTACACCCGCCAGAGCCTGACAGGCCCCATTGCTTTGGTGATAGGCAGCGAGGGCGAGGGAATAGGCAGACTGGTAAAGGAGAAATGCGATTTTCTTGTGAGCATACCGCAGAGGGGAAGGGTGGAATCCCTCAACGCATCGGTTGCGGCGGGAGTCTTGATGTATGAGGTGGTCAGACAGAGAGGATGGGCTGAGGGGTTTGGAAGAGATTCTGCTAATTGATGGTTACAATATCATAAACTCCTGGCCTGAGCTTAAAAAGGCAGCCGGATACAGCCTGGAGGAAGCAAGAAGGCTCCTGCTGGATATCATGCAGGATTATCAGGGCTACAGGGGCATCAGGGTAATTGTGGTTTTCGATGCTCATATGATAAAAGGAGGCCGGGAAAAGACGGAATATGCCGGCGGAGTGGAAGTCGTATACACCGGTGAGAATGAGACGGCTGACCACTACATAGAGCGATGGACGGACAGCATACAGAAGAACATGCAGGTGACTGTAGCTACCTCGGATGCCTTGCAGCAAACCATCGTTTTGTCCAGGGGCGCGGTCAGGATGTCTGCCAGGGAGCTGCTGGAGCGGGTCAGGCAGGCCAAAAGGGAAATGGATGACCAGTATCTTGAAAAGCCCAGGCCCAAGTCAAACACTCTGGGAGATTGGGCTGACCCTGCAACTATCAGGATACTGGAGCGCTGGAGACGGAATAACAGCTAAGCATTGGCTGACATACTGTTACGGTCTTCTATATATGGATTTATATATTGTATGCATAATATCTTCTGCGGCAGGATGTATCAGGCCGCAGTTTTTGTTCCATAAATTGTATATCGGGCAGCAAAGGCTCAGGAACCCGAAAAAATAAGGGCTTCGGAGCGCTTGAGAATAGATAGATGGCTTGACTTAAGCAGATTATGTAATGTATAATCATTGATGATTGGCAAATTCAGCATTGAGGTGATTTTGGGTGGAGCGAGCAGCGTCAAAAGGTGATTATAACAACGATTATGATGCTATGCTCGACGAACAGCTGGTGGAAGATGCCAGGAGTGGCAACATGGAAGCTTTGGAGTACCTGATCCACAAGTACCGCAACTTTGTCAGGGCAAAAGCCCGGTCATATTTCCTTATCGGAGCTGACCGGGAGGACATTATCCAGGAAGGTATGATAGGGCTTTACAAGGCAGTCCGTGATTACAGATCCGATAAGCTCTCATCATTCAAAGCTTTTGCGGAGCTGTGCATTACCAGGCAGATCATCACAGCCATAAAGACGGCCACCAGGCAGAAGCATATACCGCTCAACTCATACATTTCGCTGAATAAGCCGATTTTTGATGAGGAATCCGACCGCACCCTGCTCGATGTCCTGTCATGTGCCAGGATATGTGACCCCGAAGAGCTTGTGATCAACCAGGAGGACTTCAACAGCATAGAGAACAAGATAGGAGAACTGCTGAGCGACCTGGAGTGGGAAGTGTTGACATCATATCTTAAGGGCAAATCATACCAGGAGATCGCCGCGGAGCTGGACAGGCATGTAAAATCCATCGACAATGCGCTGCAGCGCGTGAAGCGCAAGCTGGAGCGCTATCTGGAGGAAAAGAAATAATAATTGACAAACCCTCTGCTTCGCATTAAAATATATAATGGCTTTCAACCAAGGATTGTGTGCGGGTGTAGCTCAATGGTAGAGTTCCAGCTTCCCAAGCTGGCTGCGTGGGTTCGATTCCCATCACCCGCTCCATTTTTGCGGAGGTCAGAGGTCACCCAGGTGGCTTTAAGCCCGACAGCCAGAGCAAGCTTTGGCGGGGCGCGGGTCGCCGGCCGATCCCGGTCAAGGGATTCAAACGCACAATCCGTAATATGAAACGCCGGGATACGTTGTAATACCTTTTAGCTGTTTTACTTTTTGCATATTTTTTGTCTATCTTTATGACAAAGGAGGATCAATTAAAAATGGCAAAAGCAAAATTCGAAAGAACCAAGCCCCATGTCAACGTGGGCACCATCGGTCACGTTGACCACGGCAAAACCACATTGACAGCGGCCATAACCATGGTAATGGCCAAGTTCGGAAGA
>JAKPIB010000019.1 GCA_029549985.1 Bacillota bacterium
AAAATGCTCAGTGCTGAAGTCAACCCCGCTCGACTTGCATGTGTTAGGCACGCCGCCAGCGTTCGTCCTGAGCCAGGATCAAACTCTCCAATTAAAATGTCCATCTCCGATCTCCCGATCAGAGCGTTTTAACTGTTTTGCTTGAATAGCTCTAAAACTTTTGCTTAGCTTCCGCTTCGCGTTGTTCCTTGGAATTGACTTTAATTCGTCTCTACACTGTTCAGTTTTCAAGGATCAAATCTCTCGCCGCTCCCGGCGACGACTTTTATATAATAGCAAACCTATATGCAACTGTCAACAAGTTTTTCTATGTTTCTTATCAGCCGGATCGCAGATAGGTTTGTACGCTATCCAATAGAAATCTGCCTGTTATCGTATTAGCCTTATCAACACTGTTACAGGCAGATAGTTATTTTAGCATGCTATTTTGTTATTGTCAACTACCCGGGAATACTTCGCTGCTTCTTTTGACAGCCGTGTATTTGCAGGCTTTCTGTTTTTTTTCAGATCGTTCAGCCTCAGCTGCAGGTCTATAAGATGCTGCTTTTCCTCTTTTATCAGCCTGCGGAATGCATCCTTGGCCTCTACATATACGGAGTTGATCACCATCTCGGTATAAAACAGGATGGAATCCTTTTCTGCCTGTATGCCGATGGCAAGCACATCTGCCACTCCGTTCAGCCTCTCCAGAATCGAATGCAGCTTCTCATCAGTTGGAAAAACGGAGCTCCTTACCATGGCCCTAAGGTATGTGGCCACTTCCGGATCATAGATGTAATCGTCATCGAAGTTCTCCTTTTTTTCGCGGAGCTCATTATATATCCTTCTGAACAGGTCCGCATGCTCCTTTTCCTGCTCAGCCAGCTCCTTCAGCATGTCAGCGGTATCCTTGTCCTCAGCCAGCTTTGCCGCCGCCCGATAAAAGGCTTCCCCCCGCTCTTCGATGGCTATAGATAACTGCAGGGCTTCCAGATCATTGAAGAATTTCTGCGTCATATAGGCCTAACCCCCTAACAATGCATGGCAGTAAAAAATCGATATAATCAAAGCTGCCGCAGCCGGGCTTGCCAACTGCGGCTTTGAAGATTAGTCCAAGGGTTCAAACATGTCCTTTTCTACGCCACATTCGGGGCATACCCAATCATCCGGCAGGTCTTCAAATGCTGTGCCTGGGGCAATACCGTTGTCCGGGTCACCAACGGCCGGATCATAAACGTAACCGCAAACCGTGCATTCGTACTTTTTCATCTTTTATTCTCCTTTCTCTTGCTTGTCAGCAGAGTTTAACTTATACATATATTAACCAATATCAGCAAGGCAAAACAAGCCCTATTTTGCTTTTCACATAAAAATCGAGCAGACCGTTCAGTCTGCCGTCATTTCTCTTCTGCTGTTCAGCATCTGTACTGCCGTATAATAGGGTATGTCCGGTTCCCTGTACTCTCCGGAGGAGTGATAGCCTGCCTTTGCACCCTTGTTCTCTTCGCCCTCCTCCGTCTTGCCATAGCCGCTGCCGTTGCCTTCAGAGCCCGCTTTCCTTTCCTCCTTTGCATCCGCCCTGCTTTCTTCCTTGGCGCTCCTTATTTCCTTGATCCTGGCCCTGAGCTCTTTGATCCTCTTCCTGCGCTCGCTTATTTCCGCACAGATCTCGTCCGCCTTGTCCCCATAGTCCTCACCGCGTATATAGTGGCTGTATATGAGCTCGCCTATTTTTCGGTTCAGCCTCCTGATCGCATCCTCTTCCTTGAATATATCTATGTTCAACCGGCCGGTTTCGATCAGTTCCTCGGATTTGGCTTCAACCTGCCTGGCGACTTCGTTGAAGGTCTTGCCCAGGTTGTCTAGGAATTCCAATAGAATCACCCTCTCGAAATATTATAATAGTAGTTTTATTTCTTTATTACATTATGTAACTAAGGACCCGATCGTATACTCCAAACAAAAAAGCACCGGCATAAAACCGATGCTTTATAATCTACATGATATCTATCTCCATATTTGCTTTGCGACTGCGCTAAGGCCTTGGCACAAGGCCTATCTTCTTGTATACCTTGCGCAGGGTCTTGTTTGCCAGGTATTCGGCCGTTTCGGCCCCTTTCCTGGCTATCTCAGTCAGATAATCCCTGGAGCTCATCAGCTCATTATAACGGCCCTGGACCGGCTTGAGCGCTTCTACGACAGCTTCACCGACAGCCAGCTTGAAGTCGCCGTAACCTTTGCCCTCAAACTCACGCTCGATCTCATCATAGGTCTTGCCGGTCACGCTTGAATAGATGGTCATCAGGTTGCTGATGCCGGGCTTGTTTTCCTGATCGAACCGGACAGAAGCCTCCGAATCCGTTACCGCGCGCTTGAATTTGCGGATGACCGCGTCAGGCGGATCAAGCAGGGTGATGTAGGCATTTTCGTTTTCGTCTGACTTGGACATCTTGGATGTCGGCTCCTGCAGGCTCATTATCCTTGCCCCCACCTTGGGTATGTAGGGCTCAGGGACCTTGAACACATCGCCGTAGATGCCATTGAACCTTTCGGCTATATCCCTTGCCAGCTCCAGGTGCTGCTTCTGGTCGCCCCCCACCGGCACAAGGTCGGTCTGGTACAAGAGTATATCAGCAGCCATGAGCACCGGATAGGTGAACAGGCCTGCATTTATGTTGTCCTGGTGCCTGGCCGATTTTTCCTTGAACTGCGTCATCCTGCCGAGCTCGCCCATATAGGTATAGCAGTTGAGTATCCAGGAAAGCTCCGCATGAGCACTGACATGGGACTGCAAAAACAGTATATTCTTTTCAGGATCTATGCCGCAGGCTATGTACTGGGCCAGTAATGACAGGCTGTCAGCCCTCAGTCTGGCCGGCTCCCGGCGGATGGTCAGGGCATGCAGGTCAACCACGCAGAAAATGGAATCGTACTCATCCTGCAACTGCGCCCAGTTCTTCAGCGCTCCCAGGTAGTTGCCCAGGGTAAGGGCACCTGTCGGCTGCATACCGCTGAATATTCGCTTTCTTTCACTCATTAAGCCCACATCCTTGCACTAAAAAGTTTACAACCTGACTTTTAAAGCTATTGTACATGCAAAGCGGTTTTTCATCAAGTATATATGGCTCGATTTAAAATTTATTGTTTATTTATTAACAATTTCACCCTGTTATGTTACAGAAAACGTATGCCTTTTCTGTATTAATACAGGCAGTGCAGGCATTGGGTTATTTAGTTCAGTAAAGCAGTAACTTGTTGAATCGCCGGCGATCCCTTGAAAAAACCGCATCCTGTCGTATCGGCACATTTGTCCAGGGGCAGGCCGCATTGAATAGTCCGGTTTTGCTTGAGAGGAACATTCGTGAAAAATTTATCAATCAGTCTTTCAATTGTCACACTATTACAAAAACTTAGGGTGAGCAAACCTTCCCTTTTGGAATATACTGTGATATAATTATATCAAGCGAAAGGTCCCGACATTTCAATGTTTTATAGCGGGAGGCATGTAAATATGTGCAAATACGCGTATAGCTGCAGGCTCTGCAAGCATACCATAGGTGTCAACGCGACATACGAAAATATGCAGGAGGTAAAAGTAGAAATTGCATCCGACTGCCCCAACCTGGGTATGTTTGCAAACAACCCCATCAGGCTGGACGCCATGCGGGAGCTCATGGTACCAAAGCAGCAATCGGATTTTGCAAGATTGCTGGAAGACCACCATCATCTGTCGGACTGCTCGGTTTATGACAGCGTCATCGAAGCCATCGGCAGGGAGATGGGCAGATACTACGAGATCGCCTAAGCATCAGGCTCCGGATCAGGACCAGGCCTTACCGGAGACCTATAAAGCCGGAAGAGTATCGTTATTTTAAAATTGACAAGCTCGGCGTAAAATTAAAGACCAGTCACCACATAACGATGCAGTGGCTGGTCTTTTTGTGTCCTATGAGATCACTCGGTCTCGCCGCACAGCTTCAGGAGATGGTTCCAGCGGCGGTCGACCTCCTGCTGGAGCTCTTCGACCATATGCATGTTTTCCTTTGCAAACAGGTGACGGAAGCGTCCCTGGGACTTGAGGTAGGCTTCAACAGGCAGCTTCTGCTTCGGCTTGTAGGAGAGCTTGTATTCGCCGTTGATCACCTCATAGAGAGGCCAGATGCAGGTATCTACCGCAAGCTGGACGATATCAAAGAGGTCAGGTGTATTGTAACGCCAGCCCCTGGGGCACGGTGTGAACACGTTCAGGAAAGCAGGTCCGGGCGTATAGATAGCCTTTTCGGCCTTTTCGTAAAGGTCCTTGAAGTTTTTGAAGGGAGCCGACTGGGCAACATAGGGAATGTTGTGGGCCACCATGATCTGAGTCAGGTCCTTTTTGAACTGGGGCTTGCCGGGGACGGCCTTGCCTGCCGGGGAGGTCGTGGTATCGGCGTATTTCGGTGTCGAAGAAGACCTCTGGATACCCGTGTTCATGTATGCTTCGTTGTCGTAGCATACGTAGACCATGTCATGCCCTCTCTCCATTGCGCCTGACAAGGACTGGAGCCCTATATCATAGGTGCCGCCGTCGCCGCCGAAGGCAATGAACTTTGTCGTATGGTCGATCTTGCCGGCCCTCTTTAAAGCATTGTAGGCGGCCTCTGCGCCGGAAACAGTGGCTCCGGCGTTTTCAAACGCGCTGTGTATGAAGGAGTCCTTCCAGGCTGTATAGGGATACAGGCAGGTGGAAACCTCGAGACATCCGGTAGCAGAACCGATGACTGCATGATCCTCAGGCTTCAGTGCCCTGAGCACCGTACGGACTACGATGGGAGCACCGCAGCCGGCGCACATCCTGTGCCCGCCTGTCAACCTTTCCGGTTTTTCTGTTGTAGCTTTCAAATTATATGCCATTGCTTCGCACCTCCTATTCCCTTACTCCAAGGTAATTGACTGTGGATTTTACCTTGCCGGTCTCAGCTATTTCCAAAAGGTCCTCGTATACCTTCATGATGTCATCAGTACGTACGTCCCTGCCGCCCAGGCCGTAGATATAGTTGACAGCCTTGGTGTCCCTGGCATGGTCGAACATGGCGCTGCGGACCTCTGCAAAGAGGGGGCCTCCTGCTGCTGAGAAGCTGTCCGCCTTATCCATAACGGCAACGGCCTTCAGGCCTGCCAGAGCCTTGCCCAGCTCTTCAAATGGGAAGGGCCTGAAGACTCTGATCTTGACAAGGCCGGCCTTGACGCCCTTTTCCCTCAGCTCGTCGACAACAGCTTTTGCCGTTCCGGCTGTAGAGTTAATTATAACGACAGCAACCTCTGCGTCTTCCATCCTGTACTCTTCAAACAGGCCGTATTTGCGGCCGGTCAGCTCTTCAAACTTTTTGGCCGTCTCCAGGATGACCTGCTTGGCGTTCACCATGGCCTGAGCCTGCTGGCGTTTATGCTCGAAATAGTAGGGGGGCAGGTCCAGGGGGCCCACCGATACGGGATTGTCCTTATCAAGCAGGTAATGCTCGGGGCGGTACTCGCCGACGAACTCCTTTACCTTTTCGTCTTCCAAAAGCTCTATATTCTCAACCGAGTGGCTGGTTATAAACCCGTCGAAGCATACCATGATGGGCAGCCTTACGTCCTTGTGCTCCGCTATGGGGAAGGCCTGGATCATCGTGTCATAGGCCTCCTGGTTGGTTTCGCAGTATATCTGGATCCAGCCCGAATCCCTGGCGCCCATGGTGTCGCTGTGGTCGTTGTGGATGTTGATGGGGCCTGAAAGGGCACGGTTTACGGCAGCCAGAGCGATCGGCAGCCTGCAGGATGCTGCTATGTACAGCATCTCCCACATAAGGGCAAGGCCGTTGGCCGATGTGGCGGTCATGGTCCTGGCACCGGCAGCCTCTGCACCTATGCATGCGCTCATCGCGCTGTGCTCGGACTCAACGGGAACGAACTCGGTATGGACTTCGCCGTCAGCCACAAACTTTGAAAAATACTGAGGGATCTCAGTAGACGGGGTTATCGGAAATGCAGCAACGACATCGGGGTCGATCTGCTTCATCGCGATGGCAACTGCTTCATTTCCGCTCAATTTATCTTTTCTAGCCATAGTTCATCCTCCTTGTTATTCTTCCACGAAATCAATGGCGTCGAAGGGGCATACCTTGGCGCATATTCCGCATCCCTTGCAGTGGTCGTAATCTATGCCCTCCATCTTGCCATTGCAGACCTTGATCGAAGAGTCCGGGCATACGGGGAAGCACATAAGGCATTGCTTGCACTTTTCACTGTTCCATACAGGCTTCATCGAGCGCCAGTCGCCTGTCCTGAAATCACCGGCATTGCCTGATTCAGTAATAACGCCGCCCGGTGTTACTTCCTTCCACGAGCTTTCGGCGGTAACATTCATTTTCTTTTTCATAGGCCCTTTACCTCCTGCATAGATCTTCTGAGCGCTGCCATGTTCCCGTCAATGACCTGGGGCTTTGATGCGAATTTATGCCTGAAGGATGACTCCATAGCAGTGACAAAAGCGTCTTCATCCATTATTTTCGATACCTTGACGAGAGCGCCAAGCATGGGGACATTGGGGAAATAGCGGCCCAGGGTCTCTTCGGAGATGACCCTCGCGTCTATCGTGCAAACCCTACCCTCGAAGCCTTTCAGGAGAGGCCTGACCTCCTCGGGGGACTTGGCCGAGTTTACGATGACGGCTCCGTCCTTCTTGAGCCCGGCCGTAACATCGACTGATGCCAGAAGTGATTCGTCGACAACTACAACATAGTCGGGTTCGTAAATATTGCAGTGCAGGGTGATGGGATCATCGCTTATGCGGTTGTAAGCCGTGATAGGTGCTCCCATCCGCTCCGGACCATACTCCGGAAACCCCTGTATATACTTGCCTGTATCAAAGGCAGCCTCTGCCAGCAGCAATGAAGCGGTCTTGGCACCCTGACCTCCTCTCCCATGCCACCGGATTTCAATCATTTTGCCCATAAAATAAGATCCTCCCTTCACAACTTGTGGTGATTATTGCCGGAAAATGTCACACATTTTCTGTATTAGTACAATTATCTGTTGATGGAGTTGTATTATAACAGATCCCTTCCCCCACTATAACAGATATGTCTGACATGCGGTCAATGCCGGAAATATCTTTATGTAACAACCGGCCACCGTAGATTATAACAGAACCATATAAGAAGTGTCAAGCAAGGTACACAGTCGTATACACATGTATACCGAAGTGGAGTATACAGGCATGTCTGAGAAAGTGTGAAGGTTTGTCGGGCATAAAAAGAAGTGCCGCGGGATCCCACGGCATTTTTAACAGGCACTCTCAAAAAAGCACGAACTGCAGAAACAGGATCAGTATGACCCCCGGCACACCCAAAAAACCAACGGTCAGCGCCGTCACCGGATTTATGGCCATTGTCACCCCTATAAGCCCGCCTATAAGGTTCAGGACCCACAGGGCGAAACCGCCCAGCAGCCCGTTCACCATCCAGCGCAGCAGGAACTTGAACCTCACAAGGAGCAGCCAGCCTACGAGGTACAGCAGCACAAGCCCGACTGCATATGCAATGACGATATCAAAAGGTATATCAAGGTACATAAGCACCACACCCCAATAAAATTTGCGGCCCTTTTCAGGCCGGGACTGTCTCTATACATAGATATGGGCTTATCCACCTTTTTATGACCTCATTCCAGGCAAAAAGCCGCTGTCATATGCAGCCCTTTGCCAGGCTAGATCACCTGGTTCTGCACCAGGCCCTCCTTTTTGGCCAGATTCAGAAGATACATATACTTGCGCCTGGCCTCCTCGACCTTGTAGATGGCATAATCCACAAGCTCCGGGTCGGAAACGTTGTTGAAATAGTTCTGGGCCGCATACCATTCCTCCCGCGCCTTCTTGACGTTATCCAGGAGGAGGGCATCGTCCTGTGGTCCTTCTTCCCCGTCGTATCCTCCAAGGAAAGCAAGCAGGAACCGCTTCATTCAGCTCACCTCACCAGCAATTTTTACTAAAATTATTGCCATAAATAGCCTTTTTTAACCGGCAAGGCGGCATAAAAACTGCTATTTACTTTTCCATATAGTAGCCTATAATAAATGTATACTTGTTCATGGAGGCACAATATGCTCAAAGTTCTTATCGTAGACGATTCTTCCTTCATGCGGATGCGGATAAGGATACTGCTCGAGTCGGACCCGGATATAGAGATAGTCGGGATCGCCCGGGATGGCTTTGAAGCGATAGAAAAGACACGGCGCCTGAAGCCGGACGTGATCACCATGGATCTGAAGATGCCGGGCATGTCCGGGACAGAAGCGGTAGAGAGGATAATGCGGGAAAATCCGACGCCTGTCATCATGATAAGCTCGTTCACATTCGACGGCGCTCAGGAGACCGTGGATGCCCTGTCCAGGGGCGCTGTTGACTATATACAGAAGGAAAGCATCACAAGGGATGAGCTTCTAAGAAAGGTCTATACAGCCCAGAAGGCCCATCTTGATCTGAAAAAGTCAGCCACCACCGAGCCGGCCGACATGGCGTCAAGGTCATTTTCGATCGTTGGCATCGGCATATCTACCGGGGGACCCAAAGCCCTGGCCGAGCTTTTGCCTGCCATCTCTCCGGATATAGATGCAAGCATAGTCATAGCCCAGCACATGCCCCCTGCCTTTACGGCCTCGCTGGCAGTCAGGCTGGACCAGGAGGCTTCGATCACGGTAAAGGAGGCGGAGGACGGCGAAGTCCTAAAGCCCGCCCACGCCTATATCTGCCCCGGCGGCATGCACATGACCGTGACCGCGATGGGCACCATAGCCCTGGCTGAAAAGGACAGGTACCCGGATCAGAAATTCAGCCCGTCGGTGGACCTGCTCATGGCTTCCCTGGGAGAAGCTTACGGGGACAAGGCCATGTGCATAATCATGACCGGAATGGGATCGGACGGAGTCGAAGGCGTCAAGGCCGCAAGGCAGCGCGGCAGCTTCATAGCCGCCCAGTCGGAGGACTCCTGCACTATATACGGCATGCCCAAGGCGGTCGTTGAGAGCGGGCTGCATGACAGGATAATCCACCTCGATGATATAGCCCGTCATATAAATGTACTATGCAAGAAAAAATGACCTGTACATTTCTATTTGATTTTTGCTGTACAATCTGCTAAATTTATAGTAGGGCATTTATTGGAAGTGTAGTTATTTTTTACTACAAAATCCGCGTGTATTCGTGCATTTCCGAGTCGAATGTTCGGTATAAATGTATCCGGAGGGGATCATATGCCGCTTTTTGCAATACAGGACGGAAAAGCAAGGAAGCTGGATTTCAAGTCAGTGGAGAATGACCCTGGCCTGCAGCAGTTTATCGAAAGCAACTGCAAGGAGGTCCTGGGGGTCAAATATATAGCCACGGATTTTCCCACAGATGACAGGCGCGGTGACGCCATCGACACCCTCGGGCTCGATGAGAACGGATGCCCTACTATAATATTGTACAAGAAATCGGACAATGACAACATCGTGAGCAAGGCCCTGTATTATATGGACTGGCTCGACTCCAACAGGGAGATATATGAGGAGACGGCTAGGGCCAAGCTCGGCAGGAACGTGCTGATAAGCTGGACAAGCCCGAAGGTCATACTCATCGCCGACAACTACAACAAGTTTGACAAATACGCGGTTAAAAGGCTCGGTGAAAATATAATCCTGTACAAGTACTACTGGTATGAAAGCAACATGCTGTACCTTGAGAATATACTCATGTCCTCCAGGGCCGCCTCATCAGGCCTCAGGGTGATCGAAGGAGGCAGGAGCCTGGCCGAGCCGCCCCAGTATACCCTGGAATACCACCTGTCAAAGGGGACCGAGGCGACCAATGCGATCTTCAAGGAGCTGCGCCGCCTGATCCTGACAACGGACGATGACATATCCGAGCGGTTCACGGAGGAGTATGTAGCCTACTATACGACCAGGAACTTTGCCGAGGTCAAGATCACAAAGACCTGTGTGATGCTGTACCTGTTCCCGGCCAGCAGGCTCCATGACCCTTCCGGCAAGGTCGAGGACGTCCCTGAAAATTTCGATTACCCACTTAAAAAGCGCATCCGCCTGGAAAACCTCGATGATGTCAAGTACGCCGGTTACATAGCCCGGCAGTCATATATCGCCACCCTCTGACCAAGCTGCACATTAGTGCCCCGATCCCTTTCTTTCTTCCCTTTACCCTTATCCCGGGAAGGGATTTTTTGTTTTAAATTTTTATGATCCGGTATTGACACCATAGTAATGCTAGTGTATTATTGTATTAGATTATTAATACAATGATGCAGTGAGGTGGTCGAATGACCTGGGAAATCAAGTCCGACCGGCCGATCTATTCTCAGCTGACCGAGCTGATCAAGCTCAAGATCTGCTCCGGTGAGTATCCCCTGGGCTCAAAGCTTCCTTCTGTCCGGGACCTGGCCAAGGAAGCATCTGTGAACCCCAATACCATGCAAAGGGCGCTGGCCAGCCTGGAGGAGGAAGGCCTTCTCGTCAGCAACCGCACGGTTGGCAGGTTTGTAACGGAGGACATATCCAGGATAAAGCAGGTCCGCAATCAGCTGGCCAGGGAGCATGTGAAGATCTTTCTTGAAAACATGACCAGGCTGGGTTTTGACCACGAGGATATCGTATCGGTCATATCGGAAATGGAAAAGGAGATGAGGGAATGAACAATATTCTGGAGTGCAGGAACCTGACAAAGTTTTTCGGCGGGTTCCCGGCGCTGCGCAATGTGAACCTGACAATACCCGAGGGCAGGATCGTAGGCCTCTTAGGGCCAAACGGGAGCGGCAAGAGCACGTTCATCAAGCTGTGCAACGAGCTGCTGACCCCCTCCGCAGGAGAGCTGATCATCGGAGGGCATAAGCCCGGCGTTGAAACGAAGAAGATAGTGTCCTACCTGCCTGAGCGGACATACCTCAACGACTGGATGAGGGTAAGCGACATCATAGAATTTTTCTCGGATTTTTATGAGGATTTCAACCCCGACAAGGCCCGTGACATGCTCAAGCGGCTCAATATAAGCGACCGGGACCGGCTGAAGACCATGTCGAAGGGCACCAAGGAAAAGGTCCAGCTCATACTGGTCATGAGCCGTGAGGCAAAGCTTTACCTGCTGGATGAACCAATCGGAGGCGTTGACCCCGCCGCCAGGGACTATATCCTTGACACCATCATAAGCAACTACAGCGAAAACGCCACGATCATAATCTCAACCCACCTTATCTACGACATAGAAAAGATCCTTGACGACGTGATATTCCTCAAGGAAGGCAGCGTAGTCATGTCAAAATCGGTAGATGAGATCCGCGAAGAGACCGGCAAGTCCGTCGACTCCTTGTTCAGGGAGGTGTTCAGATGCTAAAGAAGCTTTTAAAGTATGAGATCAAGGCCACTGCCAGGATCATGCTGCCTTTGTACCTTGCACTGATAGTATTTTCCCTGGTCAACCTGGTGGTCAACCCGCTCAAGCTTATCGAATCGAGCGAAAACACGGTGATACAGGCCATCGTAGCCAATCTGAGCATGATGCTCTATATCGTCCTTATCATCGGGATCTCCGTGATGACCCTGGTGATCATGATCCAGCGCTTTTACAAAAGCCTGCTGGGCGATGAGGGCTACCTGATGTTTACCCTCCCTGTCGAGCCCAGTCAGCATATCCTGAGCAAGCTGCTGGTATCCCTGATGTGGTCGGCAGCAAGCTTCCTTACGACCCTTTTGTCGGTGGCGATCATAAGCAGGATACCGGATCCCGCCAGGATCATTGGAGAATTGTACAAAATACTCGTAGACTTCCTGGGCTATACATCCCTGGCCCTGATACCCATATACCTGCTGGCGGCTGCCTGCTCGGGCATAATGATGGTATACACGGCGATCGCCCTGGGCCACCTGTTCAACAAGCACAAGCTGCTGGCATCCTTCGGCATGTATGCCCTCCTGTATATGATAAACCAGACCGTGCTGTCTGTTTGCCTGTTCCTGATCGGGACCTTCATAATGCCCACGCTGTTTATGTCGGAGCAGCCGGCGCCTGAAGTGATCACCTTCCTCATGGCCTTCTTCAGCCTGGTCTCGATCGCGCTGGCAGGCGCAGGCTTTGCAGTCACCAACCACATCCTCAGGAACAAGCTGAACCTTGAATGATCCAAGCCGCCACAAGGCGGCTTTTCTCTGTATTACGAATATATAATGCACAATATAGAAATGTTTTTCGGACAAAATGTGGTTAATAGTTGAAAAAATATCTGTTAATGTTACAATATACATGGATGGACAACATCCACTAGTACATAAACTATAGGAGGGAATCAATAATGAAAAAGGTAACGGCGTTAGTTCTTGCGCTTGTGCTTGTCGGCGGACTGCTCGCAAGCTGTGGTACGGGCAAATATGAGATCGCCCTGATCACAGACAAGGGCAACATAGACGACAAGTCATTCAACCAGGGTTCCTGGGAAGGCGTTGTTGCTTTCGCCAAGGCAAACAATATCTCCCACAAGTACTATAAACCCGAGGATGTAAGCGACGAGGCCTACCTGGCAGCCATAGACCTGGCTGTTTCCGGCGGAGCCAAGGTCATCGTCACACCCGGATTCCTGTTTGAGGTAGCTGTTTACCAGGCTCAGACCAAATATCCGGATGTCAAATTCATCCTGCTGGACGGCACTCCCCACGATGCCGATTACAACTATGAGACCAAGGAAAACGTGGCCAGCATCCTGTATGCTGAGGAGCAGTCCGGTTATCTTGCCGGCTATGCCATCGTAAGAGACGGCAAGAGGAAGCTCGGATTCATGGGCGGTATGGCAGTTCCTGCAGTCCGCGCATTCGGTTACGGCTTCCTGCAGGGCGCCGAGGATGCTGCTAAAGAACTGGGCCTGGCCGATGGGTCAGTCACAGTCCTCTACCACTATACCGGTGACTTTGCTGAGACCGATACCAACAAGGCCACAGCCAAGTCAATGTATCAGGAAGGCGTAGAAGTCATTTTCGCTTGCGGCGGTTCCGTTGGCAAGAGCGTCATGTCAGCCGCTTCAGAGGCAGGCAAGCTTGTCATAGGCGTTGACGTTGACCAGAGGTATGACAGCGAGACGGTAGTAACCTCCGCTATGAAAGGTCTTGGCGCTTCTGTTCAGCAGGTTCTCGAAGCTATCTACAAGACCAACAAATGGAGCGACTTTGGCGGGAAAACCACATACTTCAATGCTGCCAATCAGGGTGTTGGGCTTCCCACCACAGTTATAGGCGACAGCAAGGCTGATGCCTTCGACAGGTTCGAATCCTTCAACAAGGAAGACTATGACGCAGTCTATGCAAAACTCGTTGACGGCAGTGTAAAACCCATCAGGGACATCACCATTGAAAATGCTGATGGATATGCTACTGCAGAAGAAATGACAAACGGCCTCGGACTGAAGAAGGTCACAGTCGAGACAAGGCAATAAGCTATCCTGGCTTTACAGCCTGGACCTGAGCTAAGTCCTGAAAGGGGAAAGGCAGCTACCTTTCCCCTTATTCATATTCACACTATTCTAAATTTCAGAGGTTGGGTATGGAAGATAATTATATCATTGAAATGCTTAACATAACGAAAGTGTTTCCGGGCATTGTTGCCAACGACAATGTCACCCTGCGCCTGAAAAAGGGCGAGATCCATGCTCTGCTCGGTGAAAACGGAGCCGGCAAGTCAACGCTGATGAGCATCCTCTTCGGGCTCTATCAGGCTGACAGCGGCGAGATCCGCAAAAACGGCAAGGTCGTGAAAATCAACAACCCCAACGATGCCAATGCCCTGGGCATCGGAATGGTCCACCAGCACTTCAAGCTCGTTGAGATTTTTACAGTGCTTGAAAACATCATGCTGGGCGACGAGCCGACCAAGCTTGGTTTCCTGCAGCGCAAGCAGGCCCGGGAGAGGATAATGAAGTTCAGCCAGCAATACGGCCTTGAGGTCAATCTCGACGCCCTCATAGAGGACATTTCCGTCGGGATGCAGCAGAGGGTCGAAATACTCAAGATGCTTTACCGTGACAACGAGATCCTTATCTTCGACGAGCCTACCGCAGTGCTCACTCCCCAGGAGATCGACGACCTGATGGAGATAATGCGGGAGTTTGCCAGGTCGGGCAAGTCCATCATATTCATCACCCACAAGCTGAACGAGATCATGGCGGTGGCTGACCGCTGCACCGTACTGCGCAAGGGCAAATGCGTGGGCACCGTGAACATCAAGGACACGACCAAGGAAGAGCTCTCCAGGATGATGGTCGGTCGTGATGTCAGCTTCAGCGTCAACAAGGCTGATGCCAACCCGGGCGAAGTGGTCCTGTCTGTCAGAAACCTGTCCGTGCCATCCAGCATCCACAAGACCAATGCCGTCAGGAATGTCTCCTTTGATGTAAGGGCCGGTGAGATCGTCTGCATCGCAGGGATAGACGGCAACGGCCAGACCGAGCTGGTGTATGCCCTGACCGGGCTTGAGAGGCCGTCAGGAGGCACCATCACCCTTTGCGGCAGGGACATCACAAGGGCAAGCATCAGAAACCGCTCCAAGACCGGCATGAGCCATATACCGGAAGATCGCCAGAAGCACGGCCTTATCCTCGATTATACCCTGGAGGAGAACCTGGTCCTCCAGCGCTACTGGCAGCCGGAGTTCCAGAACAAGGGCTTTATCAGGTTCGATGCGATGCGTTCATACGCGACCAGGCTGATAGACCAGTACGATATCCGCAGCGGCCAGGGTCCTGTAACGATAGTCCGCAGCATGTCCGGCGGCAACCAGCAAAAAGCGATCGTTGCCCGCGAGCTTGACAAGGATCACAAGCTCCTGGTGGCGGTACAGCCGACCCGCGGCCTGGACGTAGGCGCCATCGAATACATCCACAGGCAGCTCGTTTCAGACCGCGATGCCGGCAAAGCAGTACTCATCGTATCCTTTGAGCTGGATGAGGTCATGGACATAAGCGACCGTATCCTGGTCATGTATGAGGGCGAGATCGTCGGGGAGCTCGATCCCAAGACCACTACCGTGCAGGAGCTGGGCCTTTACATGTCAGGTGCAAAACGCAGTACGGTAAAGGAGATGTCGTATGCATAACGAAAGCCTGTCAAAGAAAAATGTATTCCATTTGAAGAAAATCACAGGAAGCAAAGCCTTTTCCACCTTCACGGCTGCCCTGCTTGCGATCCTTTTAGGACTTGTCTTCGGATTCATTGTTATGCTCATAGCAAGCCCTCCCAATGCTGTGCCCGGCATATTTGCGGTACTGACCGGAGGGTTCAGGCGCATAGCCGACGTGATCTACTATGCCACCCCTATCATGATGACCGGTCTGGCAGTGGGCTTCGCTTTCAAGATGGGCCTGTTCAATATCGGGGCATCCGGCCAGTATACCATGGGCATGTTCTTTGCCATGTATGCCGGGTTCTTTTTTAACCTGCCCAGGGGCCTGCACTGGATAGTCTGCGTTGCCATGGGCATGCTCGGAGGCCTGCTCTGGGGCCTGATACCGGGCGTATTCAAGGCTCTGCTGAATGTCAACGAGGTCATCACGTCCATCATGTTCAACTATATCGGGATGTTCCTTGTGGATATGTGGATACAGACCACCCCGGGCATGTACGTAGCGGACAAGGCCAGAACAGCTTACCTGCCCGCTTCGGCCCAGATGCCCTCCCTCGGCATACCAAACTCGGGAGTGAACATCTCCATATTCATAGCTATCGCCATTGCGATACTGCTGTTCATAGTGCTCAGCAAAACCACCTTTGGTTACGAGCTTAAGGCTACAGGCTACAACAGGCATGCAAGCACCTACGCCGGCATGAACGGCAAGCGGAACATAATCCTTACGATGGCCATAGCAGGCGCTTTGGCGGGGCTCGGCGGAGCCTTTGCCTTCCTTGCCCCTTCATCCATACCGGGCAGCAGCGTCACCTATGAGCCCATCAACGTTATCGCGCCCAACGGCTTCAACGGTATCGCGGTCGCCCTCCTGGGCAACTCCAGCCCCATAGGCATCATCTTCTCGTCAGTCTTTATCTCCCATATACAGCGCGGGGGCACCCAGGCAAGGCTGTTTGGCTATGAGTATGAGATCATAGATGTCGTTATATCCGTTATAATCTACTTCTCAGCCTTTGTCATGCTGATGCAGGAGGTTGCCAAAAAGGCCTTGAGGCAGCTCCTGGATTCGCTCAAGCGCTCCTTTGGCAAGAAAGGGGCGGAAAAAGCTAGTGATGCCCAGCCTGCTGCTGAAATCATGGCAGAGCCCGAGCTATCCGAAGTAGAAAAGGAGGGGCAGAAATGAACTCGAATGACCTTTTGAAGGAGTTTATAGATGTATTCTACTTTATCGTGCAAAACATGCTTCCGGTCGCCATACCGCTCCTGCTCGTGGCCCTTGGGGGCATGTTCAGCGAACGAAGCGGCGTTATTAACATCGCGCTGGAAGGCATAATGCTGTTCGGCGCATTCTTCGGCTGCCTCTTTGTCTACTATGTGCAGAACACGGGGCTGAACCCCCAGGTGATACTCCTCCTTGGCATGGTGATCGGCGCCATCTCAGGCTTTATCTACTCGCTCCTCCTATCCGTGGCGGCCGTCAACCTGAAGGCTGACCAGACCATCACCGGTACAGCCCTCAACCTGATTATACCTGCAGGCATACTCCTCTTCTCCAGGATGTACTTCAACAGTGACGGCGTCACTACAAGGGTAAGGTTCTATATCAGCAAAATACCCGTCCTGGGCGATATCCCGGTCATAGGCAGGCTCTTTTTCCAGAATACCTATATCACGGTCTATATAGGACTCCTCCTGCTTGTGATCTGCACCATATTCTTCTACAAGACCAGGCTCGGCCTCCGTCTGAGGGCCTGCGGCGAGCACCCCCACGCAGCGGACTCGGTCGGTATCAATGTCTACCGCATGCGCCATCTGGGAGTCGGCCTGTCCGGCATACTGGGCGGCATCGGCGGCTTCTTCTATGCGGTCGGTATCATGGATGGCAATGTGAACGGCCATACAGGCGTAGCGGGCTTCGGTTTCCTGGCCCTGGCAGTCATGATCTTCGGCCAGTGGAAGCCGATCCGGATATTCTTTGCAGCCCTGTTCTTCGCCTTCTTCCGCACCCTGGCCCCGTCCAGGTCGCTAATACCCTTTGTGCGGGATATGAACATAAACGCGGCATACTTCAAGATGCTCCCCTATGCGGCCACCATGGTCGTGCTGGCCTTCACCTCCAAGAAGTCCAGGGCTCCCAAGGCAGAGGGCATACCCTTTGACAAGGGGCAGAGATAGGGAAAGCAAATATATGGACATAAAAAGATCGGGATCTCCGTGGTCCCGATCTTTTCTATTTGATCCGTTTCAGTTTGAATGTCTCCTCATTGCTTCCCCATTTTATCGTCAGCCCTACTTCCCTGCCGAAAATCAGCCTTACGGAAGCACTGACTGCGCTGCCTGCGCTGTACCTGTAGCCTTCATCCAGGTACACAGTACCTGAGCTCCCGCCTGACAGGGTCTGCCCAGTAAGGATGTATTCTATCGTGCTTATGCCTCTAAGCTCCTCTACGGGCGTTTTGTCGTTGTATAGATACTGGATGGTCAGGGCTTCATAGTACATGCCGTTGGTTTCTGTCACCGTATAGATGCCCATCCACCTGTAGCCTCTGCCTGAATAAACATATGTCACCATCCGTCTGAGAAGAAAGCACCTGACCAGGGATACCGACAGAAGGACAAGGAGTATAGAAAGCAAAAACATTAGGGTATAGACCTTGTATCTACGGATCCTTGCCATCGCCCTCTCCCCTGATCTGCCCCTTAGCACATCCTTTATATTATGTTATATGGAAAGCCGGCGATATAGAACGATCAAAGTATCATTTCCGCAAAATCTTCTCCATGGCCTTTCCCTTTGCCAGCTCATCGATCAGCTTGTCCAGATAGCGGATCTCCCGCATGAGCGGCTCCTCGATCTCTTCCACCCGGACACCGCAGATCACGCCTTTGATAAGAGAGCGGGCAGGGTTCATCCGGGGAGCCTCCCCAAAGAAGGTCTCAAAGTCTACCTCTTTCTCAAGCTGCTTCTCCAGCCCTTCCTGACAGTACCCCGTCAGCCAGCGGATGATCTCATCCACCTCAGCCTTGGTACGGCCCTTTCTCTCGGCTTTTTGGATATATAGGGGATAGACCTTTGAGAAGGGCATTTTGTAGATATTACGATTGGACATGATGCACCTCTGTATTGGAATAAGTATTTCTTAATAGCTAAATAATGCTCTTATCCTTTAACCTAAATAAGGCAATTATTCAATTTAAATCGCTTCGCCTAAACTGAGCTACAAATGAAGATTCAATATGATCCTTTCTTCTATTCCATTATTATAAACATAAATTAACTTCCTTCTATCGAAAACCGGTCTCGCCTTATGAATAACCCGATGATGATTTGGGCAAACAATAACCTGGTTTTCTGCATTATTGTTAAGTGATTCAACGAAAGGCACTATATGATGAGTCTCTACTATATCAACTCCATATCTGGCGCTAATATTTTCTCCACATATCTGGCATCGATAGTTATAAAGAAGCTTCAAAGTTTCCCCTATTGCTCTGTTTAGCTTACGGATCTTTACTGTTTGATTCACCTTGGCAATAGTAGCATTAATGTCAACTGCATTGTAGTTAATGCTGGCTTCATACTCATGTTCATCTTCGTGAACAATTGTATCTTTAAATATTTTGGTATCCTCCTGTGTGATGCATTCAAGCAGATAAGTATCAGGATACACTGTTGTATAAATAGCCAGATATTCTCTTTTCTCTTCAGGAACTCTGACAAACTTACGTTGCTTTTCAGTAATGTTGTTTCTATGTTCTGATATATACCTGTAACTTGAGCTAAATATTGTTCTAAGCCTTCTGGCAATATCGCTCTGGGGATTATATCTTATTTGCAGGATATCTTTTCTTTTGGGATATTTCCCTTCATCAAATCGCTGATTTTTGAGTATTGCCTCATATGTCTTTCCATCTAATACAAGATAAATCTCTTTCGACTGACCTCTTGGCAAAAATGTTCTAATTGCATTTTGAAAAACCACCTGTATGGTAACAGGTATGTTTACACCTTCATGAAGTACCGACCAGTCTACTTCCTTTTTGTATACATATGAATTGTCGCTTAACATACAACCATTCCTTATACAATAAACCATGTTCCGGCCCGTAATTTTCCTCTTCTGTTCTGATTTTCATAATATCACAGTAATGGTTCCTGTTCCATACAGAATCCATAATCAAAGCATTGCTATCATATCATCTGTAAAATATGGTACAATATTAACGCCCTTAACCAGCAATTAACATTTATAAGACTAAGTAAAGTTGAGGTCATATATCATGATGTTATTGCAAGGCAAATACAACCAAGCCAAAGTCTTTACAGACAATATAGATAATGAGACACTATCCCAGATCATTGAGCTTTGCAACCAGGAATATGCTGCAGAAAGCCGGATAAGGATCATGCCCGACTGCCACGCAGGCATGGGATGCACCATCGGGACCACCATGACTATTACAGACAAAGTCTGCCCTTCTTCTGTGAGCGTTGATATCGGCTGCGGGATGGCTGTTACAGTCATTAAAGAAAAGGAAATAGACTTTGCTAGGCTCGATGATGTGATCAGAGAACACATACCGGCAGGATTTGATATAAGGTCAACTGAGCATCCGTTCACTGAGAAAATCCGGATCAAAGAACTCCTCTGCAGAAAATACATCAATATGGAGAGGGCAGTCCTTTCACTAGGCACGCTGGGAGGCGGAAACCACTTCATCGAAGTGGGCAGAGATGATTCAGGCAGAGTATACCTAGTCGTCCACACCGGAAGCAGGCACATGGGCAAGCAGATTGCTGACTACTATCAGGACATTGCTTACAAAAGACTTAAGGATATGAAAGAAGAGAAGCAGCGCCTGGTAGAAAGGCTGAGAAAAGAGGGCAGAGAATCGGAAATACAGGCAGAGCTGAAAAAGCTCAATGCTTCGAAAATCAAGAAAGACCTGGCCTATGTGCAGGGTTCTGACTTCGACGATTACATCCACGACATGAAGATTGCCCAGGAATATGCAGTATACAACCGTCTGGCTATTACTCAGGTGATCGTATCAAAGATGGGCTTTACACCGCTCGAACAGTTCACGACGATCCACAACTACATTAATATGGATGATATGATCCTAAGGAAAGGTGCAATATCAGCCAGAGCAGGAGAAAAGGTGATAATCCCGATGAACATGAGGGATGGAAGCCTCATCTGCATCGGGAAGGGCAACTCGGACTGGAATTATTCGGCTCCCCACGGGGCTGGACGGATCATGAGCAGAAGCGAGGCAAAAAGATTGATATCTTTATCTGAGTTCAAGGAATCTATGAAAGGCATATGGACCACTTCCGTAGGAACTAACACTCTAGACGAAAGCCCGATGGTGTATAAGCCAATGGAAGAGATAATTGAAAACATCAAAGATACAGTGGAGATACATGCAATCGTAAGGCCGTTGTATAACTTCAAGGCAGGAGGAGATTAATTTGATTTTTGGTAGTGTTAATAAAACAATAAAGATACATGCTTCCTTCCTTGATGTGATACATATAGGACTCTGAAATAAGACATCACTCATAAGAATTATCTAGGGGGACTTGTAATAACAAAAGAGTTAATTTCAAAGGAAAAGACTGTCGTTATAAAGTGTTTCGGTTCAGGGACTAATGCTGGGAACCCTTATCAGTCCGCATATAGCAAGTATTTAGGTAATAGAATGTGACAAGAAATTCTCTAGTCGCCATTTCTGTCCTCTTCAACCCTGCCCATATAGAAAGGGAAGATCATCTGCCCAATCAGCAGCTTGATCTTCCCTTTGGTATTTCAATGTATCTTATGTCAATGGTTTTTTCACGTGACAAAGAATTTATGTTGGGGACAAGTTCAACTTATCCCTACATCTCTCTCCGCCCGCGCAAAGCCATGCTCAGGGTAACCTCATCCGCATACTCCAGGTCCCCGCCCACCGGGATGCCGTGGGCTATGCGGGTGACCTTTATGCCCATGGGCTTTAGGAGGCGCGATATGTACATGGCGGTGGCCTCGCCCTCCACATCGGGGTTCGTCGCCATGACTACCTCTTTTACACCGTTGTTCTGCACCCTGTGAAGGAGCTCCTTGAGCTTTATGTCATCAGGGCCTATGCCTTCCATGGGCGATATGGTGCCGTGGAGCACATGATAGAGTCCCCTATAGTCCCGGGTGCGCTCCATGGCTATGACATCCCTGGGATCCTTGACGACACAGATGATGGACTTGTCCCGCCTGGGGCTGCTGCAGATGCTGCAGGGATCACTGTCGGTGATATTGCAGCAGATAGAGCAGTATTTGATCCCTTCCTTTGCGTCAAGTATGACCCTGGCGAGCTGTCTGGCCTGTTCCCTGGGCATGTCTATGATATGAAAGGCCAGCCGCTGGGCTGTCTTGCCCCCTATGCCGGGCAGCCTCGACAATTCATTTATTAACCTGGCTATTGGTTCAATATAGTGATCCACGGGCTGACCCCACCACTTTCAATGATATCGTTCCTTGTCGTCAGGCCTTAGAACAATCCCGGAGGCATGCCCATCCCGCCGGTTATCTTGGCCATTTCAGTCTGGACCATCTCATCGGCCTGCCTCAAGGCCTCGTTTACAGCAGCCAGGATCAGGTCCTGGAGCATCTCCACATCATCAGGATCCACTGCTTCCGGTTTTATCTCAATGCTGATAAGCTCCTTCTTGCCGTTTGCTACTACGGTCACCATACCACCGCCGACCGTTGCTTCCACGGTCTTTTCCTCCAGCTCCTGCTGCATTTTGAGCATCTGCTCCTGCATCTTCTTTGCCTGCTTCATCAGGTCATTTAGATTTCCCATGCCGGGAAAACCGCCTCTGGCCATTTAAAATCCTCCTTGAATAGCTTTTTATTGATTATACCACAGGACCTCCTGTTATTCCTCTATTACTTCGACCAAATCCTCACCAAACACCTCATATGCCTTTCTGACTATATAATCATCATCTGTGACATCCCTGTCGTCCTTTGCCGGACTTTGCCGGACCTGCTCCATGCTGCCTACCTGGCATTTCAGGATGATATCCGATCCGGTTATCTGCTTCATCACCTGTTCAAGGTATTTCCTGTTGTCCTCCCGTTCGACCGCAGCGGCATGAAAGCCCTGGTTTTCCGTAAAGCACAGGGTGAGGACATTGCCATCAAGCCTTGGCACAGCCTCGGCAAACATGGAGTATAGGCCCAGTCGTTCCTTTTTGACTGCTTTTACGAACCTTGTCCATGCAGTATCAAGGTCGGGCGTGCCGCCCTTTTGCACGGCAGGCTCGGCTGCTGCCGGTTCCTCTGCCTTTTCCTCCGCAGGCTCCCCTGCGGGTTTATCTCCTGTCTTCCCTGCTGCCTTATATTCCGTTTCCATTACCTTATCTGCCCTGACGGAGTCTTTCTCCACCCTGTATGCCGCCCTGGGCTCAGAGGGCTCCTGGACCTTGAGACTGCCGGCTCCCTTCAGCCTCTGCTCCAGGGCTTCTATCCTGTCAAGCAGGGCATCCAGGGACCCGTCCTCGGAGGACGGCCGGCATATCTTTACCATGGCCAGCTCGATAAGGACCCTTGGCTGGCTGCTGTATTTGATGTCCGCCTCCAGGCCGGTGAGTATGTCCAGGGCCTTGACCAGCCTGCTCTCTCCTGCGGCCTTTGCCTGGGAAATAAGCCTTTCTAACTCCGAGTCTTCTACGTCCAAAAGCTCCGAGGGCTCGTCGCACACCCCTGCCACCAAGAGATTTCTGAAATGGTTGGTCAGCTCCTTTATGAAAACTGTAAGGTCCTTGCCGTCGTTCGACAGCCGGTCTATTGACTCTATCAGCCCTGCCGCATTGCCTGAGAGCATGTCATCCGCCGCCCGGAATATAAAGCCCTGGTCGGCGGTGCCCAGGATCGCCAGCACATCATCATTGGTTATTTTGCTTCCGCAAAAGCCTATGCACTGGTCGAGCAGGCTCAGGGCATCCCGCATGCCGCCCTCGGCCCAGCGGGCTATGGTGTAAAGGCCGGCCTCCTCGACCTCCGCCCCTATCCGGGTGCAAATGGCCTTGAGCCGCTCCACTATGGTCCTTAAGGGGATCCGCTTGAAATCGAACCGCTGGCATCTGGACAGGATCGTAGACGGCAGCTTGTGAGGCGCAGTGGTAGCCAGTATGAACACGGCATGGGCCGGCGGCTCCTCAAGGGTCTTCAGCAGCGCATTGAAAGCCCCGGTAGAGAGCATGTGGACCTCATCCACTATGTAGACCCTGTATTTGCCCACCGCAGGCGGAAACTTTATCTTGTCGCGCAGGTCGCGCACATCATCCACGCTGTTGTTGGATGCGGCGTCTATTTCAATAATGTCCATATTATTGCCGGAGGACAGGCTCACGCATGCTTCGCATCTGCCGCAGGGCCCGTTCTCCTGAAGGTCCATGCAGTTGACCGCCCGGGCAAATATTTTCGCCGTACTGGTCTTGCCGGTCCCCCTTGACCCGCAGAACAGATAGGCATGGGCGATGCGGCCGCTTTCAAGCTGGTTTTTCAATGTGCGGATGACCACGTCCTGGCCCACCACCTCGTCAAAGGTGTCCGGACGCCACTGCCTGTAAAGTGCCGTATAGGTTGACATAGCACACCTGCCTTTGCCGTTTTTGCTGCATATAGCAGCCCACAGTAATTATACCATAAAATAAAAAAGCCATGGCAAGCATGGCTTGTAAAATTTAAGCTGTGCACCTGCCTCCGACAGGCAGCTATAAGCGGTAACCTGGCAGTTAACTCCGGTCAGGCTTCCCTGCGGCACACGGAATGGTCCACTTACTGCTGCTTCCTTCCGGACCTGACAGGGTTCATGGATTTCCGTTGCGCAGGACCCGGCCATCCTCATCACTTATCAGGGCCAGTCCTTACAGGTGCATGCCTCGGGCAGGGATTCAACCCCGCTATAGCGGATTGCGGGTCACAGGGCACCGCTACCTCCCCGTCTAGCACAGCAAACTTTTTACCGGTTTGAAAATAAAAGACCTTTGATGTCCAGGCCTTTAAAGTAAAAACCGCATCTATATTGTTGTCAACAAGCGGAATATTATACAGGCCGGACAAGCCCTCCTTTTCCGCTGCTGACGCTTTTATTGTACTATCAAACGTGATGTGAGTTCAAGTGTTTTTTGTTACCAGTGTGTATTTTGCCTCGATGATGCTTCTTATCTTGTTGGCGATCATTTCATAGGCCACCTCGTTTAGCCCGCCCTCGGGTATGATTATGTCCGCCTTTCGCTTGCTGGGCTCCACAAAGGCTTCATGCATGGGCTTGACCGTGCCCAGGTACTGGTCTATCACGGAGTCGATGCTCCTGCCCCGCTCCTGGATATCCCGCTTGAGCCTGCGGATGAGGCGGATGTCCGCATCCGTGTCCACAAAGATCTTTATGTCCATCAGGTCCACCAGGGCAGGTATGGTGAATATCATCAGGCCTTCAACTATTATGACATGCCTTGCCTCTTCCCTGACCGTCCGCTCCAGCCTTTTATATTCGGTAAAGGAATACACGGGCCTGTCCACGGGCTTGAAAGCCTTCAGCAGCTTGACCTGCTCGACTAAAAGTTCGTTGTCAAAGGCGTCGGGGTGGTCGAAGTTCAGCTTCCTGCGCTCCTCAAAGGATAGCTCGTCAAAGGATTTGTAATAATAATCCTGGCATATAAGGGTGATGTCATCGCAAAAATACTCCTTGAGCCTGTTGGCCAGGGTTGTCTTGCCCGATCCCGTGCCGCCCGATATCCCGATCACTACTGCCTGCTTCATAATGCTTTACCTCATGCTGGTTGTATTATCTCCTGAGATTATATCATCTCCTGCCGGGCATGTGAATATATTTGCCACCTGTCGTCACATCAATATTCGATGTTATTCGGGCGGTTTTATGGTAGAATATAAGCATAGAACCAAACAAATGCAGGGAGGAAGTCATATGGATCTTATAAAGGCTATAGACGAAGCGAAACGATACATAGCCGATAAAGCGAATATCCGGCCGGAGCTGGGGCTGATACTCGGATCAGGCCTGGGCGACCTTGCCGATGAGATCGAGGCTCCCGTTGCCATACCCTATGCTGACATACCCCATTTCCCAGTATCGACCGTGGAGGGGCATGCAGGCCGGCTGGTCCTGGGCACCCTTGAGGGCAAAAAGGTCATAGCCATGCAGGGGCGGTTTCACTTTTACGAGGGCTATCCCATGCAGGATGTCGTGTTCCCCGTCAGGGTCATGAAAGCCCTGGGGGCTGACACTTTGATAGTGACCAATGCCTGCGGCGGCATGAACCCGGCTTTCAAGCCCGGCGACCTCATGCTGATCGAGGATCACATCAACTTTATAGGCACCAACCCCCTCATAGGGAAAAACTACAATGAGCTGGGACCCAGGTTCCCTGACATTTCCCGGGCATACTCCGAGGACCTGCTCAAGCTGGCAAAGGAGACGGCAGCGGGCCTGGGCATTGAGGTCAAAAGCGGCGTATACTGCGCCATCAGCGGGCCGGGCTACTGCACAAGGGCCGAGCTGCGCATGCTGCGCCAGTGGGGCGCTGATGCTATAGGCATGTCCACGGTGCCGGAAGCAATGGCGGCAGCCCATATGTCCATGAAGGTCCTGGGCGTGTCCTGCGTCACCGATATGGCGATCGCTGACGAACTGGAGCCCATAAGACACGAGATCGTCATGGAAATGGCCAACAAGACGAAACCTAAGTTTATCAAGCTAATCAAGGGCATAATAGGTGCCATGAAAGGATGAATAAAATGAACTCCATAGATAAAAAGACACTGGCTTCTATGATAGACCATACCCTGCTCAAGCCCACGGCCGAGAAAAAGGATGTGGTGGAGCTGTGCAGACAGGCAAAGGAAAACAGCTTTGCCTCGGTCTGTGTGAACCCCTGGTTCGTAAAGCTCGCTGCACAAGAGCTCAAAGGCACTGATGTCAAGGTCTGCACGGTGGTTGGCTTCCCCCTTGGGGCCAACGCGACCGAGACCAAGGCCTTTGAGGCCAGAAAGGCTGTCGAGGATGGGGCCGAGGAAGTGGATATGGTCATAAACATCGGCGCGCTCAAGAGCGGAGACCATGAATATGTGAAAAATGATATCGCTGCGGTCGTGAATGCATCAGGTGACGCCCTGGTAAAGGTCATCATCGAGACCTGCTTCCTGACCGACGAGGAAAAGGTGGCCGCCTGCAAGCTGGCAAAGGAAGCCGGGGCCGGCTTTGTCAAGACCTCCACAGGCTTTGGCACCGGCGGGGCTACCGTTGAGGACGTTGCCTTGATGAGAAAAACCGTGGGAGATACGGTCGGGGTCAAGGCCTCCGGTGGAGTCCGCAGCCTGAAAGACGCGCTGGCCGTCATCGAGGCCGGGGCAAACAGGATAGGTACCAGCTCAGGCGTAAAGATCATTGAAGAGCTGTAATTTCATCAAGGGCAAAGTAAAAACTCAAGGAGATTGCATGGATACACGAGGCAGACGTGTAGTGGTCATAGGCGGAGGCCCTGCAGGCATGATGGCAGCTTCGGTTGCCGGCAGCCGGGGCCTCGATGTCACTTTAATCGAAAAAAACAACAAGCTGGGCAAAAAGCTCTACCTGACCGGCAAGGGCAGGTGCAATGTGACCAACCTTTGCGAGGTCGAGGACCTTATTGCCAACGTGCCTGTGAATGGCAAGTTTCTATACAGCGCCTTTTATACCTTTACCAACAGGGACCTTATTGCCCTTTTGAACTCCCTGGGGCTTGAGACCAAGGTCGAGCGGGGCAACAGGGTATTCCCTGCCTCCGACAAGTCCTCGGATGTCATAAAGACCCTGGAGCGGTATGTAAGGCAGAACAATGTGAAGGTAGTACAGGCGGAAGCGGAAGGCATAGCTGCAGAAGATGGCGCAGTCAGAGGCGTCAGGCTTAAAAACGGGGATTTTCTGCCCTGTGAAAGCGTGATCATTGCGACCGGAGGCCTGTCATACCCGTCAACGGGCTCAACGGGCGACGGCTACCGCATGGCGCGCGACCTGGGGCACACTGTCACCCCCCTGAGGCCCTCCCTGGTCCCCCTGGAGACCCAGGAAGAGTGGCCAAGGGATGCCCAGGGCCTGTCGCTCAAAAACATCGGCATAAGGCTGGAGGACAGGCAGGGACGAATAGTCTATGAGGACTTTGGCGAGATGATCTTTACCCACTATGGGGTCTCTGGCCCGGTCATCCTGTCGGCCAGCTCATATATAGGAAAAGCCGACCCCAATGGGTATCGGCTCTATATCGACTTAAAACCCGCCCTGGATCACGACAAGCTGGATGAAAGGATCCAAAGGGATTTTCTCAAATACTCGCGTAAGATTTTTTCAAACAGCCTGGACGACCTCCTGCCCAAAAAGCTGATACCTGTGATCGTCAGGCTTTCGAACATCCCGCCTGACAAGCCTGTAAACCAGATAAAAAAAGAGGAGCGGCAGCAGGTGGTGATGCTTTTGAAGCAGCTTGCGCTGACCATAAAATGCTACCGCCCGATCGATGAAGCTATCATAACCTCCGGAGGTATTTCTGTCAGGGAAATAGACCCGTCCACCATGGAGTCCAAATTGGTCAAGGGCTTGTTTTTCGCTGGCGAGGTTATCGACGTGGATGCCTATACAGGCGGCTTCAACCTGCAGATAGCCTTTTCAACGGGCTATCTGGCCGGCCAAAGCTGCTGACCCTCCTGCTGTCTCTTATTTTTTACCCTTGCCCTTTGCCTTGCTGTTGCAGCTTTCCAGCAGCTTTTTTACCTTTTCCATGAACTTCTCAGCTTTGGCTTTTGCGTGATCGCTATTGCCCTTCAGCCGGGCTTTTTCATTTTTATCGGCTTTCTTCAATGACTTGTGGTCATCATCGTCATCCTTGTCACGGCCTTTATCCTTTTTGCCGCCTTTGGCCTTATCCTTGCCCTTGTCTTCAGTCTTCTCCTTGGCCTTATCTTTTTTGTTTTTCAGGTCGTTGCCGCATTTATCATCCTTATCACTGTCTTCATCTTTATCATCAGCTTTGTCATTTTCGTCATTCTTGCCATCGCCTTTAGCTTTGTCCTTGCCTGCATCCTGATCACCCAGCCCGTTTGCTGTATCCTGACCGGCCTCGTCACTGCCGGCTTCACCGGGCAGGCTGGCCTGCTCGTCATCAGTGGTTCCAAGATCCTCCTCAGCCCTGTCATCCTCGAAATCCTTTTCAGACAGCCTGGCTGCCTTGAACTCCTCCTTGATCTCAGCCTTGATGGCCTTGAAGACAGCCTTTACACCCTTCAGGGCATCCCTGGGCATCAGTCCCAGGGCCTTTGCGGTCGAGCCCAGCCCCTTGTGTGTCCGGAACACTTCCAGCACCTCGTCAAAGGTTTTTTCGGTCTGCAGGGCCATGGCATAGATCGCAAGTATCTGCCTGCTGTTGAATACCCCGTCCGTGTACAGCAGGGCTGCCTTTTCTCCAACGGTCTCCGCAAGTATTTTCGCCGTTACCAGCTTCTTGAGAGAGCATATGCTGATATAGTCCTCATCCGGGATCTCGTCCTCAGTATTGGTTTCATCCCTGTCAATTGTACCGTCATCAAGGCTGTTTTCACCTTCGCCGGGTGTCTGGTCTTCACCGGCCGGCTCACCTTCATTGTTACCTTCATCTTCGCCCTTCGCCTCATCACCGCTGCCTGTCTCGTCCCCGCCTACAGCCTCGTCTCCGCCGGCTTCGACCTCTTCTTCATCCAATTCGACCACCTCGATGGTGACCGACAGGTCTTCCAGGAGGTCCTGCAAGGGGACATTCAGCTTTTCCCGGTCCTCCTCGGGTATCCGCTCCAGGACCCATTTGATGATGGCCCAGCGGTCGGTCAGGCTGCTGCCAAACTGCAAGGCGGCCTCACTTATATCCTTGCCGTCAACTATGGCCTTTTCCAGGACCTGTACAGCCCGCTCAAGAGCCGCCTTGTAGGCCAGAAGCGCCACAGTCCCGTATCTTTTCCTGGTGCTTTTTGCTTTTCTCGGTTTCCTTATCCTGCTTCCTGCTGCTCGTCTCGTCTTCCCTGTCCTGCTTTGCCTCTTCCCCGGCCTGCTTTTTCTCCTGTTTGTCCTTCTCCTTTAGTTCCTTGCCCTTTTCCCGGTCCCGGGCTTCGGTCTCCCTGGCGTCTTCCCCTTTGCCCTTGTCGAAGCCCTTGCCGCTGTTGTTTTCCTTTTGCTCCTTGCCGCTGCCTTTAGTATCGCCGGCCTCACCGCCGCCGGAGCTGTTATCCTTGGTTTTTCCGCTCGCTTCGGCCTTTTTCAACCTGCCCGGCGCGATCCCCTTGCTTTTCGCTTCCTCTCTGGTTTCCTTGTCCAGGACGACCGTTGCGAACTGTACCTGCTTTCCCCTTTCCCCGATGGCCTTCTGCTGCTCCCTGGCCAACTGCTCAAGCTTGCTGTCGACATCCCCGGCCGGGGATCTGTATAGGGGGTAATAGGAAACGACGACCTCCTTTTCCTCATCCGTCCCGATATCCGTATCCCCAAGGGAAGCCAGGGTAAACTCCGAAATGACCTTTTGCACATCGGCCCCCAGATAATCGATCCGGGACAAAAGCTCCACAGCTCCGGGCTCGTAGCCCCTGGCCGACAGGACCCGGTTTTGCCTGTCAACGGCAAACTCGACATCATGGTTTGCTTCGATCGTAATGTAGGCATAGACACGGCTGTCCAGCAACAAATGCTGGCCTGCCGCCATGGCAACCAGCAGCAGGACCGCCGCTGCCAGCGCAGCCACCCGGATATAGCCCGAGCCGGCTTTGGCAGCAGGCAGCTCGACCTCCGCTCCGATGCCCTGGGCTGATGTGCCCCTTATTTTCTTGTATTGGCCGGTGGGGGTCAGGACTATGTACCAGCCCTCGCCCTTTTCGATAAGCACACCCTTCATGCTTGATCACCACTTTGCAGACAGTCTTTGATATAATCCCTCAGGTAGACCAGATCGCTGTTTATCAGAATAAAGCTGGCGAGTATATACTTGCGGTGGCGCTCCAGTGTTTTCCTGCTCAGGCCTGACCAGGCCTCCATCTCCTTCAGGGGAAGCGTTTTCTTTTTGATTATCGAGCTCCTTGCGGCAGGGTCCTCAGCCAGGCGCCTGGCCACCATCAACATCCGCTTTCGCACGTCCGCATGCCTGGGAGAGGCGGCGGCCAGTTGGCTGAAGGTCAGGGAGTATTCCTCCAGGAGCGCTTTATAGATACCTATCTCCTGGCGGAGGTTGAACTCCTCCTCCTGCCGGCAGATGATATCCTCAACCCGGCCCGGCTCAAACTCAGGATCGTCATCCTCCCGGAGCTGGCTTACGGGTATCTCCCTTTCCCTGCGGCTCCTCCTGTAAAAATCGATCAGCTCCCTCTTGATCAAGAGGCCCGCATATGCCAGGAAGGACGCTCCCTTGTCCGGGTCATAGGTGTCAAGGGCACGGTTGAAGGCACCCAGAGCAAGAGCATACTCCTCGTCATTTTCAATGTGGATATAGCTTCCCTTGACTCTGCCGGCTACGCTTGCTATGTAATTGGTGTACCTGTCGATGAACCTGCTCCGAAGCGCATCATTCTGCCTGGCGGCTTCCAGCTCTTTCAATAGCGCATCACCGCTGTCCTCGGAGGAAGCACGGAAGGAAAACAGTTTCAAGGGAGTATCACCACCTGTAATATAGTACGGTGCATGACCATCATTTTCTGGGGGTAGTTGTAACAAATATTTAATATTTCTTAATACAATATTAACTTACCCGGCGTCAGGCATCAAATGCCAAATACAGCCAATAAAAAGAGGCGGCTTTGATGTTGTATTTGTTATGCTCCGGTGCTATACTATGTACAGAACAAACGTTCGCATTGAAAGGAGGTGCAGGGGAGTATATAAGGCTCCTGGGCCATGAAGGTGATAATGAAGCCTGTCAAGATGATCGCATGGTTCAATGAGGATGGAGTTCCAACGCCCGTGCGCTTCAACATCCGGCAAAAGGATGAGTCCGGCCTGACTATCAGGATAGACAAGATCATCCAGAAAAGAGAAGAAAAATTGGCAGGCAACCGTATGCTGGTTTTTACCTGCCAAAGTGTCATCAACAATATTGAAAAATTATACGAAATCAAGTACGAGCTGAGCTCGTGCAAATGGTACCTTTACAAGATCTAAGGCTTATTTCCTGTTGACTATCTTTTCAACCATGGGGGCTCTCAGCCTGGAGGCTGTGGGCATGTTGGATCCGAGCAGGGGCCTGCAGTAGGCCTTGAAGGCCTCGGTCACATGGTTGCCTTCCTTGTTGATGTACTCATCGGGCATATGCTTCGTGAGCGCAGCGATTTCCTTCAAGTCGGTCAGGCGGTAGTCAACGGCATAGTCGCCGACCCTGTGTATCGTTACCGACCCGTCAACATTGTGCAGGAGGGCAAACTGGGCAGCCCTCTCGCCGACTTCCCTTGCCTCTATCTGGTCGACATCGGATACGCAGCCCATGAAGGACCTCTGCAGGTAGCCGAATGTATCGGAGCGGACGCGCTTGATGTTCAGCTTCTCCTTGACCAGGTCGGACAGGAGGTCGCCAAGGGCTCCCGTGCCTGACAGCTGCACGTTGCCGTGGGCATCCTTTTCCACGGTCTTGGACAGCTTGACCATGATCGGCTGGCCGGTCTCGTCCTGGATACCCTCGGATACTGCGATTACGCAGCGGCCATATTTGTCATAGACAGCCTTGACATCGGAAAGGAACTTGTCAACATTGAATACCCTCTCGGGCAGGTAAATGAGATGGGGGCCGTCATCAGCATACCGCTGTGCCATAGCTGCTGCAGCGGTCAGGAAGCCTGCATGCCGTCCCATAACTACGCCGATGTATACGCCGGGCAGGGCGCGGTTGTCAAGGTTTATGCCCATAAAGGCCTGGGCTACGAACCTTGCGGCAGACCCATAACCGGGAGTATGGTCATTGACCATGAGGTCGTTGTCGATGGTTTTCGGAATATGGATCGCGCGGAACTCGTATCCCACCTTGTTGGCTTCCTCGTTTACTATGCGGACGGTATCCGAGGAATCATTGCCGCCTATATAAAAGAAATATCTGACCTCGTGGGCCTGCATGATCTTGAACATTTCCCTGCAGTAGTTCTCATCGGGCTTGTCCCTCGTTGACAAAAGCGCTGACGACGGGGTCAGTGCAACCTGCTCTAGATTGTATTCGGTCTCCTGGGACAGGTCGATGAAGTTTTCGTTGAGTATGCCGGATACGCCGTTGATGGCGCCGTATACCTTGGTGACCCAGGGGTATTTCCTTGCCTCAAGGACAGCGCCTACCAGGGACTGGTTGATAACGGCCGTCGGCCCTCCACCCTGAGCTATCAATACTTTACCTTCCAGCTTCATAGTATCCTCCTTATGTACACGTTTATATATTTATTAGTGCGGCAGCTGCACAGTAATTTGATTTCTCCCGTGCATGTCGCTGTTAAACGGTCCTCAAACCAACATTCATATTATTTTATTTATCTGGAAATGTCAAGCCGGATGCCTGCAACATATCCGGCACATTTTGCGTCTGTATCAATGGATAAAGCCGGTAGATCCCAGACAGGAGGTACGCTATGAAAAAATTTATCATATTTTTGCTTGCTGCATTCCTGGTCACACTGCCAGGCATGGCCCTGGCAGCGGGCAGCGCTCCTCAAACCAGAGACGGATCAGGCGCTTCGCAGCCTGGGACCTTTGGCGGCGTTACCCCTGTGGATCCCCTGCCCTATCCCGGTGAAGTGGCCCCGGTCTATCCAGTCGTCCCGGCATACCCAGGTGACGGCGGCAGCATAGATGTCGACCCGCCATCTCCTCCCACCGGCGGTGAAGTAGTCCCGCCATACCCCGGGACCGAAGGCTCCGGTGGTACAGACCCCAGCGGAGGCTATGACGACCGCGACATAGCAGTCCCGCCGCTCCCGCCTGCCCCTCCTTCGGAACCAGGCCAGATAGACAGCGGAGCTCCGATCCCTGAAAGAACCCTCCCGCCTGATATCGAATACATAGATCCAGAGAAGCCTGCCTCTGGCGATATGCCCATAGGGAACTCGGACAATTCACAGGATGCAAGCCGCGGGGATGTAGTCACCACCCAGGATAAAAGGGCCGAAGGGCAGGAATATGCCGGACCCGCTTCCCTGGTCAGCATCAAGGATCAGGGGATGCCTGCGCTGTTTTATATCGCGGGCGTAGCCGTTATAGTTCTTACAGCTATTGCTGTTGCAGCAGTGATACTGAAGAAGAGAAAGGCCTGATCCGTCTCCCGGCTAACAACCACTTTTTTCGTAAGCCTGCTTCGTTACCCCGGCAGGCTTTTTTCTTTATGGCCGGCAAGCAGGACACTGCCAGGGCTATAAGCTTATGATATCAGGCCGGCTCCATTGCCATCCCGGCCTCATCATAGGCAACCAGGCAGGATGCCAGGGCTTTGAAGTCGGTAACACCGGGATCCAGCCACAGGTCCTCTGCTTCCGGGGTCAGGATCACGGGCATCCTGTCATGTATCTGCGCTATCAGGGGGTTGGCCGCAGTGGTCAGTATGGAAAAGGCAGTCACAAGCTTGCCCTCCTTGTCCGGAAACTCATCATATATGCCGGCCATGGAAAAGATCGAAAGCTGCTTTACATAGATCTTGTGCTTGATTTTTCGCTGTCCATCCTTCTTCCACTCAAAAAAGGCATTGGCCGGTATGATGCACCGCTTCGCCGCAAGGGGATTTCGAAACATGGGCTTGCTGGCAGCCGTCTCGCTCCTGGCGTTTATGACCGGGCTTTTGAC
The DNA here is from genome assembly GCA_029549985.1 of Bacillota bacterium. Taxonomy (GTDB): domain Bacteria; phylum Bacillota; class Clostridia; order Caldicoprobacterales; family DTU083; genus JAKORJ01. The sequence goes on from JAKPIB010000019.1 coordinate 34,007, forward strand.
GTAGGATGGGGTAAAGCCCCATTTCAAGGCTGCAAGCTCCCGGTTCCCCCTGTTTATCACTACCGGGACCGTCTGGGTCGGGAAGATCTCACCGCCCCAGTTCACATCGGTCCAGCCGTTCAGTATCCTGTATCGCTCGAGCAGCTCTTCAACGTCCGAGTATAGCAAATACCTGCCGCACATATCTATAGCACCTGCCCTTTCTGTATATTTTCCCTCTGAACCAGTATACCACATAGCAGCCGCATGACAACCGCCGGCCTGTTAAGCAGGCATGGGCGGCCTTGCGGGCCCGGCTTGCAGCTTGAGGCTCTGCACTATTATAAGGAAAAAGGCAGGTACCCTTTGCGGGCGCCTGCCTTATTAAGCTCCTGATCCATGATTTACATTGGATCATAAGACCCCAAAGCCTATGATCCTGGTGACCAAGGCATACAGTATATAGAACACGAGACCTCCTGCAGCCACGATCATGAAGCCTGCATCTTCCTCTGCATCGATGGCCTGACGGGCTCCTGACAGGAGCATGAGGAAAAATGCCACCGTGCCTGCGGCTATCAGGTTGTAAGCGAACCTGAAGTTGACGAAGCCGAAAATCAAAGCTGCCACCAGGGCCAAGGTCATCGGTACGGTCGAGGCAGCCAGCGCTGCCAGAACCTTTGGATAGCTGCAGTTTTTCTTAAGCACGACACTGCCGCCAAGGTACACGACCCCGCTCACAGCACCGTACATAACTGCATAACCAATGATTGTACCGAAGAAGCAGCCTGCCCACCTGAACATTCTGCCAAGAAAAATCGTTAGTGACACCGGAAGCTTACCGCCTAAAAGCCTTTCCCAGCCTATGGGCAGAACGTACCAGATGCTCCTTCCATAGATCATTGTGAACACTATAGCGGCCAGCAGCAAATTAACGGCCACAAGGATGAGTCCTGCTAGAAAATTGCCCTTGTCTGCAAAATCCTTGACTGCAGAAACCGGTGCTTTGAAAAAGCTCTTTAGAAAACCGGACAAGTCCGCAAAAACAGGTGATGCCTTTTTAGGCTGTGGAAAATAGGCCGGTGCTGGCTGCTCTGCCGCCTGAGCAGGCGCCGGCTCCTGGGGTGCCTCGGCCAGAGCCGGCTGTGCCGCCTGGACTTCAGCAGCAGCCTGGTTCAGGTCTTCTGATGCGCTGGCTGTCTCCATGCAGGCGCAAGGCTTGCCGTCCTCCAGCGGAGAACCGCAGTTTGAACAAAATTTTGCCACTAGATATACCCCCCTCTTTTTATAATATCCATCCAGTTTATTAATATATATGTAGCATAGCTGTTTATTAGGATTCTATCATGTTTTTACTAGACGCTCAAGTAAAATCACATGTGGATATAAGAGGCCTTCTAACCAGATCTGACCTTTTAAATCGTTATAAAAACAGCCCGGATCAATCCCGGGCTGTTTCTTATGCTTATATGAATCAAACGTCCATATACTGGACATCCTGCAAGCCATCAGCCTCATCCGGCTGTACTTCCTCCTCATTTTCCGCCTGCTCCCTGTGCTTGGCATCGAGGTGCCTAAGCTCCCTGAGCAGCAGGACCCCTGTTACCAGGGAAGCGAGAACGTCGGATGTGGGGCCGGCCAGCCATATGCCCGTAAGCCCCAGGCCAAAGGTCCTCGGAAGTATGAGGAGCATGGGAATAAGGAACAATACCTGTCTTGACAGGCTTAAAACCATGGAATATGCCGGTTTGCCGGTTGCCTGGAAATAGTTGGCGCTGATTATTTGGAAGCCTATTATGGGCAGGGCTGCCATGAAGATCCTAAGCCCGGCAGAGCCCATGGTAAGGAGCTCCTGATCCTTGCTGCTGAACAACTGGATAAGTTGTCTTGAGAAAAACTGTGTAACCAGAAAGCCTGTGCAGGTCACTCCTGTTGCGATCAGTATGGCCAGCTTGAGCGTCTTTATGACCCTGTCGTACTTTCGGGCCCCGTAATTGTAGCCTATTATGGGCTGGGCCCCCTGGTTGAGGCCGAATATCGGCATCAGCACAAGCATGCTGACGCTCATTATAACGCCTATCGCCGCATATCCTGTATCGCCGCCGTATTTATACACGCTGTTGTTCATTATCACATTTAAAAGGCTTGCAGCCATCTGCATGGCAAAGGGTGCAGACCCGATCGCCAGCATTTTTCTTACGATACTCCATTTAAGCCTGAAGTTTTCCCTGCGGTATTTAAGAACACTGTTTCCCCTGATAAAATACGAAACTACCCATACCATACTGGCGAACTGGGACATGATCGTAGCTATGGCTGCGCCCTGTATGCCCATGTTGAACACAAAGATGAATACCGGATCCAGTATGATATTCATGACCGCCCCTATGATCATGCTCAGCATGGCGATTCTGGGGTTGCCCTCAGCCCTGATGTAATGGTTGAGTCCAAAGCTGACATACTGGAACATGGCACCCCATAGAATTATCCTCATGTAATCCCTGGCATAGGGCAGTGTCTCGCCCTTGGCGCCAAAGAGGTCCAGGAGCGGCTCAATAAAGGCAAGGCCGAATATGGTGATGAGGGCTCCTATGAAGACAAGTATCACAAGCCCATTGCCTAAAATAACTTCTGCATCCTCCTTTTTCTGCTCTCCCAGGCGGATGGATATAAGTGAAGCTCCACCCAAGCCGATGAGCATACCAAAGGCCATGATTATATTGAACACAGGCATGCATGCGGTGATGCCGCCTATGGCCAGGGAATTCACCCCCTGCCCGACAAATATCCTGTCAGCTACGTTGTATAAAGAGTTGACTACCATGCCTACTATGGCGGGTATGGAAAATTTCATAAGCAGCTTGAATATGTTTTCCTGAGCCAGTTCTCTGTTTCTGCTCAAATGTTTGCCCCCTTCTGCCAACATATTACACTAAGTTTATTATAGTTACCTTGACCACGTCAACTACCTTGATGATGTGCTTGTCTCCATCGTATTCGACACATCCGGTGCCTATGGACACCGACGGCTCCATGCCCAGGGCATAGAATATGTCATCCGCGGCCGTCCTGAAAAGCTCACGCCTGTCACCTGCGGGTAGCAAAGACCAGTCACCGGCATCCATGCCGAAAAACTCCGATGCCCCTTCGATGGTGCTAAGGGCTGCTGCCAGCTCCTCTATGATAAGTGAGTAATCCCGGGCATATCTGACTCCCATGACACTGACCTCCTGTAAAAGCTTGTCCCGTCCGGCCGCACTGAATTCTGCATTCAAAGCATGCTATTCCGCCACCGGAGGCGGTATTTCAACGAATCTAACGTTCTTTTGCTTGTCGGCTATCCTGTTGACAGCCCATTGGTCGTAGAAGAGCACCACCTGGCGCCCGAACACGTCCTCCACGATGAGGGCCCTGTCCGTATAGGACAGATCCTCCCTTGTCAGCTTCCCATCCAGTACCCACCTTGCCGCGCCAAAGGGCAGCATCTGTACCTGGACATCTACGCCGTACTCATTCTTCAGCCTGTAGGAGAGCACATCAAGCTGGAGTACGCCGACCACCCCGATGATCAGGGTCTCAACGCCTATGTCCGGCTCCTTGAATATCTGGATGGCGCCCTCTTCCGCGATCTGATAAATGCCCTTCATGAACTGCTTGCGCTTCATGGCGTCTATGAACCGCACCCGGGCAAAATGCTCAGCCGGGAATATGGGTATGCCCTCAAACCGGATGTCCATGCCCTGATCACACAGGGTATCGCCTATATGGAAGATCCCCGGGTCGTAAAGGCCGATAATGTCTCCCGGATAGGCCTCCTCCACTATGACCCGGTCCTGGGCCAAAAACTGCTGGGGCTGGGTCAGGCGCACTATCTTGCCGGTGCGGACATGCTTGACGTCCATGCCCTTTTCAAACCGGCCGGAGCAGATGCGGATAAAGGCTATCCTATCCCTGTGGGCCGGGTTCATGTTGGCCTGGATCTTGAATACAAAGCCTGAAAACAGAGGACTGTCCGCTTTGACTATCCCGTCTGCAGTCGGTCTGTCCGCCGGAGGCGGTGACATCTGCAGAAAGCTTTCGAGGAAGGTCCTGACTGCGAAGTTGGTCATGGCGCTGCCGAAGAAGATCGGGGTCAGCTCACCCCTAAGGACCTGGTCCAGGTCAAACTCATCGCCGGCTATGTCCAGAAGCTCTATCTCCTCCATGAGCCTTGAATGCAGGTGATCGCCCAGAAGCTCCCTGAACCGCGGATCGTCAGGGCTTCCGGTGGTCGATTCCACCATGGACCTGCCGTGCTCCCCGCCCCTGAACACCTCTATCTGACCGGTCTTTCTGATGTATACCCCCTTGAAGTTGCCCTCGGTGCCTATAGGCCAGTTCATGGGGTAGGACCTTATACCCAGGACGTCCTCTATCTCTTCCATGAGCTCGAAGGGGTTCCTGGACTGGCGGTCCATTTTGTTTATGAAGGTAAAGATCGGGATGCCCCGCAGCTTGCATACCTGGAACAGCTTTATGGTCTGGGCCTCCACGCCCTTGCCCCCGTCGATTAGCATCACGGCACAGTCTGCCGCCGTCAGGGTCCGGTAGGTATCCTCGCTGAAGTCCTGGTGGCCCGGCGTGTCAAGTATATTGACCCGGTAGCCGTCATAGTCGAACTGCAGGACGCTGGTCGTTACGGAGATCCCCCTCTGCTTCTCGATCTCCATCCAGTCGGAGACGGCATACTTTTTGGATTTGCGCGCCTTTACCGTACCGGCCATCCGTATGGCCCCACCATAGAGCAGCAGCTTTTCCGTAAGCGTCGTCTTACCCGCGTCAGGGTGGGAGATGATCGCAAAGGTCCTGCGCCTTCTGGTTTCCTCCCTTATGATGCTTTCTATATCCAACTCACGCACTTCCCCTTATATCAGTCATTTGGTAAACAAACAGTTTTTATTGTATCCTATTAGCATTATTGCCGTCAACAAGCATCACTTTTCCCGGCATAAAAAGAACCCCGGTAAAATTTGCTTTGCCGGGGTCCATTACATTGTATAAATCGTATGATCATATGGGCAGTATGGATCCAGGAGCCGCCTTTAAACTTCTGATATGATTATACCATAATACAATATATTTGGAATGATTTGAGTATTTAAAAAGGGCCCTGGCAATATCAGCTCAGCCAAGGCCCCATCGTCGGACTACTTCGGTCAGGACCGATTCTGATCTATACATTTCCGATGAACCAGCAATCCTCATGCTTCTATATAGCATGAGACAGGACCGGCAGCCCGAAAGGCCGGCCAGAAGCTATACCAGGGGATCCCACACGGGGACGCCCAGGAAGTCGGCTATCTCGCGGGCATCTTCCTTTATGCGGTCCTTTTTGGTATGGGAGATGAACAGCATACGCTTTTTATTCTTCAGGACGAGGTTTATATCGTAGGCATAGTATGAATTGTTGCTGTATACGACCTTTTCAAGGATCTGTACAGCATATATGCTGTCCAAAGGTACTGTTTTTTTCGGATTTTCGATGTCCGGCTGTTTGTCCTTCGCATTGCGGCCTTTGTAATACAGGCCTTCCTGCTTGTCAAAAACATAAGGTGCCGTCTGGTAGTATAAAAGAAGCAAACCGCCTACAGTGAAGGCCAGGCCCAGGATCAACCCGAGGGATGACATCTCCTTCAAGAACGTATAAAGAAGCAGCAGTATGCCTGCTATAGGGAATATGAGAAATAAGGCTATCGTTGGTGCAGCAGGCCTGTACTCCAGTCTTTCCGCGCTTACCCGTTTGAGCTTGTGGGTCGCGAAATTGGAAGCACCTGTGCTCAGCGGTGTCCATTCTGTCTCCAATGCCATCGGATCATTGAACTGGGTCGGATCTACCGGTCTTTCCTCAAGGTTCCTGTAAGTAAGTCTCACCTTGGTTTTGGTTTTGATTTGCATAATATCATCCTCCTGGTTTTGAATTTACCCGGGAGCATTTACATATTATGTCTTCTGGGCTGATTATAAGATATATTTGAATGGCTATCAATATGTAAATATTTATATGATACATAAAATGAAAAAAGAACCCTTATCGGGTTCTCTCTATATATAAAGGAGGAAATCATGTTATGGCTACTTCCATACCTGGCAAATACCGATGGCCTTGGGCCCCAGGTGGGATCCGATGACCGGGCCGATCACATCAAGCTCCACCGGTATGCCTGGAAACCTCTCCCGGAGCCTGGCTTTCAATTCTTCTGCTTCTTCCTCATTCAATATATGGCATACCGTGATATGGGCTACATTTTCAGGTATCCTGTCCATCATGAATTCCAGGGCTTTGGATTTGCCCCTGACCTTGTTGACCGGATTAAGCTTGCCGTCTACAAAGCCTATTATAGGCCTTACATTGAGCAGTGAACCCAGAAATGCCTGAGCGCCGGTGAGCCTGCCGCCCCTTTTCAGGTATTCCAGGGTGTCGACCGTCAAGTCTGCCCTGGTCTTTTCCTTCTGCTCCTCAATGGCCTTTACTATTTCGCTCCTTGACATGCCCTTTTCAGCCATATCCACAGCCATTTTTACAAGGTACTTCAGATTGGCGACGGTTGTCTTTGAGTCGATGACTGATATTTTGTCCGGCGCTGTCAGCTCTGCTGCAACTGATGCGCTGTTGAATGTACCGCTGAGGGCTGCAGAGATCACGAGACAAATGACTTCCTTGCCGCTGTCGATTGTCTTTTGGAATACTGAGGCAAAGGCCTCTATGGAAGGCTGGGAGGTCGTCGGGAACGACTGGGAGGTCTCGAGCTTGTTGAAAAAGCTTTCAAACTCTCCGGGATAGCCTTCGTTTTCGGTCACCCCCTCAAAGGTGACAGCCAGGGGCACGACCTTTATGTTCAGTGCTTCTGCTTCCGCTTTTGTGAAATAAGCAGTGCTGTCTGTTACTATCTGTATCCTGGACATACACTTCTACCTCCTGGTTCTTCAATTTTCAGGCATAGATTTTATGTGAATTTATAGTACCAGATACTAATATCTGTTGTCAACAGTAGTTAATAAAATAACAAAGGGATGTTTTTCCTGCCCAAATAAAAGCAGGAATATACATCCCTCGGTAAATTCAAAAAGGAAGCGCCTTATAAAATTAACTGCAGCCGCCTGCCAAATTCATAGCAGTCAGATATCAGGCTGCTTTAGCATCAAACCATGTCGGATGAAAATCAAAGGATGCCCATATCGCCTATGTCAGCGATACAAGCATCCTAATTTGATGTGCTGATGTGCGGCTTTCAAAAGCATCCGGCCATTGCTGTCAGGCACCTATCTGGCCAGCCTTTCCACCCTGATGCCGGTCATATGGTCATTTATGTCGAACCGCTCAAGGGCCGCATCTTCTTTGAATACCAACTCCAGGGCCAGGGTCTCGTTCATGATATAGTCCCTGAATGCCTCGACCGCGTTCCTGACGGCCTCGTCCGCATCCAGCTCGATCCTTATATTGTCCATCAACTCAAAGTCGTTGCTCTTCCTAAGCTGCTGGACCTTGGAGATAAGCTCCCTGGCCAGGCCTTCGTCTATGAGCTCCTGGGTCAGGGTCGTATCCAGGATGACAAAGAGGTTGTTTTCCGTTTCAACGTCGAAGCCTTCCTTGGCTGAGATGGTGATCAGGACATTGTCCTTGTTTATCTCAAATGGCTCGCCATCCAGGTCAAGGGTCAGGCTTTCGCCGCGTTCCAGCCTCGGGGCGGCTTCTGAAGGATCAAGGGCGTTCAGGGCCTGGGTAAAGAGCTTGAGCTTGGGCCCGAGCACAGGTCCCAGCACCTTGAAGTTGGGCTTCAGCGTAAAGTTCATGAACTCATTCAGGTCCTTTGTGAACACTACCTCTTTCACGTTGAGCTCATCCTGCATCAGGGGCACAAGGTGGGCAAGCTCGGCCTCGTACTTTCCGTCGATGTATATGCGGGTCAGGGGCTGGCGGACCTTTATCCTGGCTGATTCCCTGGCCGCCCTGCCCAGGGTCATGAGATCCCTTACCCTGTCCATTATCTCCTCCAGCTTGTTGTCGATAAGCTCCACGTTGGCGGTGGGATAATCGCTCAAATGGACGGAGAGCTCACCGGTCAGGTTTTTGTACAGCTCCTCAGACAGGAAGGGCGCAAAGGGGGCGATCATCCTGCAAAGGTCGACCAGGATCTCATAGGTGGTATTGTAAACAGCCTGCTTGTCTTCGGTCAGGTCCGGTTCCCAGAAGCGCCTTCTGGACCTTCTGATATACCAGTTGGACAAATCCTCGTTCACAAAGTCTTGGATCCTGCGGATCACCTTGTTGAGGTCAAAGGACTTCATATCGGCTTCCACTGCAGCCTTCAGGTTGTTGAACTTGGACAGGACCCACAGATCCAGCTCAGCCCTTCTCTCATAGGGCACAAAGTAGCACCTGGGATCGATATCATCAGTATTGGCATAGAGGGTAAAGAAATTGTAGACATTCTTGAGGGTACCGAAGAACTTGCTCTGTACCTCTCTCAGGCCTTCTATGTCAAAACGGGTGGGTGTCCATGGGGGGGATACATACAGGAGGTACCAGCGAAGGGTATCGGCCCCGTATTGGTCAAAGAGCTCGAAGGGGTCCACCGTGTTGCCCCTTGACTTGGACATCTTATGGCCATCCTTATCCAGGATCAGGTCGTTGACCAGTACGCGCTTGTAGGGCGATTTGCCGGTCACAAAGGTCGACACGGCCAGGAGCGAGTAGAACCATCCACGGGTCTGGTCTATGCCCTCGCAGATGAAATCGGCCGGGAACAGCTCATGGAAGTTTTCCTTGTTTTCAAAGGGGTAATGGCGCTGGCCAAAGGGCATGGAGCCGCTGTCGAACCAGCAGTCTATGACATCCTTCACCCTGGCCATAGTCCCGCCGCACTTTTCGCACCTGAAGTGGACCTCATCAACATACGGCCTGTGCAGCTCGATCGTTTCATCTATATCCTCGATGGCCTTCTCAACCAGCTCCCTGCGTGAGCCCACGCTCTCGAGATGGCCGCATTCGCAGCGCCAGATATTGAGCGGGGTGCCCCAGTACCTGGACCTGGATATGGCCCAGTCGTTCAGGTTATCCAGCCAGTTGCCGAAGCGCTTTTCACCGACGAAATCCGGGTACCATTCAACGGTCTTGTTGTTCTCTATCAGCTTATCCTTCAGCCGGGTCATCGCAATGTACCAGCTCGGCTTGGCATAGTACAAGAGGGGAGTCTGGCACCGCCAGCAGTGGGGATAGTTGTGCTCCATCTTCTGGCGTTTGAAGAGCTTGCCCTCCTGGTAGAGCCATTCGATGATCTCCGGGTCGGCATCGATGACGAACTTGCCCTTCCAGGGAGTCTCCGTATATTTGCCTGCTTCGTCGACAGGCTGGAGGACGGGCAGGTCATAGCGCTTGCCCGTCTGATAGTCCTCTTCACCAAAGGCCGGGGCGGTATGTACGATGCCCGTACCGTCCTCAGTAGTCACATAATCGGCCACGGTGACGAAGAAGGCCTTTTTGTCGGTCTTCACAAAGGGCATGAGCTGCTCGTATTCCACATACTCCAGGTCCCTGCCTTTGAGCTCCTCGAGCACCTCGATATCTTCGCCCAGCACCTTGCGGGCCAGGTGTTTTTCTATATAGTAGACCGTACCCTCGTGCCTTGCCTTGACATAGGTCTCATCCGGATGCACCGTCAGGGCGACGTTGGAGGCCAGGGTCCAGGGGGTGGTGGTCCATACGAGGAAGTATTCATCGGCATCCTTGCGTTTGAACTTCACATAGACGGTCGTGGTCTTTATCTCCTTGTAGCCCTGGGCCACCTCATGGGATGCAAGGCCGGTGCCGCAGCGGGAGCAGTACGGGAGTATCTTGTGCCCCTCGTACACATACCCTTCTTTAAAGAACTTGTCGAGGATCCACCATACGGTCTCGATATAGTCGTTGTCCAGGGTGATATATGGGTTGTCGAGGTCGATCTCGTACCCCATGCGCTTTGTCATCTCGCGCCATTGCCTTTCATATTTGAACACGGACTCCCGGCATTTCTGGTTGAACTTCTCGATGCCGTAGTCCTCTATCTCCTGCTTGTTGTTGAGGCCCAGCTCCTTTTCCACCTCGATCTCAACGGGCAGGCCATGGGTATCCCAGCCGGCCTTCCTGTCGACGCGGTAGCCCTTCATGGTCATATAGCGGCATACGGAGTCCTTCAGGGTCCGGGAGATGACATGGTGGATGCCCGGGCGGCCGTTGGCCGTAGGAGGCCCTTCGTAGAATATATAGGGCTTGCTGTCCTTTCTTAGCTCCAGGGTCTTTGCCAGGATCCCGATCTGATCCCAAAACTCTGATATCCTTTTTTCATTTTCGCTGACTGACAGCTCCGACAGCGGCTTGAACTTGCTCATATATTCATCCCTTCCGAAGATATATTTGGTGTTGATGCTTGTTTTGGTATTAAAAAATCCCCTGGCAAAACGCCAAGGGACGGAAATATCCGCGGTACCACCCAAGTTATAAGACGGGTACATCTTATCGCTCGATTATGATAACGCCTGATAATGGCGGGCGCCCTTTACTTGCAGGCAAAGCCGCTTTCAAAGGCCCGGCTCCCGGGTGATCTTCGTATCAGGGAGTCATCACAGCCTTCCACCGATATGGCCGTGTCTCTGTAAAGCCTGCCCCGTACTACTGTCCTGTTCATAGCCTTTTGATATCAAATTTATCTTTTATATTACTAAACATGATGCCATTTGTCAACTTTTACTTGTTAATATGGGACTAATATCATAAAATAGACTTAAGGTTTACAGATATGACAATGAGGAGGAGTGATGGATTTGAACCGGCTCTACAAGCTTGAAAGAAAGTACGGCCGCTATGCTATAGAGGACCTGATGCTGTACATAGTGTTTGCCAATGCTATCGTCTTTATCATAGATTTCCTTATGCCCGCTACCAACCTTATCAACAAGCTGATGCTTTATCCGGACAGGGTACTGAAGGGCGATGTATGGAGGCTCCTTACCTTCCTGTTCGTACCGCCCTCGGATTCTATCATCTGGATCGTATTTGCCCTGTATTTCTACTACCTGGTTGGCACCAGCCTGGAGGACCAGTGGGGCAGCTTCCGGTTCAACATCTACTATCTCATTGGGGTCCTGGCCTCCATCGCAGCAGCCTTCCTGGCCTATGCGACGATGCCGGTTTTCTATGGGGCATATCTCCCTGTGGCTATAACCCCCGAGCATCTGAACCTTTCCTTGTTCCTTGCCTTTGCCCACCTCTTCCCCAACTTCGAGGTGATGATATTCTTTATCCTGCCGGTAAAGGTCAAATACCTGGCATGGATCAACTGGGCCTTTATAATCTACTCCTTAATATTCAACCCCCTGCCCATAAAATTCGCAGCCGTTGCATCCATCGTCAACTACCTGATATTCTTCGGCTCGGACATTATCAAAAACATAAAACTGAAACGGCAGGTGTACAAAAACCGGAGAAGGTTCAGACAGGCATTTAAAAAATAGCAATAAAACAGATATGGATTAAGCTGATTTGCCGGATCAAAAGAGCCGGCCCTGGTCAAAATGAAGTGAACCCCTTTTGTTAGACAAAAATAACTAATGAAAGGGGTCTTCATAATGTCGGGAAAAAGAAAATATACCGATGAATTTAAACATGCGATAGTTATGGAGTATTTAAACGGTCATGAAGGGGGATATAAAGCGCTAGCTGCAAAATATGGAATACATAGATCTATGGTTGAAAAGTGGGTTAACCACTACAAAAATGGTGGAATAGAACAACTTACCTCCGTCCGCCGTACTTACAGTGGAGATTTCAAAATCCATGTAGTAGAATATATGCATCAGAAATCATTGTCTTTAAAATCAACCGCAGCACTTTTTGGAATACAAAACCATTCGACAATTTCAAAATGGGAGAGAATATACATAGAAGAGGGTAAAGAGGCACTATACGAAGAACGGCGAGGTCGGTCAATGAGTACTAAGAAGCCTAGAAAAATAAAAAATAATATCAACGAAAATGAAGATCTTATCGCGGAACTTCAGCGTCTTCGCATGGAGAATGAGTACTTAAAAAAATTGAATGCCTTAATTCAAAAGCGGGAAAAATCGGAACTCAAGACAAAGTAGTGATTATTTCTGAATTAAGGCATAAATATCCGCTTAAGGCTTTGCTAAAATTAGCCGGTGTCGCAAGAAGCACATATTACTATTACTTAAAACATGCGCAGCGACTAGACAAGTACCTCGTCGAAAAGGATGAAATCGTGGCTATTTACCATGAGAATCAGGGGCGTTATGGCTATCGCAGGATCACCCTTGAGATGCGGAATCGTGGCTATGTTATCAATCACAAAACTGTTCAACGTCTGATGAGGCAATTGAACCTTAAAAGTCAAGTGAGGATTAAGAAGTATAGATCTTACAAAGGCGAGATTGGTAAAGTTGCTCCGAATCTAATCAACAGAGACTTTCATGCAGCAGCTCCGAACCAGAAATGGACAACTGATATCACCGAGTTTTCTCTGTTTGGTCGGAAACTCTATTTTTCTCCGATTCTTGATATGTACAACAGTGAGATAATCAGTTACAGTATTAGTGATAGGCCGTATCTTGGACAAGTCATTGACATGCTAGACAAGGCATTCAAAAAGATTCCTGACGGTAATGGACTGATTTTACATTCAGATCAAGGATGGCAATATCAGCACAAACATTATCAGCATCTCCTAAAAGAAAAAGGAATCATCCAAAGCATGTCTCGTAAAGGAAATTGCCTGGATAATGCCATTATGGAGAACTTTTTCGGTTTGCTAAAATCCGAACTGTTGTACTTAAGAACGTTCAAGGATATTGATGAGTTTAGAGATGAACTAGAAAAATACATATACTATTACAACAACCATCGAATCAAGGGCAAACTAAAAGGTCTGAGTCCGGTTCAATACCGGATTCAGACCCAGGCAATTGCTTAACTACGGTATTCATCTTTTGTCTAACATTTTGGGGTCAGTTCAAAAGCCAAGGCCGGCTTTCTGCTTTATTCTATGGCAATGGGCTTTACCCTCAACCGAATATCAGCAGGCTTACAGCCATGACGGCCATGCCGGAAACCAGGCCGTATATGGAAAGATGGTGTTCGCCGTATTCCCTGGCAGTGGGCAGCAGCTGGTCAAAGGATATGTAGACCATGATGCCCGCAACCGCGGCAAAGACGATCCCAAACATCACATCAGTCAAAAACCTTGACAGGATCAGGTAGCCGATCAATGCCCCGACCGGCTCTGACAGGCCGGACAGGAATGAATACAGGAAGGCCTTGGGCCGGCTTTCCGAAGCATAGTACACAGGCATGGACACCGCTATGCCCTCAGGGATGTTGTGGATCGCTACCGCGATCGCAATGCCCAGTCCGATGTTCGGGTCCTTGACGGTGGCCATGAAGGTGGCAAAGCCCTCGGGGAAGTTGTGGATGCCTACGGCCAGGGCCGTAAAGAGGCCGACCCTCAGCAAGCTGTTCTTCTTCATCATCCACTCCGGCGGCTCATCGCCCCTTATATCCTCTACCCTTCTTGTTTCATGGGGGTTTTCAAAGTCAGGGACCAGCTTGTCGATCAGCGCTATGGCCAGCATTCCCCCGAAAAAGGCCAGGAGGGAGACGATCATGCCCGGCCGCTTCCCCAGCTCGCCTATAAGGGTCTGCTGGGCATCTGCCAGGATCTCCATGAAGGATATGTAGACCATCACGCCCACGGAAAAGCCCAGGGCAACGGACAGGAACTTCGTATTGGTTTTCCTGGTGAAAAAGGCAATAGCCCCGCCTATACCGGTCGAAAGCCCGGCGAGCAGGGTGAGCCCCAATGCCGTTAAAACATTTTCATCCATATGAGCTCCCCCTTTACATAAAATGCTTTTGAACATAGAAATAGCCGATAGTATTTGTAAAAGTGCCTATATAGTTATTAACCGGGTTTTGCAGTGAACTAACACAGGTCAGGGCTTTTCCTTGACTACCCTGTCGATGACGCCGCCGCCCAGGCATTCCTCACCGTCGTAGAACACCACGAACTGTCCGGGTGTCACCGCCCGCTGGGGCTTGTCAAAGACCACCCTGCAGGAGTCTGCGAATATTTCATCGATCACAACTCCCTGGTCCGGCTGGCGGTACCTGAACTTGGCCGTGCAGCGGAAGGGCGCTGTGGGCGGATGGCCTGATATCCAGTTGATCCCGGAAGCATGCAGGGCATAGGAGTACAAGGCCGGATGGTCTGAGCCTTGGGCGACGTATAAAATGTTGTTGTCCAGATCCTTGTCCACCACGAACCAGGGGGCGCCGGTCCCATAGCCCCCGCCTATCCCCAGGCCCTTGCGCTGGCCCAGGGTATAGTACATAAGGCCGTCATGCCGGCCTATCACCCTGCCCGGCTCATCATAGATCCGGATCTCTCCGGGCCTGGCCGGCAGGTAGCTGCTCAAAAATTCCTTGAAGTTGCGCTCCCCGATAAAGCATATACCCGTGCTGTCCTTGCGGTAGGCAGTGTTGAGCCCGTTTTCGGCAGCGATCTGCCTGACCTCCTGCTTGGTAAGGTGGCCTACGGGGAACATGGCCTTCTCAAGCTGGCGCTGCCCGAGCTGGCACAGGAAATAGGTCTGGTCCTTGTTCCTGTCCACGCCCTTTAAAAGCCTGACCCGGCCGTCTAAGCAGTCTGTCATGGCATAGTGGCCCGTCGCCAGGTAGTCAGCCCCTATGCGCAGGGCGTATTCCAGAAAAAGCTTGAACTTTATTTTCTTGTTGCAAAGCACATCCGGGTTCGGTGTCCGCCCCTTCCTGTATTCATCCAGGAAATAGGTGAATACCTTGTCCCAGTATTCCTTTTCAAAATTCACCGAATAATAGGGTATGCCGAGCTGGTTGCAGACCTTTACGGCTTCCTCATAGTCGACGGTGGCCGTACAGATCCCGTTTTCATCAGGCTCATCCCAGTTTTTCATAAATACGCCTATGACATCGTAGCCTTGCTGCTTGAGCAGCAGGGCGGCAACCGAAGAATCCACGCCGCCGGACATACCTACTACGACCCTGGTTTGTGAAGGCTTTCTTTCCACTTTCACACCTCTTGACAAATATCTCGGTAAATGATAAAGCATCCTCCAGTATACCCATTATAACGCTATTCACCGCGGCAGACAACACGAGCGGCAACTTGAAAATTTCTAATTGAGAATGTTTTTCATTTATTATTTTTGAGTTATATGATATACTAATACCGGCTGACTGGCACGAAATCCTATTTTATATAAGTATTTAAGGAGGAACACAGGATTGGCAAGAAAAAGAGGTCCTCGGTTCAAGGTGGCCAGGCATTTAGGTGAAAATGTCTTCGGCCATCCAAAGGCCTTGAAAAGAGGAGTCAAACCCCACAGAAAGCTTTCGGAATACGGCCTGCAGCTTTTGGAAAAGCAAAAACTGAAAGCCTATTACGACGTTTTGGAAAAGCAGATGAACCGCTATGTCCAGCGGGCATTCAGATCGAAGGGCAATGCCGGTGATACACTGGTCCGGCTCCTGGAGTGCCGGCTCGACAACCTGACATACAGGCTGGGCTTTGCCTCGACCCTCAGGCAGGCGCGGCAAATGGTAGTCCACGGCCACATACTCGTGAATGGCAAAAAGGTTGACCGGCCTTCATATAAGGTACAACCCGGGGATGTGATCTCCCTGAGGGAAAAATCCAGGAGCAACGAGATGTTCAGGACCAACTTCCTGGAGTCCGGGCTGTCCCTGAGCTATCTTGAAAAGGACCCGGACAGCTTTGCCGGCAGACTGGTACGAATCCCGGAGCGGGAGGAGATACCGATAAATGTCAAGGACTCCCTGGTCATTGAGTTTTATTCCAGAAGGTAGATCCTTAAGGGACTGCAGTCAATGCAGTCCCTTTTTTCAGCCTTATTCCTGCATGTGCCATATAGACATTAAGCAGCCTTCTTTTACATGGCTTTTGCCAGGTCTCCCGCCTTCCTTCCCAGCTCAAGGCATTTGCCTATCCCTTCTTCATCCGGTTTCCAGTTGATCCTCAGGCCTTCATCAAACAGCTCCATGCCGCATGCCTGCAGCCACTCGTTGATGATCTTCACTCCTTCGCCGCCCCAGCCATAGGTGCCGAAGGCTGCAGCCTTTTTGTTTTTGAATTCAAGCCCTTTCATCATGTCAAGTATGGCGGCGATGGAGGTCAGCACCGTCCTGTTCACTGTCGGCGACCCGACAAGGACCACCTTAGATTTGAACACCTCGGTTATTACATCGTTTTTATCGGTACTGCCGGTGTTGAGGAGCTTCACGGTCACTTTAGGGTTGGCTTCCCGTATGCCGGCTGCGATGGCATCAGCCATGTTCTTTGTACCATGCCACATGGTGTCATAAAGCAGGGTTATCTGGTCCTCCCGGTAATCCTTTGCCCACTCAAGGTACTTTTCTACGATCTGCATGGGGTTGTCCCTCCATATCATCCCATGGCTTGTGCATATCATATCAAGGGGCAGATTCAGGCCTGCAAATTCATCTATCTTTGATATCACGAGCCTGCTGAAGGGTGTCAGTATATTGGCATAATACTTGAGTGCCTCCTGGTACAGCTCTGCACGGTCCACTTCATCGTTGTACAGGAATTCGGATGCATAGTGCTGCCCAAAGGCATCATTGCTGAAGAGGATGTTGTCCCGGGTCATGTAGGTGAACATGGAGTCCGGCCAGTGAAGCATGCGGGCTTCGATAAAGATAAGGTCTCTCGCGCCCAGGCTGAGCCTGTCCCCGGTCTTTACCTCGACAAGGTTCCAGTCCTGATGGTACTGCCCCTTCAGGGACCTGACACAGTTTTTGGTGCAGTATATAGGCTTATCCGGGATCTCCCGCATAAGCTCGGGCAAGGCTCCGCTGTGGTCCTCCTCCCCATGGTTGACTATGATGTAGTCGATCTCATCAAGGTCGATCTCCTTCTTAAGGTTGGCTACAAACTTGGCTGCATAGGGCCTCCAGACCGTGTCTATGAGCGCGACCTTCTCGTCCCTTATAAGATAGGCATTGTAGGATGTACCCCGGTGGGTCGAGTACTCCCAGCCGTGGAAGGTCCTCAGGTCCCAATCCTTTATTCCGACCCATTCTACAGCATCATTGATTTTATAGCTCATAAATACCTCCTTGGTTTTTATAAAATCAACTCCCTTGAGCCTTGAGCATAGCCAAATGCGCGAATACGCAGGGCGGTCGCAAGCTATACTAAGGCAAAAGGAGGTTGGAGCATGGCCAAAAATCTACAAAGGTCCAGGCATTACAGAAAGCCTATCGAAAAGCATGACACAGCCGCATGGGCAAATATCGCAAAGCAAAAGCCGGTGTCCGGCGTGACCCAGCCCAACGACCTGGAGGTGATGGACGCCAAGGAATATGTGGACTCGAATCAAAAATAGATTCGGCTGAAAAAGCCCCTTAAAAAGGGGCTTTTTCAGTTTTAGGGCATATATGTGATAGCGTCTATTGCGCGACTGTCCAGGCCATTCAGCCTTCACCGGAGTAATCCATAGAGGCCAGCCGCTTGTAATATTCATACCTCTCCCTTGCGTGCTCCTCTGCTGTCTTGAACATCTCCTCCGCAATATCCGGGAAGGTATTCTTGAGCGAGGTATAGCGGATCTCGGTGTTCAGGAAATCCTGGAAGGTCAGCTTGGGCTCCTTGGAGTCAAGCTGGAAGGGATTCTTGCCCTGGGCCTTCAACTCCGGATTGAACCTGTACAGGTGCCAGTATCCGGACTCCACGGCCCGCTTCTCCTGCATGCAGCTGGTGCCCATGCCGGTCCTTATGCCGTGGTTGATGCAGGGCGCATAGGCGATTATCAGGGATGGCCCCTTGTACCGCTCTGCCTCCGCTATGGCCCGGATCGTGTGGTTCATGTTGGCACCCAGGGCAATCTGGGCTACATACACATAGCCATAGGACATGGCCATGGCACCCAGGTCCTTTTTGCGGATCTTCTTGCCCGATGCGGCAAACTTGGCGACAGCGGCAGTCGGCGTAGATTTGGATGACTGGCCGCCGGTGTTGGAATAAACCTCGGTATCAAGCACCAGGATGTTCACATCCTCGCCGGACGCCAGTACATGATCCAGGCCGCCGTAGCCTATGTCATAGGCCCAGCCGTCGCCGCCGATGATCCACTGGGAGGGCTTGATGAGGTAATCCTTCTTCTCCAGTATCTCCTTTATCAAGGGATCGTTCTGGCAGCCTTCCTTTTCAATGGCCTCAAGCAGCTTCTTGGATGCTGCCTTGGACCCTTCGCCGTCATCGAAATTATCGAGCCATTCATTGAATACCGCTTTCAGGCTGTCGGAGAAGCCGGCATCCAGGCCTTCCCGCATCAGGTCAGCCAGCTTTCTGCGGATCTGCTTGACGCCGAGGAACATACCGTAGCCAAACTCGGCATTGTCCTCAAACAGGGAGTTGGCCCATGCGGGTCCCTTACCCTCGCGGTTCACGGTATAGGGTACGGACGGTGCGCTGGCACCGTATATGGATGAGCAGCCCGTTGCATTGGCTATCATCATCCTGTCGCCAAAGAGCTGGGTTATGAGCTTGATATAGGGAGTCTCGCCGCAGCCCGGGCATGCGCCGCTGAACTCGAAGAGGGGTGTGATGAACTGGCTGCCCTTCAGGCTGAACTTGTCCATGATGCCTTCCTTGTCGATGACAGTCGTTGCAAAGGCCGCGTTCTCGCATTCCTTTTCCATCATCTCTTCAGCAGGCTTCATCACAAGGGCCTTGCCCGGCGCAGGGCATACATCGGCGCAGTTGCCGCAGCCTACGCAGTCCAGCGGGAAGACCTGGATGCGGTAATGGAGGTTTTCCGCGCCCTTGCCGACAGGCTTTTTGGTCTCAAAGGTCTCAGGCGCCCTTGACTTTTCTTCATCATCCAGCAGGTAGGGCCTGATAGTTGCATGGGGGCAGACATAGGAGCACTGGTTGCACTGGATGCACTTGTCTATCTGCCACTCCGGCACCAACACGGCTATGCCGCGCTTTTCATAGGCCGTAGTCCCCGTGGGGAAGGTCCCGTCGGGCATGTGCTCAAAGGCGCTGACAGGCAGCTCGTCCCCTTCCATCCTTGCCATGGGCCGCTGGATCTTGGTGACAAACTCCGGCTCCTCCGGGAGCTCTGCCTTCTTTTCTTCTGCGCTTGCCCAGCTCTCGGGCACCCTGACCTCGACCAGGGCGTTCACGCCCCTGTCGATCGCCTCATGGTTCATGCTGACTATCTTGGCGCCCTTTTTGCCGTATACGTCCTCAACGGACTGCTTCAGATAGGCTATGGCGTCTTCTATTGGGATCACATTGGCCAGCTTGAAGAAGGCAGCCTGCATGATCATGTTTATCCTGTTGCCCAGGCCGATCTCACCGGCTATCTTCACAGCGTCGATGATATAGAATTTGAGCTTCTTCTGGGCTATGGTCTTTTTCACCTGGGCCGGGAGCTCGTTTTCAAGCTCAGCCACGGTCCAGGGGCAGTTCAATACAAAGGTGCCGCCTTCCTTTATGCCCTTCAGAATATCCGTCTGGTACAGGAAGGACTTGTTGTGGCAGGCTATGTAGTCAGCCTCATATACCAGATAGGGAGCCTTTATTGGCCTGGCCCCGAACCTCAGGTGGGACACGGTAGTACCGCCGGACTTCTTGCTGTCATAGGAGAAATACCCCTGGGCATACAGGTTGGTATGGTCGCCTATGATCTTGATCGCAGTCTTGTTGGCCCCTACCGTACCGTCGGAGCCCAGGCCGAAGAACTTGCACCGGATCGTGCCTTCGGGGGTGGTATCTATTATTTCATTCTCCGGCAGGGAGGTATGGGTCACATCATCGACTATGCCGATGGTGAAGTTGTCCTTGGGGGTATCCTGCTGAAGATTCCTGAATACCGCAAGGATTTGGGACGGTCTCGTATCCTTGGAGCCAAGGCTGTAGCGTCCTCCGACGATCAAAGGCTTCTTGTCCTGCTTGTAGAAGACATGGAGGACATCCTGGTACAAGGGCTCTCCCAGTGAGCCCGGTTCCTTTGTCCTGTCGAGGACAGCGATCCGCTTTACGGTCGGGGGCATGACCTTGAGGAAGTGCTCGGCTGAGAAGGGCCTGTAAAGCCGTACTCTCACAGTACCGACCTTTTCGCCGCGGGCCATGAGGTAGTCGACCGTCTCATCGATCGTGTCGCAGACAGAGCCCATGGCGACTATGACGTACTCTGCATCGGGAGCGCCGTAGTAATCAAAGAGATGATACTCCCTGCCCGTGACCTTGGCCATTTCCTTCATGTAATGCTCAACTATGCCGGGCACCTGGGCAAAATACTTGTTGGCGACCTCCCTGCCCTGGAAGTAGATATCAGGGTTCTGGGCCGTGCCTCTGACGACCGGCCTGTTGGGATTGATCGACCTGTTTCTGAACTCCCCTATCGCATCATGGTCGATCAGATGCTCGATATCCTCATAGTCGAATGCCTCTATACGCTGGTATTCATGGGAGGTCCTGAACCCGTCGAAGAAATGCAGGAAGGGCACCCTTGCCGTCAAAGTCGACAGGTGGGCTACCGCGCCCAGGTCAAGCACCTCCTGCACGCTTGACGAGGCAAGCATCGCAAAGCCTGTCTGACGGCATGCCATTACGTCCTGATGATCGCCGAATATGGACAGGGCATGGGCCGCTATGGCTCGGGCACTGACGTGGAACACGCAGGGCAGGAGCTCACCGGCTATCTTGTACATATTGGGGATCATGAGCAAAAGTCCCTGGGAAGCAGTATAGGTAGTGGTCAATGCCCCGGCTGTCAGCGAGCCGTGGACCGCCCCTGCAGCGCCTGCCTCGGACTGCATCTCGACCACCCTGACTGCCTGCCCGAAAAAGTTCTTTTTACCGTGGGCTGACCATTCGTCTACCTCTTCCGCCATTGGCGACGAAGGGGTAATCGGATAAATGGCAGCTACTTCCGTAAAGGGATAGGATATGTATGCAGCAGCCTGGTTGCCATCCATCGTTTTTACATGCTTGGCCAATTTAACTCCTCCTTGTTCTTTTTATAACGTTAATAATTTATCAACTGAAATAACACGATGAAACCTTTTATTATTCGTCAATATAGTATCTCTAACACAAAGGGAATCATGCACATTGCATGGCCAATCGCTGCCAGGCCCGTCAATCCTGTGCCATGGCAAGGTATTTCTTCAGGTTTTCAAGGCCGATAGCAATGCCCTCAAGGGGAGCCTCCATGCCCTCGAACTCGATCGAGAGCACACCATCATAGCCATTGGCCTTCATTATCTTAAGGCACTGGACGATGGGGACTGATCCATGGCCGACTATTGCGCCTCTGAGATAGTTGCCGCCCCTTGACCGGAACCAGCCCTTGCCCGGATTTGGTTCATTGCCGGATTTGACATGGAAGTCTTTCACATGCACATGGAATGCATAGGGCATCAGCCTGCCTACAGCCCTGGCAGGATCCTCATCAGCGCAGAGGAAGTTGCCGATATCGACCAGGGCTCCGAAATTGGGGTGGTTTACGCCACTTACAAGCCTTTCTATCCGCTCGCTGTCCTGAACGAAGTAGCCGTGGTTTTCGACCATGGTCCTGATGCCATATTCCGCGGCATACTCTGTAACCGCCCTGCAGCCTTTGATAAGGGTCGACAGCGCATTGTCAAAGCTCCTGGCACATCCCTGGGTGTCTGCCGGATAGCCCCAGGTCGCATCATGGCGCATGCCGGGGCTCCCCAGGATATGGGCGACCCGGACTTCGGTCTGCAGCCTTTCAGCCTCCCTCTCCCAGTCTCCGTCACAGCTGCTCAAAAAGTCGGCCCAGATGGTATAGTTGACTACCTCCATGCCGACACGCTCGCATTCCTCTCTCACCTTGGGTGCAAAGGTCAGAGGCGTCTCACCCTCCGGCAGTATAAAGGTTGAAAACTCAATGGCATCGAAGCCCAGTTCCTTTGCCTTGGAGATCACCTCCAGCTGTGTCATGGCGCCGCTTCTGACAAGGGTATGAAAGCTGTAGGAGCTCACTCCGATTTTCATGAACTTCCCTCCTTGGATCAATGGTTTATATCCTGTTTTTCTATATTTTTTTAAATTAACCTTCCTATAAAGCAAAAATTGTACAGCCATTAAGAGAAAATTTAAAAAATGTGTTTGACTGATACCCCATCGGTTATTTATATCATGCAACTGATAACCGTTCTCAATCAGAAGATGCCTCCGTATCTTGAACAACACTCCTGATCATTCCTGTTTGTCAGCATAGCCCCCGGCGATCCGGGGGTATTTTTTTCCCGGCTCCAAAGAACAAAATATGTGGCTTTGCATAAAAAAATACAGCCCATTTAATGGGCCGTATCGTATCAATCATTGGACAGCAAACGTGCCAAAAGGCTTTTTTTCTTTCTGTCACGGGCGCTGTAGAGCTTTACGTCCTTGAGGTCGGGCATGCACTCCCTGACCCTTTCTTCAGCACCTACGCACTTGTTGCCGTCGATATAGACCTTGCCATTCTCTCTAATTATATCTACCCTGCAGCAGCGGCAACACCTGCCGCAGGTGATCTTGTCTTCAGTCAATGAGAGTCCCTCCCGCCGGTTCATAAATACCTTAATATATTACACCGGGCGGGCGGTTTGCGCAAGCCTTATCAAGGTGCCCTGCCACTTACGCTGTCAGCCTCAGACTTCTTGCGCTCACTCTTCCGTTCTGCCGTTTGCAGCCCCATCATCGCTGCTTTCGGCCGCCTTTTTGACCTGCTCCTTGACAACGGCTCCATCGACGATATTGAGGGTACCGGTATACTCCACCCTGTCGATCACGCAGCCTGGACCTATGATCAGATCCTTTCCGACAAGGAGGCTTGTCTTCACATTCTCAAGCTCTGCATTGACCGTATATATGTCGTTTACCAGCAACTTCCCATTGTTGACGCTGTTTACCCGCTTCACGACCAGGCTCTCAGCCCGGATGTCGCCTCTTATATGGCTGTCGTCCCTGCCAAGCTCGACATAGACGCTGTCGGCATTCAGGTTGCCCTTTATTTCAAAGACGCCTTCCCTGCATTCGAATTTATAAATGCTTGCGTCCCCGTATACGGCCAGGCACCCGCTGACTTCAGCGCTATAGAAGTCAGCCTGCCCCTTGATGTTGCATATGCCGCTGAGGGAGAGATGCTTTGCCTGCAGGCTGCCGTCTATTTCTGTAAAGCCGGCGTTTGCAAACTCAGCACATTTGAGCCCGCCTCTGATATCGACCTTGCCACTAACCGCCAGCTTGCCTGTCTCAACAGAAGAGCTGAAATCGACCATGCCAGAAACAGATATCCTGTCGGAAGCATTGGCTGCCCCCTTTACATAGGCATTGCCGGATACATCCATTTTCTCGGTCAGGATATCGCCGTTGAACTCTCCTACGCCGGAAATGTTGATCTTCCCGGCCTCCACATTGCCGGCGAACTTACCCATGCCCGATATTGCTATCTTTTCTGTTTTGACATCATCCTGGTAGCTGCCAAAGGAATCGATGACTATTTTCTCGTACCGGCTGCTGCCTCCCCGGCTTTCATGATGCCCCTTGCCGCCGAAAAAGGAATCCCCGGGTATGTTTATAGGCGGGATCCTGATCTCGGGGATCCGTACCGGGGGTATCTCGATTTTGGGGATCCTGATCTCAGGCATATGGAACTTGAAATATGGCCGGTCCTGGCCCGAGCTGTCATCACCCGCCTCATCATCGTCGGATGGACCGCTGTCAGCCTCACTGGTACCGGTTTCAAATTGAAAATCGAAATTCTTGGCTTCTTCCTCATCTATTAGCTCCGGCTCGGGATTCGCATCCCCGGCATCAAAGCCATAGTTCTCAAACGCATCCAGGAGCTCCAGGGCTTCCTCCATGCTGATCTTGCCCTCTTTGAACATTTCAAGGATTTTCAGTCTTTCATCCTTCACCGCAACAACTCTCCTTTCTGACGGTTATCTGGACTTCAGTTTTTTAAGTGCTTCCTGAGGCGTGATATCGCCCTTATCCAAAGCATTGAGAATCTCAGCCATATCCTTTCTGTCCCTGACGACAGCAGGCTCTGTCCCGGAGGATAGGCCCAGGGCTTTAAGCGCATCCTCCAGGCGGTTGCGTATGGTGGGATACGATATGCCAAGCTCCTTTTCCATGTCCTTTATATTGCCTCTGCATTTCAAGAATACCTCGATAAAGTCCAGCTGATCGCTGCTCAGGCTGCAGAACCTGCAAGGAGCAAACTCTCCTTCAGTCCTGGACTTGCATGTAGGGCACATAAAGCTGGTAATGGTTATATCATGGCCGCAGATGCAGCACCTGCCCGGCATTTTGTACTTCAAATGCCTCACCTCCTCCACTATTTGCCTATATTAAACCACTATGTTTTAAATATGTCAATACTATGATTAATAATTTTAATTTTTGTATTAATATAATTAATATATAGTTTTTATTTATTGATTCGATCGCACGATATTACGTTCTATATACAGCCTATCCCGTCATCATGTCCGATGACGATATGTCTCAGGATGATCTCCTCTGTATCAGGCATACGGTCGGCTTGCCGGGCTTTTGCAAAGCCCTGCAGGATTTCCGCATATATTGCAGAACATTATCTAAGTGCTTTTTAACTATAGAAGACTCAAAAACAAGTCCTGTGAAATGTTGTCCTTGAATGTACTCAAATAAAAACAAGCAGAAAGTGGTGTAAGCGATGAACATACAAAATTTCTCCGACTTTTGCGACGCCCTGCTGGATTGCGGTTTTTCCATGGGCGGAGGCAGCGCAAAAGGTATCTATGCGATCATTCCCTATAGCTGGACCGAGCAGGACCTTGTCGATTCACCGGTGAAATGGCATACGGGCGACCCCGGGACCGACCCGTGGCAGTGGCGCATGCGTGTACTTGAGGAGCGGGATGATATTGCCTACGCCAAGGTATTCTTCCGCACGAGCGGATATATCACAAGGGAATGGTATCCGTATTTCTATGCAGTGCGCAGAAATGGCCAAAGCTTAGAGGATGCCTATGAAAGCGGCACAATAAGCCATACTGCCAAAAGGATATATGATATCATCTCACAAAACGGGACCGCAGCCTACCATGAGATCAAAAGGCTGGGCGGTTTCCACAGGGAGGAAAACTCCTCCTTTGAAAGAGCTGTCGTTGATCTGCAGATGGGCATGTTCATCACCATTTGCGGCAGAGCGCAAAAGACCAACAAATACGGCATGGGCTACGGCTGGGACAGCACGGTTTTCACTACGGTGGAGGATTTTTGGGCTTCCCGCGGCTTTACCCTGCCCGATCACGATCCGGATGAAAGCTACGAAAGGATAAGAGCCCGGATACTTGAGCTGAACCCCGATGCTGATGACAGGAAAATCGCCAGGTTTATAAGAGGGTAGCCTGTATGGCCTACATACTGCACTTACTGGTATATGATTGGCAGGCATGCCCGGTTATATGATATATTTATACTGATATTTCATCGGACACTTTGATAATATAGCTTAGATTGTATCAGGGGGTCGGAAAAATGCTGAAAAAGCTTGGCTTTGTATTTATGTGCCTGATGCTGCTGCTTTCAGCGGCTGTACCGGTCGGCCTTGCCGAAGGGGAGACCGATGTTACACTGTATGTAAGGGGCAACAAGATAGTTGACGGACAGGGCAACATTGTAAGGCTCTATGGGGTCAACTGCCCCAGCCTGGAGTGGACGCCAAGGGGCGATCAAATGCCCGAAGCCGTGATTGAAGCCTTTGACAACTGGGATTGCAACCTGGTAAGGCTGCCCATGAGCCAGGACTTCTGGTTTGGCCACCATTCATCCCAAAACGACGGCGGGGCAGAATACCGCCGGCTGATCGACGAGATCGTAAACATAGCCAGGGAGCGGAACAAATACATATGGCTGGACCTGCACTGGTCCAATGCAGGGACAGAGTGGGGGAAATATACAGGCCAGCATAAAATGCCTGATGAAAACAGCCTGACCTTCTGGCTGTCCGTGGCAGAGGCCTACAAGAACCATCCCAACGTCCTGTTCGGGCTTTACAATGAGCCCCATTCAGTTTCCTGGGCGGTATGGAGAAACGGCGGCAAAGTCCAGGAGACGGTGACGGCAGACGGCGGCCTGAAGCGGATGTCAATCTCCTACAATGCCGTGGGCATGCAGACCCTGATCGATGCCATAAGGGGGATCGGGGCCAACAATATCGTGATCGTAGGCGGGCTTGACTGGGGCTTTGATCTGAGCCGCGTCACCGACCCGGATTATGAACTGGTCGATACGGCGGAAGGCAA
The DNA here is from genome assembly GCA_029549985.1 of Bacillota bacterium. GTDB lineage: Bacteria > Bacillota > Clostridia > Caldicoprobacterales > DTU083 > JAKORJ01. Next base: position 60,411 of record JAKPIB010000019.1, read on the forward strand.
CGGCATCGTCTACGACACCCACCCGTATCCCTGGAAAAACAAGAACTGGTCCAATATCATAGACAAAACCGGGGCAAAGCACCCCGTGATAGTGGGCGAGTTTGGCATAGAAGCAGACGCATCCGATCCTACCAAGCCTGACGACAGCCAGTTCAAAAACTACTATGAGACCCTCATAAACTGGCTAGAGGAGCACCAGTACAGCTTTACGGCATGGTCCTTCCACCCAAGCGCCGGGCCTTCCATCATCAAAAACTGGCAGTATGAACCTACGCCTTATCACGGCGCTTTTGTAAAGGACCTCCTGGTCAGGGTTTCAGCCAAGGGCGTAAGCCTCTTTGACGGGAAAGCCTATACCGGCAATATGATCAATGTCAATCCCGGTGAGTACAGCGAAGCTGACCTGAAGCAGGCGGGCATGGAGCCTTCGGCCATAAGGTCCGTAAAGCTCAGCAATGATCCGAACCTTCCCTACAGGATCACCTTCTATGCGGAGGACAACCTTGCCGGCAAGAGCTACTCATTTATCTCCGACCTTGATGACCTTGGCAAGACGCTCGGTGGTTTCACAGTAAAGTCGCTGAAGATAGAAAACATAACCCTGGAGAACATCGGCAAGGGTGCCAGGGTGGAGTGCAGCCACAGCGCCAAGGAAGGCGGAGCAGTCACCGACGGTGATGAGGAAACGAAATGGATCATCGATGAAGAAGGTGAAAAATGGGTCAAGGCAGACCTGGGCTCAGTTTTCACGATAAGCAGGATAATAATCAAGCATGCCGCAGACAGCGGCTTCAGTGCAAACCACAACAACCAGGACTTCAAGGTGAGCGTAAGCGCAGACGGTGAAGCCTGGACCGAGGTATACTCCGTCACGGGCAACACAGGCTATAAAACCGTTATAAACTTTGAACCCGCCCTCGCAAGGTATATCAGGGTCGATGTAACGAAGGGGAGCCGCAAGATCCCAGGGACCCGGGTCACACTCAGCGAGCTGGAGGTCTATGGCATGAAGGACAAAAGGGCAGAGGACTTTATGAAGGGCTCGGGGCAGGGCATCCTGAACAGCTACCTGGGCTGGATAATAGCAGCGGCCGCCTTGCTGGCCCTGATAGGGGCCGGGCTGGTCCTGGCTGTTAAAGGGAAGAGCATCAAGGCAAAAAATTAAGCCCTCAGGCTTGGTGTAACAAGGCCTGAGAGCTGAGGTATCCCGATCTGACAGATGAAACAGTCAGACTGTATGCCCGGCTGCTAGCCCAGCAGCAACAGCACAAGGGGTATCGTGACGATCGAGAAGAGGGTCGATATGCCTACACACCTGGATGCAAGGCCGGAATCGCCGCCATACTGCTCAGAAAATATGACCGCATTGGCAGCCACGGGCATTGCAGAGAGTATGACCAGTATGGCCTTTATATCAGGATGCAATGGGATAAGGCGGAGTATGCCCCATACGACCACAGGTATCATGATAAGGCGGATAAAGCCGAGGAAATAGGCCGGAAAGCCCTTCAGCATTTCCTTGAAATCCTGCCGGGCCAGCACGGAGCCCACGATCATCATGGCAAGGGGCGAAGTAACAGAGCCTGCCATGGATACCGCCTTGTATATGGGCTGCGGGAGCTTTATCGAAAGCAGGAACATGACCATGCCCGCGGCCACGGCCACCAGCCCCGGGTGCAGCAGGACCTTTTTCAGATTTTTAAGCGTATCCCTGCCGCTTTCCCCGGTAAATACCATTATGCCGTAGGTCAGGGAAAAGATATGGAAGGGTATGACATAGATAGAACCGTAAAATATGCCGATCCCGCCGTATATGCTTTCCAGCACCGGATAGCCCATAAAGCCGCAGTTGGAAAAAACGGCCGCAAACTTGAGCACACCTTTGGCCTTGCCCGTAAATCTGCTGAAGACAAGCTGGGCGATCAGCACTGACAAGAGATGGACCCCAAAGGACCCAACAAACACCAGGCCGGCGTTGTAAAGCTTTTCACTGTCAAAGTCCAGGTGGAAGGATGCTATGATCTGCAGGGGCACGGTGACGTTTATAAGCAGATCGGAGAACTTCTTTGACATCTCGCCTGTTATTATGTTTTTCCTGTTTGCATATACCCCGACTAAAAGCACGAGGAACAGTGTGACGACCTGGGCTACGACCTGCTTTGTATCCATAATGACCCCCGATCAGAAGCTGCATTCAATCTAAATAAATCGAGCCTGTCCTACATCAGATATTTTATAAGGGTGCCGATCCCGACAAGGATGATAAGGGACACGTTGATGATCAGAAAGTTTTTGATCGCATTGACAAAGGTGTCCCTCTTGGTCTGGAGCGCCATAAACTTGTTTATGTTCTGCTGTACCGGCACCAGGGTCAGGAGGGCAAGCACGGCCGCAACGGGCAGGATGCCCAGGATCAGGAGAACAGCTATGTCGACAAAGGCTATATAGTACAGGACCTTGAAGAGCACCAGGGATTTTTCCCTGCCTATATATATGGGCAGGGTGTAGCGCTTGTTGACTATATCGTCTTCAATATCGCAGATGTTGTTGGCAAGCATAATATTGGCTATGCCCATAGTCGCAGGCAGGGCGACCAGGAAAAGCACAGCAGTCTCAATCAGATCCAGGGTTATATACAGGTCGGCATCTGCCAGCTTAAGGGTCATGATGCCCAGGTCTCCCGTATGGATGAACACGGATATGAATATTATGACAAAGCCCATAAAGCCCCCTGAGAATATTTCACCCAATGGCATGCGGGAGATGGGGATCGGCCCGAAGGTATAAAATATGCCCACCGCAAAGGATATGATACCCAGGACCAGGACTACAGGGGAGGTCCTCAGGTAAAGCAGGATGCCGAATACTATGGCTATGGTCAGCAGGGTACCGATCACAGCAAGCACATGGGACTCCTTGAGGTTGTCCCGGACGATGGCATTGTGCTTCTCATAGTTGTAACCGCTGGTTTTCCTCGCCTTCTTATAGTCTATGTAGTTGTTGATGGCGGTCGTCGTCATATCGAAGGAAAGGAGCGAAACCAGCATAAATACAAAGTTCAGCACGTCGAATCTGCCGTAACGGTAAAAGGCAAAGAGGCTGCCAAGCAAAAAGGGCGTTATGCTCGCAACCTTGGTCTGGATCTCCACCAGCTTCAGAAAACTGCTCAATCGCATGATAATACCTTCTTCCGGTAAGTTGTATATTATTATTTTTTATTCTACTAGATATACCCTGTATTTTCAACTTGGAGCAGGATGCAGGGCTCCGGTCCGTTGCATAAGCTCATTTCCGGTATATTTCATACATGTCCATGGTGTATTTCGTCACATTCCTGTCGTATTCAGGATAAGCGCAGCCCAGCAATTCCGATACTTCCCTGGATACTTCCCGGAAAAGCTGCATGCATTCAAACAGGGAGGCCCAGGCATTCTCGCAGGAATCCAGCCGGGATGTGGACAGGAGCCTGTTCCACAGATCCTCCGGTATATACTTGTCCAGAAACTTATAGTTCTTGCCGATGCTCAAAGAAAATCCGGTCTCAAAGCCCACCTTCCAGGAAAGCATCCTGAGGAGCTCCCGCCGCAGGATCATGTATAGGTGGTCGATCGCAAAGAGGATCTCCCTCCGGCACAGGCCCTTGACCACATAGGGGGTCACATGCCAGAACTCATTGCAGGAGTCGTCAAACTCCTTGGCAGTAGGCCTTTTCACGTGATAGTCGATATCTGTAGGCACTATCTCCTGCTTTATCCTCTTGTCCTTGTCCAGCAGGACCTTGACCAGCTTGTCAGCCCTCAGGTATTCATCCAGGTCTTCAAGGGTATACAGGGTAAGGTCCACCTTGTTGTAATCGTCGAACAGCATAAGGTAGGAATAGCCCCGCTTGGCCGGCTCGAACAGGTCCATGGCATCCGGCTTCTGCATCATGATTATATCGCCGAAATATCGAAGCCAGCTGTCGTCAGCCAGATAAGGTCTCATATCGGTAACAAAGTATGAGACATCGAAATCCTGAAAGCTGTCCTTCGGTATGTTGACATTGGTACGGGATCCCTCCAGGGTCATTAGCCGGATACGGTCATCTTGCTCAGCAAACCCCAGCAGCAGATCCATCATCTCTTTTTCAGATCTCATATCCATATCCCCGCTTTCATAACTGCCTCTTAGCTTTCTTTACCTGGATCCTGTTTCGCTGTCCTTCTGCAATCCCTGCCCGGACCGGGTACCCGGTAAAGCCGATCCCCAGGGCCCGCCACTCTCCGCTAATATTATAACATCGTATACAGAAAATAGAAAAGCAGCGGAAACATGATACCGCTGCCACGAAAGCCAGGTAAAGCCTATATCAGATATAGTTCAATGAAATATGATCAGTATACGCCGTAAGTCCTTGCTTCCTCCACCATGACCCGGGCATTCCTGAAGTCGGCATTTGCAGGGTACTCACAGCCTGTAGCCAGGATAAATCCCCCGTCCTTCTTATACAGGTCGATCTGCCTGCGGCATTCCTGCCGTACCTCTTCTTCGCTTGCCCTTATGATCCAGGTCGGGTCGACGTGCCCGATCAGGGTGGTCACATTGCCGTACTTGGCCTTCAGCTCTTCACCGGACCTGCAGTCGTCCGGCAGGTGCAGGAAGGATATGGCTTCGGGCTTCATCATCTCGATCTGGGCATCGAAGTAGATGCCGTTGCCGCAGTTGTGGATCATGACCATGCGGCCCCGCTTGTGTATATGCTCAGCAAGGTCCCTTACATATACACCTTCGAACTCCTTCCACATGGCCTTGCTCATGATCGACTGGCTGGCAAACAGCGTATCGAGCATGATCGCATGTACCCCTGTATCTATCAGGGCATCACAGTAATCGAACAGGGTGCGGTTTATCTCTGCAACAGCATGCTTGACCGCATCGGGATCATCTATGATATCCATGAAGATGTTGGCCTGGCCCCTCATCATGCTGAGTATGCCCAGGGGTCCGAATACAAATGCCACTATCGGGTATTCCTCGCCCTTTGCCCTGACCAGCTTGTCGCACAGCTTGATGTGCTCGGACATCCTGGGCCCGTCCTGTGGTTTCAAGGCCTTTACCTTCACATAATCATCGATGCTCTTTAGGTAGTGGTTATTGTGATTGGGATGGGCAGCCTCCCTTTCAGGGAACACAAGCTCCTGTCCGAAGTCACTGGCCTCTACAGAAAGGTCTGTCAATGTCACTATGCAGTCAAGGCCATACTCTTCCGTCACCCTGCAGTAAGCCTCAGCGGTTATGTCCGAGTTCAGGGCCCAGTCCTTGTAGCTTGCATTGACCAGCTTCCTTGAGATACCGTTGAGGAGAGGATATACCGGTACCCTGTCAGGCTCCTTGTGCTGCAGCGTGATCGCTACCCGCTCCAGAGCAGTTAGTCTATCATTGTTTTTCATAGCCAAGTGCAGTCCCCCTATTGTTATTTTATCGGCAATCTCATTATAAACAACCGTGGGTCCTGCAACAACAGCCCGAGGCCATACTGACAAGATAGTACTATATATGAGCAAGAATAACGTGGGAATCAGGGGATCCTTCAGATGGTCGAATGGGTTCTATGCCCATGAAAGAAGTCAGACAGGACTTTGGCAACCGCTTCCGGCGAATCTACCCTTGAAAACCCGTTCCATTCGGCGGGGAAAAGGTCCAGGTACCGCCGGTGCAAAAACCTGTCGTCCAAGAGCAGGACAAAGCCCCTGTCCTCCTCAGTCCGGATGACCCTGCCCGCTGCCTGTAAGACCCTGTTCATGCCCGGGTACATATAGGCGTATTCAAAGCCCATGCCATTTGTTTCACTGAAATAGCGGGCTATGAGATCATTCTCCGGCGATAGTCTGGGCAGGCCTACACCTACGATGATTGCTCCGGACAGGCGGTCACCTTTTAGGTCTATGCCCTCCGAGAATATCCCGCCCATAACGGCAAAGGCCGTCATCGTCTCGCCAGGATCGGTCTCAAAGCTGCCCAGGAACCTCTCCCTTTCAGCCTCATCCATCTGCCTGCCCTGAACGATGCAGTAATCCCCGGGCCACAGGGCCCTATATATGAAATATACATTTTCCATGTACTCGAATGATGGAAAGAAAACCAGGTAATTGCCCCTCATCTGGCTGACGGCATTCTTTATATAGCGGGCGACCTTTTCGTACCCTGATCCTCTGTCCTTGTATCTGGTGGAAATACTCCCGGCCGCCATGACACACAGGTTTTCCCTCGGAAAGGGCGAGGGCAGGCAGACGGCCCGGTCCTCCCAGCTGCCTCCCAGCATCTCCCTGTAATAGTCCAGGGGCTGGAGGGTGGCTGAGAAGAAAACTGCAGTCCTTCCCTTGCAGCATGCCTTGTTTATGAGATAGGACGGGTCAAGGCAGAAGAGCTTCAGCTCGACCTCGTCATTGATCCGGGTGGCATAAGCCACATAGCGCTCATCAAAGCTGTTGCCAACGGCCAGAAAGGCAAGGCAGTCGAAAAACAGATCGATCAGTCCGGGATCAGGCAAAAAGCTCTTATTCTTCGCCAAATGCTCCTGAAGGGCCCGGGTGAACCTGTCCACGTATCCCAAAAGCTCTGTCGGGAGATCAATAGTGACTGTCTGGTACTTTTCCTCGATGGACTTGCGCAGCCCGATAAACCACTTGTTGATCCGACTGAATTCCTTGTATGCATCAGGCACAGCCGTTTTGAGCACGTGCCTGTGCTCCATGAATGCTTTCTTGGACAGCATGGCAGAGTACATCTCCCTGGCCCTGTCCACCAGGTTGTGGGCCTCGTCGATAAGGAGGGTATAGTCCCCGCCATACTCAAAAAACCGCCTCAGGTATGCCCTGGGGTCAAAGACATAGTTGTAGTCGCAGATCACAAGGTCTGCCCACAGGGATATGTCCAGCCCGTATTCAAAGGGACAGACCCTGTGCCTGATTGCATATTCAAGCAGGATATCGCGAGTGATCAGGGTCTCCTTCGTAAGGATATCGTATATGGCCTCATTTACCCGGTCGTAATGGCCCCGGGCATATTCACAGACCTCCGGCTCACACTCCACCCTGTCGCACAGGCATATCTTATCCTTGGCGGTCAGGGTCAGGGACCTGATGAACAGGCCCTTTTCCGCCATTATGCCCGCTGCCTGCTCCGCCGCCTGCCTGGTCACAGTCTTGGCAGTCAGGTAAAACAGCTTTTCTCCCATCCCTTCGCCCATTGCCTTGACTGCCGGGTAGAGGACCGACATGGTCTTGCCCGTGCCTGTAGGGGCCTGGGCGAACAGAGGCCGCTTGTCCCTGATCGCACGATAGACTTCGGCTGCCAGCGCTCTCTGTCCTCTGCGGTAGGAGGCAAAGGGGAAAGCCAGGGCTCTGATGCTTTCGTCCCGTCTTGCTTTGGAGCTTACGGCAAGGCTTGCCCATTTTTCGTACTGACCGGCCAGGCCGTAGAAAAAGTCCTTCAATTCGTCACCTGAAAACAGCCTGGTAAGCTGCCTTATCTCATCCGTTTCAGCATTTATATAGGTGAGCCTTACAGTGACCTCCTTCAGGCCCTCGCGCGCACAGTACATCCAGGCATAGCATTTTGCCTGGGCCCAGTGAAGGAGGCTGAAATCATCATCGATCAGGTCCAGGGGCAACGTGGTGCTTTTGATCTCATCTATGATGACGCCTGTGTCCCCGGCTATTATGCCGTCGGCGATACCCTCGACTGCCAGGGTAAAGTCATCGAATTCAACATCCCAGGCAAGCCTGACCTCCGGGCTGTAATCCTCCCCCGCCGCCCGCTGCAGCCTGCGGTGGAGCCTTGCCCCCTGCAGCATGGATTCACTGCTCCGGATGCCCATGGGCCTTATGTCGCCGCTTTTCAGCAGAAATTCTACCAGATTGCGTACAGATATCCTGACTATAGGTTTTTCCATATGCTTTTCCTTTTCATCCCGGGCACGCAGTCCGCACCTTTTTCCTTAGTATATCACAGCAGGCATCAGGACGGGAACGTCGGTTCTGTCCCGACAGGCAACGCTATATCTATATAAACAAGTTATAAATTGCAAAAGACAGGCCCAAAGCCTGTCTTTTCGATATATCGGGAGCCTATCTCTTTAAGGACCTTAGTCCATGTACATGAACCATGCAGCAAGCGCATAAGCAACTGGGACCTAAAATGTCCCAATAGCTTATGCTTCATTAAATTACGAAATTGCCCTTCCTGAACACCGGGACTTGCTCCCCGGAATCCTTTACCCCTGTTATCTCAAGGTCAGCCGTTCCGAACATGAAGTCGACATGCACCAGGGAGTTGTTGATCCCTGCTGCTTCCAGCTCCTCAGGTGTCATACCGTCACTGCCCTCCAGGCAGATCGGGTAGGCCTTGCCGATAGCCAGGTGGCAGGAGGCATTTTCGTCAAACAGGGTATTGTAAAACAGTATATTCATATTGGAAATAGGTGAATCATAGGGCACCAGCGCCAGCTCGCCCAGGTAATGGGCCCCCTCGTCGGTCTCTATGAGCTGCTTCAGCACCTCATAGCCCTTTTTGGCACTGAAGTCAACAATACGGCCCTTCTCAAAGGTAATTGAGAAATCCTCGATCAGGTTGCCGTTGTAGTTGAGAGGCATGGAAGCAACCACAGTCCCGTCCACACCGTCTCTCCTAGGAGCCGTGAAGATCTCCTCCGTTGGCATGTTGGCTATAAACTCAACGCCGTCAGCGGAAAGCTCTGAGCCTCCAAGCCAGATATGCCCCTTTGGCAGCTTTATCACAAGATCCGTGCCCAGGCTGTTTTTGATATGCAGGGCATCGAACTGGTGCTTGTTAAGCTTCTCCATGTGGGCTTTAAGAGAATCCGTATGCCTGGCCCACTCTGCGACCGGGTCGCTGCTGTCCGCCCTGACAGCCTTAAGTATGGCATCCCAGAGCATATCGACCGCTTCCTGCTCCGGTGCGTCGGGAAACACCTTCTTTGCCCAGGCCTTTGTCGGCACTGACGCAATGCACCACCTGATCTTATTGCCCATCAGGCGCTCGGAATGGACCTTGAGGGCTGTCCTGGCGGCCTTGTTGGCCCTTGAGAGCCGGCCGGGGTCAACATCCTTGAATAGCTCGGGATCGGATGCCGATATGCTGAGGTAAGCGGCATTATGGGCGTCATAAAACTCATAGAACTGCTTCTGCCAGTCCGGAAACTCGTCAAAGATCTCATCCGGGGCGCTTTTGTAGGTGATCTTTGATGTAAGCTCGTCAGTCCACCTCACAACGACCTCCCTGGCCCCCTCATCGTAGGCCGTCTGGACTGTCAGCCTTGTGAAATCCGCACATTCTATGGGGCTCGCTATGACCAGGGTCTGGTTCTTCTGGAGGTTCAGGCCTGTTTTCACTATCAGCCGCGCATATCTTTTCAAAGCTTCATTGTTCATAAATACACCTTCTTCTGTTCGATTATTGGATAAATCAACATTATAACAGCCTTGCCTTTTTGCGGTCATTGCCCGCTGCAGATATATTCTGCTGCAGCAAGGCTTAAAAGTCCTATATGGTTAGACAGACATTTTTTATCTTGACTGGTATACATTATGTATAACAAGCCGGGGCCACTGATGTCAATAGCTGCATGCTTTGCTGATAAGCAGGTTTATTTCCTCCCTCTTGTTCAGGAGCCATTCATCATCCCTGGGGTATTCGCTGAAGGTGATCGGAGAGTCCAGGCCTGCATCCAATACAGCTGTGGCTTTCTCCCTGCCGATCAGCTCCTCCAGCAGCCTGAGCGCCCTGAAATCCTGCAGGGCTTCATAAAAGACCTCCAGCCTGATGGATTCCAGGGGGCCCTCTTCACCGGGATACACCAGGAAGGCATCTCCCGAGGGGAATGCCTTGCCTGCATCCGTTTCCTTGAAGGGGTCAACAGGGCGGGTCGAGTATTGGGTATACCAGAAGTTATAGCCCCAATGCAGGAAGCCTGCCAGGCCGTACTTGTACAATTGCATGCCCAGTATCCTGTGCCTGGCCGAGGGCATGCTGAAAAACCTGTTGGATACCTTGCGGTACTGGCCGCAGCAATAATAGGTCCACAATTTTGGCACCTTGTTTTCCAGGAAGGGCTCTATGTGGTCCGATGCAGGGATCGGCCTTTTCACAAGCCCGCGTCTGTAAAACTCATAGCTGGACAAGGCGTCTATGACAGGGAAGCCGGACAGGTGCTTGTACACTATGCGGCTTGCGTTGGCGTAGGACTTTAGGTGGTCCTCCTGGGGCTCATCGGATACATGGAAGTAGCTGCGTTTTTCCAGGCCGTTCTCCTCGATGAATGAGACCAGGGCAGGCAGGAACCGGTCGAGGAAGCCTTCGTATTCAGGTCCTGCAGCATCTGTCTCCCAGCCGAATATTTTCTTCAGCTCACCGTTCTCCTCGGCAACTATTTTTGGAGCATGCTCAGCCCCCCACTGGGTGAACAGGTGGGAAAACTCGAAATATTCGACCCCGTTTGCATCGCACAGGTCGACCCACCGCTTCAGCTTGTCAAAGCCGAACTCATACTCATTGCCATGCTTTTTGACATCCACCAGCTGGACCGTCGGCCTTTCACCGCCTACAGCCGTATCAAGGGGGATGGTGAAGAGCGGGGTCAGGATCATGTTTATCCCATGGGCCACTGCCGTTTTTATGTACTGCTCGATGCGGCGCCAATGGGCTTCGCTGAAGACCTCGTCCTTGTAATACGTCGCCAGGCAGTCGGCGTAGAACCACTCCGTCACTATGAGGGTCTGCTTTGGCAGCAGGCAGTCTATAACGGTCATGTGAAATATGGGGCTGCCCAGCTTTTCTCCCTCAGGGGCGAAAAAAGCGATCTCCACGGGATAACAGCCCGGCTTTGCTTTTACATGCTCCTGCTTTACTGCCCTATGCCCCGGCTCTGCTTTTTTATCCCTTAAGTCGATTGTGACCCACAGAGACTGCCACCGGTCCGACAAGGGCAGGGTATCCTGAACGGGCAGCAGGAGGTCCGGATAGGGCCCCGGCTCCGTCCGCAGCACATACTCATCGTGGTCCGGGTAACAGGGCAGGTCCGACTGCACGGTCTCGACCTTTCGAAGCGTCATATAGGGTGAGAGCTCAGATACTGCCTTGACCCTGACTTCATCAAGACTATTTGCGCTATACGTCAGATTACCATTCAGATGACCATCATCCGGCCTTCTCCTGTACGCTACCTGAAAGGAGTATACCTCATTCAGGAGCATGGAACCCTTTTCCCAGGGCCTGGCTGTCAGGCCCTCATCTGGGAAAACCTTCACAAGAGAGCTCAACAGCCTGAACTCCAACCCGCTGCTGTTCGACATCAGTATTGATCCTCCGGTCTTCTCATAGGCTCTTTTAAATAGTTACACAAAATATACCACTGCCAAGGGCAATTATCAAGCCCGGACTTTAAGCCAAAAAACGCCGCCCGGCAGTAAGACCGGACGGCACATCCGGGATTTATACAATCACATCTAGACAGAATATGTTTTCTGCAGGTGTTTTATCATCCTGTTCATCTGCGGCAGCACTGCTATGGCTGCGCAGATCAGAAATTCGACTCCAAGGAACGGGCCGTTGTAAGCCGCCGAGTACAGGATTGAGGGCAGGATATCCGTTGCCTGGGTGATCTCCGAGAAGAAGATGACCCCGGTCAGGAAGTGCATGAGGAAACGGCCGAAAACACCTATGAGGCATGCCACCACTATATTTTTCCGATAAAGGCCGGCCAGGCCCAGCAGGCCGAAGGCCAGCGGATAGTCCATTATAAGCTGTACCCAGTGGACCAAATAACCGCCCTGGATATACTGGAGTATGCCGTAGGCTATGCCTGCCATCACTCCGGGAACGGGGCCGTATATAAATGCAAACAGCATCACCGGCAGCATGCTTGCAGGCGTAACGCTTCCCCCCTGGGGCATGCTCCAGAGCTTTATGTATGACAGGACAAAGGAAAGGGCTATGCACAAGCTCGCGTTTACAAGCATCCCGGTCGTCAATTTGATCTCCCTGCTCCTTCTGATGAAGACGATCCCGCCGATGCCGATGAGGAGAAGCAAAACGGTGATGGCTATGGTGACAGGCGTGAATTCGAGGAATTCCTCGAACATTGACCGGATGTAGGATATGATACCGCTCATAATGAAAAAACCTCCTTTAAGTTAGCTTGCCGGAGGAGGAAAGAAAAAAACATGAAAGAAGCTCTTCATGTTTTAAACCAAATAAGCTTCCCTACGCAGGCATTACCCTGACAGGTTCAAAGGGTCGGATATAATATCCTCTCAGCCTAAGCTCCCCTAGCAATCTATATTGATTTTTCTCTATTATAGCACCGGTTTGAATGCATATCAACAGGCAGCATCCAAATCCCGATGCCTGGCGGTCTCAGCCCTTGTCCCGGCCTGAGACCGCAGCCTCCCATTCCCTGTAGCATAGCTCAAGCTCAGCGTCCAGCACCGCCTTTTCATCAAACAGCTCCTTAAGCTTCACTGCATCCGAGCAGTAAAGGTCCATCTGCCCTTCGATCAGCCTGATCTGCTCCTCCATTTGCTCGATCTTTCCTTCAAGCTCCTTAAGCGCCCTGGCCTTGCCTGCGCTCCGCCCGCTAGAGCCTCTGTCCCTTGGACCGGCAGCCCCGGCCCTTGTGCCCTTATGATCAGCAGCCTTGGCGGTATTGACCGTTTTAGCCGGCTGACCGCAAGAAGCACTCAGCTCCTTTTGGCGTTCATCCAGGTAATAGGCGTAATCGCGTCGGTCAGGTCCCAAAAGTGCCTATTTATCCCTCCATACTACCGTGCACAGCCTTTTAGCCTCATCAGGGGTGGGGTACCTGAGCAGCCCCTTGTCCGCCAGCCAGTAGAGCACGGCATACTGGGGATAGATCTTGTATTTGAGGTAAGCCCTTTCATCCTTTGAAATAAAGTCCGGTATTTCCTTATCGAATTCCTTGGCGAAGCCTTCGATATAATCTGTGAACATCTCTTTACCGAGCTTTGCATATATCTCGTCCAATATATCATTCAGCCCTGTAAACTGCTCCTTTGTGAAATAGGGGATAAGCATCTTCGGCCTGCCGTCCTCCATTTTCACATAGCCCAGCTCGGCCTCCTTTGCAATGATCTGCTTGTCCATATCATTAGGGGTTTCCCCATCCCGTATGAGCTGGGCGATGCAGGTCAGTTCAGCCATATTCGTTACACTAAAGTCCCGCCAGTGTAAACCGGTATCGATAGTGGCCTTGCTTTCCAACTGCAATGCCGAATTGCCCAGGCTGTCGCTGTAAGATTTGATGCCGTTACCGTCAGCCTTGCGGTAAAAATCGACCTCCTCCGGGCTGAACTCCCTCTGGTTTTCCCAGTAATGATCATCACAAAGGGTGGCACATACCCAGTGCTGGGACCCGTCCTTGCGCTTGGGCCTGTCGATGGTGATGTTGTTTCTTCTGTAAACGGCATTCAAAGACCAATAATAGAGCTTATTGACCGCCAGAGGTATCAGCGCCCATAAAACAAAGTCCTTGTCAAGGTCGCTGCCTAAAAAGCCAATGTCCTTTATCCTGTCGTACCTTTTGTCAAAGGCGTCGAAGATCCGCTCCGCATAGGGCCCGATATTGTAGTAATGATATTTCCCATTAAGCACATTATGCCGTATCTCAGCTATGAAGAAATTGGTCGTGTACCTGTTCTTATCGACCAGCCTCAGGTAGTCCATGTAGACAAGCTTTCGGATATGGTGTTCAAGGTAGCCGGCGGCTACGGAAAGGGTCCTTGCTATTTCCTCGATAGTGAGCTTTTTCCCATAGCAGGCCAGGCAAATATTGTCTACGAGCCTGTCCTCGCCCAGGCCGCACTGGCCGTATTCTATCGTTGTGTACCCGTCATGCCCCACCATCAGCCTTTTTGGGGCAACATTCAAATTATTGGTCGTCATCTCGATCCCCGCTTTCAATTTCTTTTTGATCTCGGACAAGTGCCAGCGGACGGTCGAATGGGGTATGTCCAGGAGCTTCGATATCTCCGCCCCGGTCCTGTTTTCATAGTAAAACAGCAGGGTTATCTCCCGGTGGAGCCTGTTGAGATAAGCCACCTCCGTGCGCAGCTTTTCAATGGCAAGCCCGGTCTCCACCTCGTCTTCCACACAGGTCCCATCCTGCAGGTCGAACAGGGCATCGATATCAAGGTTGTTCCAGTGCTTTTTGTTGCTCCTTAAAAACTTGGACCAGGTATAGCAGCAGATCGTATACACGAAGGCGTCCAGGTCCTCGATCCTCTCATGGCGCCTTAAGGAGGATGACAAGGACAGGAGTATCTCCTGGGACAGGTCTTCGGCAAGCTGCAGGTCATGCGTCCTGGAGTATGCAAACCCCGTTATCTTCTTTGCATAGGCGCGTATCATATCATCGCTTAAGGTTATATCAATCACCGCCCAATCAAGCACTCTGTAATACAAGTACCGGATCCTGAAGAAATGTTGGCAGGGTCTATGGATTTTTTAGATTATCTACCCGGTATGACCTTGACCATGAAAAGGCAGGGATTGTTCTCGTCCCATATAGTGGTGAACACCTCCAGCGGGGTAAAGCCCATGGACAGGTAGAACTGTCTCGTTCTTGCATAGTATTCATCAGGGTTGTCCTCAGCCAGGGTCTTGACAGTCAGGAATCTATATTCCTTTTCGATGCAATAGCGGACACATTGGTTTACAAGGCTTCTTCCTATCCCCTTCCGCTGGTGCTCCTTCAGCACCCCCATCACGCTAAGCTCCGCGGTCTTGCTGTTATGGGCCTTCAAGGCTGCAAAGCCCACCGGTTCACTGCCGGCATAGCAGGCATAGAAGGTCATGGTCCTTACCCATCTGGTATAGTCATCGATTGCCTCCGGTATGCCGAACCACTCCGGAAGTGAATTCAGGATGTGGCGGCAAATACGGGACTTGACGTCGATATCCTCGATCTCCATGATATAATATCCTTTTTCTGACAGGTTTGCATGCTTGGCCATTTCAGCACCCTCTGATATTTAAAATATGGGCCCGTTATGTATGTACTAAATGACTCCGGCTCAAAATGGAAATTGTACACTTTGCTTATATCACAAAATTAGTGTATATTACAAGGTGGTGGTAAAACTATATTGAATACAAACCAGGAGAGATCAGATTTATGAAAAGATTGACAGGAACAGTTGTCAGAGGCCTCAGGACACCGATCATCAACAAGGGCGATAACCTTGAGGATATCGTAGTAGATACATTGCTAAAAGCTGCAGATGCAGAAGGCTTTACCATAGGCAACAGGGATATACTGGCCATAACTGAATCCGTGGTGGCCCGTGCTCAGGGCAACTATGCGAGCATCGACGCGATCTCAAAGGATATAAGGGCCAAATTCGGCGATGACACCATAGGGATCGTATTCCCCATCCTAAGCCGCAACCGTTTTGCCGTATGCCTCAAGGGCATAGCAAAGGGCACCAGGAAGATCGTGCTCATGCTGAGCTACCCGTCAGACGAGGTGGGCAATCACCTGTTTGATGACAGCCTGCTTGATGAAAAGGATATAAACCCCTGGTCGGATACCCTGTCCGAGGATGAATACAGGGCTCATTTCGGATATTACAAGCACCCCTTTACCGGTGTGGATTATGTGGAGTATTACAAATCTACCATAGAAGAGTGCGGGGCACAGTGCCAGGTCATATTTTCAAACAACCCCCTTGAGATCCTGAAATACACAAGGAGCGTACTGGTCGCCAACATCCATGCCCGGCACAGGACAAAGCGGATACTAAAGCAAAACGGGGCCGAAAAGGTCTACGGCCTGGACGATATCCTGTCTGCCCCGGTGGACGGCAGCGGCTACAATGAAACCTACGGGCTCCTTGGGAGCAACAAGGCGACAGAGGACTCCGTAAAGCTCTTCCCAAGGGACTGCCAGCCCCTGGTCGATAGCATCCAGCAAAGAATAAAGGATCAGACCGGCAAAACCATAGAGGTCATGATATATGGCGACGGCGCCTTCAAGGACCCTGTGGGCAGCATATGGGAGCTGGCCGATCCGGTGGTATCCCCTGCATATACAAAAGGACTTGCAGGCAAGCCCAACGAGGTCAAGCTCAAGTACCTGGCTGACAACCAGTTCGGCCACCTCAGGGGCGAAGAGCTCCAAAAGGCGATAGCTGAGTATATCAGGAACAAGCCCGGTGACCTGGTGAGCAGCATGATCTCCCAGGGCACGACGCCAAGAAGGCTCACAGACCTGATCGGGACCCTGTGCGACCTGACCTCCGGCAGCGGGGACAAGGGTACACCCGTAATATATATCCAAGGCTACTTTGACGATTACTCATGCGATGACCGGATACAAGCCTAGCTTGTATCCTCTTTTCTTTATCCTTTTGCTTTGATCGTTCTGTGTATGATCAGGCTTATCTACCCATTAGATGATCCGGGAGTGCTGACATGATCGCAGCCAGGAAGCTTGCTATCCACCTTATAGCCCTTGTGCTCATATTTATAGCTGCACTTATGTCCAAATATATATCCATCCCATGTACATTCAGGGAGCTGACATCCATCCCCTGCCCCACCTGCGGTCTGACGAGGTCAGTCAGGGCGCTTGTGACTGGCAGCTTGAGGCTGTCCTTGTACTACCATCCCCTGACCATGCTTTTTGCCGGCCTCCTCCTGCTGGCCCTGCACAGGAGGAGGCTCAGAATCAGCAAAAGGGCCTTTGATCTCATCCTCATCGCCTGCAGCATGATTGTTTTCATAGTATACATCTACCGCCTGTATTATGATTTGATACCTTGACTGCTATAAACAGATGTTTTGATTTGACCTTATGTCTATTTATGTATATAATATGAAATGTATTATATATTTTTATGGAAGGTGGCAAGCATAAATGGACAGCCAAAAGGTCGATATGTACTTGATGACCAATCAGAAATACTTCCCTGCAGAAAAAATGGTATACATCAGGGAAAAGCTCCTGGCAATGGACGACAGTAAATTCACACTTGTCTCCACTGTTGAACTGAAGGATCCTACCACACTTTTGCTGATATCGATTTTCCTGGGCTCACTTGCATCGACAGGTTCATGCTGGGCGACGTCGGCATGGGTATCCTGAAGCTGTTGACAGCCGGTGTTTGCGGAGTTCTTACCATCATTGACTGGTTCACGATCTCCAAAAAGACAAGAGAGCTGAATTTCAACAATCTGATGACCCTGCTCTGATCCCTGGTCTTGGGGCCTCATACATCTTATAGTTTTCGGCTTGGTAAAAAATCAGGACTATTCGAAATAGATCCTGATTTTTTTCATTTCAGTATATATGCATATCGCCTTCTGTTTCATTCGGACATTTTACAGGTCATAGCCGCTCAGGCGTTCCAGCTCTGTCCGCGCTTCAATGCTTATCTTCCGGTGGCCCGACTGCCTTATCCAGCCCTTGTCCTCAAACAGGGACAGCTTTCTGCTCAAGGTCTCCTGGCTGATGCCGATGTGGGCTGCCAGGTCCTTTTTACTGAAGGGCAGGCTTATCACCGTTTTCCCCTCCGCAAGCCTGAGCAAGGCCCGGGCCAGCCGCTGCTCCACATCCTGCAGGCCCAGGGTCTCGATCAGGGATTCTGAACTCCGGAGCCGCTTGCTGAGCTCTTCGATGATCTTTACAGCAATGGCCGGCTTCCTGCTTATCATGTCCTTGAGCCTGCTGCCTTCGATCATACACACGGTCGTGTTCTCCAGCACCTCGGCATTGTTGTCGAGGGGAGCCGAGACAAACAGTGACAGCTCCCCGAAAAAGTCACCAGGCTCCAGGAGCCTTATGACCTGTTCTTTCCCTGTATCAAGCAACCTGGTGATCTTCACCCTGCCTTCATGGATGACATAGAGCTTCTGGCCCCTGTCACCGGCCATGTATATGAACTCGCCCTTCTTGTATACCCTCTGGTCAGTGATCATGGCGATCTCCGATACCTCTTCACGGGTCAGGCTGCTGAAGATCGGCACCCTTTCTATGCAGCTTTTTTCAGCCCCTGCATGAGCGCAATGAACGCAATCCATTTTCTCCTCCTTGATAGCTCAAGCTATACATAGTATTTTGCCTGGGACTCCCACATCTCACTGTACTTGCTGCATCTATCGATCAGCTCTTCATGGGTGCCGATGTCCACCACCTCGCCCTTGTCCATGACGATGATCCTGTCAGCCAGCCTGACCGAGCCCAGCCTGTGGGTCACTATTATGGCTGTCTTGTCCTTTGCGATCCTTGCGAACCGTTCATAGATCCGTTTCTCCTCCAGGGGATCGATGGCTGCCGTGGGTTCATCCAGCACGATTATATTGTGGGGCCGGTAAAAGCCCCTGGCTATGGCCACCCTTTGCCACTGGCCTCCTGAGATATCCACGCCGTCAAACTCCCGGGACAGCATGGTGTCATAGCCATTCACAAAGGCTTCATCCTTCGGGTCCAGGCCTGACATGGATGATACCCTGTCCAGATAGTCCTCCTCAGGCACCAGGCTTGTGTCGGATATGGAGATGTTGTCCCCCAGGGTGAGCTGGTATTTCTGATATTTCTGGAACACCCCGGATATATTCTTAAACAGGTATTTGAGTGATATATCACTGGTTTTCTTATCACCATGGAGCACATATCCCTTGTCCGGCAGGTAGAGCCCTGTGATAAGGCGGACGATAGTGGTCTTGCCCGAGCCGTTTTCGCCCACTATGGCGATCGTCTCACCCTTTTTTATGGTAAAGGATGCGTTCTTCACGGCCGGACTTTCAGCCGATGGGTATGAAAAGCTCACATCCACCAGCCTTATGTCACAGTCCGGATCGACCACTGTGTCACTGCCCCCGCGCTCAGGGATCTCAAGAAAGTTCAGATAGTTTTGTATAGTGCCCAGCTGCTGGGCTATGTTGCCGGCATGCCTGCAAACGACCTCCTCCATTATTTCGAACAAGGCCCCAAGGGAGGCAAAAACAGCGGTAAAGGCACCTGTGGATATTTCCTGGCCCATAAGGGCCTCAAACAGCATGAACAGGATAAGGAGGTAGCCTGCAAGGGCCAAAACCTTCATGAGGAGCTCATACATGCTTGTTTTGAACGTGGCCTTCCAGCGCTCCTTGTTCAGCAGCTCCAGGGCTTGTCTATACAGCCTCATGAAGAACCCGAAAGCGCCCAGGAGCCTGGTTTCCTTGAAATACTCCCGCCCGGCTATGCAGCCTTCATAGTATTCAAATTGTCTTCGGATGGGGGCCGCCTTGTCCTCAAGGCCTGCATACACCTTTGAGCGCAAGACCTGGCTCGTCATCGCAGGTATGAATACTATCACTATGGCCAGTGCAAGGATGGGCTTTAAGCTGAACAGGTACCAGCCCATGAACAAGAAGTAGGGTATGTAAAAGGTGAAAACGAAGGTGACAAGGATCACAAAAAACACTGCGTGATTTTTGCCTTCATTGGCCTTGTTTATATCATCGAGCATCTTTGTATCCTCGAAGCACACAGGAGAGATCCTCGCCATCTTCTCATTGATGCCCTGCTGTATCTTTCCCAGGGCCTTCTCGCCGTATACCTGGGGCAGGAAGTTCCCCACACCGTTTAGGACCTGGTTGGAAAAGTAGATAAGGCCAAGCATGAGGAGCGACATGGCCACAGCAGCCATATCAGCCATTCCTCTTGCCATAAGCTCCGCCGTATCAAAAAACCTCTGGGTAACCAGGGTGGTGATGCCCCAGGAAAAGCCGTGAGCTATGCTTACAAGCTGGCACAATATAAACAGGAAGGGTTCTGCTAAAAAAGCGGTGGGCAGCAGCTTGAAAAAAGCTTTCATGACATTGGGCCTTGGCCCCTTGGTCTCTGTCATACTCATGCATACCAGCTCCTTTGGGCCTCAAACATTTCAGCATATGTGCCTCCCAGCGCCATAAGGTCGTCATGGCTGCCCAGCTCGGCTATTTTCCCGTCCTTTAAAACCAGGATCTCATCCGCCAGCTTCGCCGCCCCCAGCCTGTGGGTGATGAATATCGTCATCCTGCCTTTGCTGATCCTGCCAAAGAGCTCATATACCTTGCTCTCAGCCACAGGATCCAGGGCGGCCGTCGGCTCGTCAAGTATGTGCAGGGGCGCATTGCCGGCCAGGGTGCGGGCTATGGCGACCCTCTGCCATTCACCGCCGGATAAGTCCGTGCCCCCTTCCAGGATCTTGCCCAGGGGTGTATCCAGGCCCTTGTCGAGCCTGGCCAGGGTTTCGGACAGGTCTATTTCCTCAATGACCTCTGCTATCCTCTCGTCATCGACCCCATTTATATTTCCCAGGAAAATATTGTCCCTTAAGGTTATGCAGTATTTGGCGAAATCCTGATAAACAACTGAAAACAAGGCCTTGAGCCGGGATTGGCTGTACTCCCTTATGCTGCGGCCGTTTATAAGTATATCGCCCTCAAAATCCTGGTACAGACCGGTAAGCAGCTTTGTGATCGTGGTTTTGCCCGCGCCGTTGATGCCTACGAAGGCATAGTGCTTGTCTCTGTCCAGCCTGAAGGAGCATCCGTCCAGGACATACCTCTCTGTGCCGGGATATTTGAACCTCACATCCTTGAACTCTATCGACTCCAGGCTGTGCCTGCCTATGTCCGCATCAGGCAGGTCGTTCGCACCTTCCGCCTCCTCAAGCATCGAAAAAGCGGACAGGTCCTTCAGGTATTCGTTGTTGTTGGCAAGCTGGTGCATAACGTATGAGAGCTGCCAGGACATCATTTGCACCAGGTTGAAGCATGCATTGACCAGGCCCATGAACATCCCGACCGTGATAAGCCTGTTCCCGAGCGGTATCAGCAATACCCCCGCAATAAGGACCGCCACCATTATGGTTATGATGCTGGAGCTCTTCATCTTGATAAAGTTCAAGGCCTGGGTCCTGGTCGTTATTTTTCTTGCTGTCTCGTATTCCTTGTACCACCTTTCGCTCAGGGAACGGGTGTACCCAAACAGGGCCCGCTCCTCGACATTCTCCCGGCCTGAGAGCACCCATTCCAGATACCCGGCCTTGCGCTGGTACTTGGTTGCATTCTTGAAGGCTTCATAGTTGGTCTTCCCGCTTTTGACCGCGACAAAAAAGAGGGGCACGGAAAAGGCGATGATCGCAAGGGCAGCCCACCATACCTGGGCCGCCAGCACGATGAGTATACCTCCCACCATAAGTATGATCGACAGCAATTCCAGCAGGATTTCATAGCCGCCTGAGATCCTGCCTTCGGGATTGTTTGACACCCTGCTTATAAGCTCCCAGGTGTCGTTGTTCTCGATATGCCTGTATTCGAGCCTGCTGCGCTTTTCGGTCACAGCCGTGCGGAACTCCTCCCCAAGGCGCAGTGTCAGCCTGGTATTTATAAGATTGAGAAAGATGCCTATGCAATAGGTATATGCAGAAATAAGGGCCAGGAGGAGGAGGGGTGCATATATGCGGCTGTATCCGCCGTTTTTGAATATATCGAGAGCTGTATCGACAAAGCTTGCTGTCCCTATGATTTTTACCGAGGGAACAAGGGCGCTGACTATGATGATCAGAGCCTTCATTCCTGAAAGCACCGGATGTGTCCTGAAGGGTATCCTTATGTAGTCCAGGGCACTGTACTTCCTGGGCGCGATAGTCATGACGCCACTCCTTATCAGCTAAGAATATGATCGCTGCTCATCAATTGCAAATTTATAGAATGTTATACATTATTCGAGGAAGATGCATATCTTTAAATATATTAACAGAAGGATAAAAAAATGAAAAGCAGACAGGGTCAACTATTTTGCGCATCTCATGGACGCTGTATAGCTATATACATATAGCATGGATCATATCAAAAATATACTTATACGTATAAGCCCTCGGGTTGATTTCAGCGTACTAAAGTGTTATGATTGTATATGGTGTTAACTCTAGAAAGAAGGTTTAGATATTGATACGTTCCCTGATCAAAGCCAGATATGAAGCAATACCAGACCACGACAAGCACACATGGCGCGTGATACTCAAGATCACCTGGCCGGCCTTTATAGAGCTGGTTATGTCGACCCTCTTCGGCATGGTCGACATGATCATGGTAGGCCAGATACCGGACAAGCAAATGAGCGAAGCCGGGCTTAATGCCATAGGCTTTACAAACCAGCCCCTCATGCTCCTGTTTGCCATATTTGCCGCAGTCAACGTAGGTACGACCACACTGGTCGCATGGAACATTGGTGCAAAGCAGGAGGAAAAGGCCAAGTCAGTCGTAAGGCAGATACTCCTGATAAATCTCGTATTGGGCACCCTCCTAAGCGTACTCGGCATTGCCCTGGCAAGGTACATCGTTATATTCATGAGCGGCAATTCGGGCAATATCGCCCCTTCCGACCAGCAGCTGAGAGTAACACTGGGCATCGAATATTTCGAGATAGTGGCTGCGGGCCTGGTCTTCCAGGCGATATCCGCAGGAGTGACCGCTTCCTTGAGGGGAGCGGGTGAAACGAAGCTCCCCATGCTGTACAACCTGGGTGCCAACCTATTGAATGTTTTAGGCAATTACGTTCTTATATTCGGCAAACTGGGCATTCCTGAAATGGGTGTTATCGGAGCTGCCTTGTCAACGACCCTCTCAAGGCTGGTTGCATGCGTGTTCTCCCTGTATGTCCTGTTCTCAAGAAGATCCCTTACAGACATGGCCATTCCGCTCAAGGGCAACTGGAGACCGGATTTTGGCATAATGAAGCGGGTCTTCAACATTGGCTTGCCCGCTGCCCTTGAACAGTTCATACTGCAAGGCGGCCTCATGCTGTTTGCCCGCACGGTCGCCAAGCTTGGCGATGCTGAATTCGCTGCCCACCAGATCGGGCTCAATATCAACGGGCTGACCTTCTCACCGAGCATGGCCTTCGGTGTAGCGGCCACCACCCTGGTCGGCCAGAGCCTTGGGGCAAATGACGAGGAGAAGGCCGAGAGGTACGCCGACCTGGTCCACCATATAGCGATCGGGGTCGCATGCTTTGTAGGTCTTATTTTCCTTGTTTTTTCCCATCCTATGGCAAGGCTTTACACCAACAATGAGAATGTAGCCAGGATGGCCGGTACGGTGCTGAAAATAGTGGCCCTGGCCCAGTTGGGCATGCCCACCCAGCTCACGATCTCCGGAGCGCTCAGAGGTGCCGGCGATACGGTATATCCCCTTTATGCCTCCGCCTTTGGTATATGGGTATTCAGGGTCATAGTGGCCCACATCTTCGTCCACACCTTCGGCTGGGGCCTTATCGGAGCCTGGATCGCCCTGGTGCTCGACCAGTACACAAGGGCTGCGATCGTATTTGCAAGGTACAAGACCGGCAAGTGGAAATACATGAAGTCCCGTACTTCAGAGATCAAGAACGTGCAGACCTGCAGCTGATGAAAGCCGAACCACCGCAGTTGGCCGGGCACTGATACTGAACAAGAAAGTAAAAACAGAGGTGCGTATGATCATGCGTCCTCTGTTTTTTTAGGATATTTGCTTGCTGCCTGCCTCAGCGGTCAGTGGATAAGCCTCACTTCATAGCCCTCCGCTATCCCTTTGTCATCCATAAAGCGGCACAGAAAGCGTATGTCCCTGTTGAGGGCATCCCGTTCGAGGAGGGACCGGACTATGGCCATCTCGCCTTTATAGTCAGTACCATGCTCCTCGACCAGGATGTATGCCGTATCCTCCTTGAGGTATACTGCCTCAGGGGTCTGCCCCTTGGTGACCTCCGTGACCGCCACCACCTCATCAAGGCTGTTCATTTCCTTAAATACGACCCTGTCAAGCAAGTTCAGGTATTCTATGATCACTTCTGCCTTGCTGCTTATTTCCTGTTTATTACTTCCTTCCGTAATAGTAGTCCTGGCCTCAAAGGCATATCTGGCGCTATCGGCGTTCGAGGCTCCGACGGCTTCGCCCCTGGCGAGGTCCAGGTAGATACGGCCATCCTGCTTTTGGAATACCGGATAGAAGTATAACCTTCCGGAAAAGCCAGGGCTTAAGTAAAGTCTGCCGGTCAGCTCCATATCGTTGCCGATATTCATGTGTACATCGGATATATGGTTGTCGCATATGGTGACCAGGCAGCTTTCATCGCTTCCCTTGACCGGCACCGCAGCCAGGAAAAACGGAATGCCCTCTATCCCTTCAAACTCAAACCTGGTCTTTTCCTCTACATCAGCCTCTTTCTCCACTGCGTAGATACGGTTGGCGTCAGGAGCTTTTACAGGATCATAGGGCAGGCGGCTGAAGGTGATATAAAAGCCCCTGAGCTGGTCTCCCATGGCAGCTGGGTCTGCTTCAATGCCACCCAGGCCTTCGATCGCCAACTGACACCCTCCAAGCAAAATGCCCGTTAAAAGCACAGCGCTTGTCAAAGCAATGGCGCGCAAAACCGTCCATGACCTTCTATTCATCGCTTTCATCCCCCAACTCTCCGTCAAATTTCAGGATATCCCCCACATCGCACTTAAGGTAGTAACAGATCTTGTTCAGCGTACTGAACCTGACGCCCCTGGCTTTGCCGCTTCTAAGGATCGACAGGTTGGCTTCAGTTATGTTGATAAGGCTGCATAGCTCCTTGGAGGTCATATGCCGCTTTTTCAAGACTTCGTCCAGGTGTACTTTTATAGCCATGGCATCCTCCTAAATGAACATCTGGTTTTCCCGGTGCAGCCTGCTACTATCGCTGATATACCTGCCCAGCAGGACCATGACCAGAGTCAGGATGATGGCTCCCAGGGGAAGCCGGGTCGAGTAATGCGCAGCATGAAGCCAACGGCTGAATAAAAGCTGCAGCAGGTTAAAGCCCATGGTAGCGGCTACCGTGGCAATTACCCCGTTCCTGCCTGTCCTGCTCAGCCTTTCGGCAGCCAACAGAGCCGCCTCGCCGTACCTGTCGGCTTTGATGGCCTCTGCCAGTCCTGTAGCCTGTATGAACAGCAGGGTAGCGATGACAGTAGGAAGCTGATTGACCAGAAAGCCGATAAACAGAAATATATATGTCGGTGTCAAAACGGCTCCGTCGGAATCGTTGGCGCTTTTTACATCGTGGATAGCTGCTGCAAAGCCCCTTACGCCTGCAAAAAAGATGCTGAACACAAGGACGACAGCAGCCACAGCCAGAAGTATGCGAGCCATGTCAAGGAACCGATCGGGGCTTCTTCCCTCTATGTTGCGCATAGCCTTTAACACAAGATAGCTTATCAGTACAGAATAGACCGTGTCGCCAAGCGCTGCCTTTCCAAAAGGTATCATGGCAGTAGCGTCAACCGCATCGTGGTACAGCCAGTCCCTTATGAGGCCGGGGTTTATCATGAGGTAGAGCACGAAGTAAAGCAGGACGCTCAAAAGCGGCAGGAGGATGTCCTCGGCCCCCGCTTTTTTCCGTTTTATAAGCAGTATAAGGTACGAAAGGGGCAATATGCCCAGGATAAGGTAAACAGAAAGGGCAAGCGCATTGCCGGTATGCCCTGAGAGGGAAAGGCTCCTTAAAAGGCTGCCTGCCTGGGAAAAGGGCACGCTGAGCAATGCTGCCGTGTCCGGCTTTGCCCCGCCCGGCAAGGCCAGGGCTGCCACCAGGCAGATAAGGGCTTCAACTGACAGAAGGCTGCATATGACCCTCTTGCTTTTCATC
The DNA here is from genome assembly GCA_029549985.1 of Bacillota bacterium. Taxonomy (GTDB): domain Bacteria; phylum Bacillota; class Clostridia; order Caldicoprobacterales; family DTU083; genus JAKORJ01. The sequence continues at coordinate 86,110 of JAKPIB010000019.1, forward strand.
ATCAGTCACCTCTTGATCAGGCATTATAGAATATAGCTGCACATATATGAAGCTTTCGTTTATAGGGTAGCATATAAATTATCGTTAGTCAATAATTATTATTGTTTTATTTTAATTTAGTCAGGGCTTGATCTTTGTATATACATCTTCTATTGAGAGTTGATGTATAGACGTGCAAAATACTGTAAATAATAGCCATATCGCCGTTTGTGACAATTATTTTGCCTTCGCTTTTATAAACATTTATTTTGTAGTACAATAGCTTTATACATAAGGCAACAAATTCAGACATCAGGTGGTATTTAAAATGGAGAACAAAGCATTGGTTCTCGGTGCCAATTACTATATAGGCTTAAGCATAATACGGTGCCTGGGCATGCACGGAATCAAGGTCGCAGCAGTTGACTACGGCAGGAAGGGAACATACGGCTTCCATTCAAAATACCTTTCCGAAGCCCTGATTGGCCCGCATTATAAGCAGGACCCTGAAGGATTCCTGTCCTTCCTGGTCGAATATGCAAAAAAGCAGCCGGCACCGCCGGTCCTGTTCGCCAGCGCTGACCCTTATGTGGAGTTTATGGACAAGCATCTGGACGTCCTGAGGCAATACTTCCTGATCCCCTCCATTGAGCAGGGCCTGTATACGAGGGTCATGAACAAGGACACCCTCCATGCCCTGGCCGCAGAGCACGGGGTGAGGGTCCCGGAGACAGTCCGTCCCACGGATGAGGACTACCTGGACAAGGTGGAGAGCATCATAAAATATCCCTGCCTGGTAAAGCCCACCGACTCCCCTGCCTTTGTATCGGTATTCAGAAAAAAGGTATTCAAGGTGTTTTCAAGGCAAGAGCTGACCGAAGCGGTCAGTAAGGCAAGGGAAGCCGGCCTTGACGTGATCATCCAGCGCATCATACCCGGCTTTGACGATCATATGTATACCTTTGACGCTTACCTGAATGCAGACTCAAAGGTGACCCATTGGACCACATGCCAGAAGTACAGGCAGTATCCGATCAATTTCGGCGCTTCCGTATACACCGGCCAGAAACATGTCCAGGAGCTATATGATATCGGCGCGAAGTTCCTGGAGAGCATAGGCTGGAAGGGCTTTGCAGAGATCGAATTCAAAAAGGACGCAGAGACCGGAGAGTTCTATCTGATCGAGGTAAACGTCCGCACGACCAATCTGAACAACCTCCTGTTCAAATCCGGCCTGAACATGCCCTATATAGCATACCGGGAGCTTACAGGCAGTCCCCTGGAGCCCAAGGCTGTCGATTATGATACGGGTTATGTGTTCTGGTATGCCTTTGAGGATATACTCGCTGTCCGGGACTATATCAGGACAGGCCAGCTTACCCTGGGACAGGTTTTAAAATCATACTTCAGAAAAAAAGCCCATGCGATATGGAGCATAAAGGACCCCAGGCCTTTCTTCGCATTCTGCGCATACAAGCTGTCCCGGTTGCTTGATAGAAGAACGGAGAGAAAATAGCTTATTTGCCTTTGAGAGGAGAAACTCATTTGATCAAGCTGTCCAGGCTTCTTGAGTCTGTCAATATAATAGAGGCCCGCAACCACAAGGATATGGAGATCGGCGGCCTTGCCTACCATTCCGGCAAGGTCTGCCCCGGTGACCTCTTTGTATGCATAATGGGCTATCTGACCGACGGTCACCTGTATATCCCCCAGGCTGTGGCAAAGGGCGCCGCAGCGATGGTGGTCGAGCGCTTCGATGACAACTGCAGCCTGCCCCAGTATAAGGTGGCTGACAGCAGGCAGGCGCTGGCCGCCCTTAGCGATGCTTTCTACGGTCATCCGTCACAGAAGCTCAATATGATAGGGATAACCGCCACCAACGGAAAAACCTCAACCACCTTTATGACCAACTCAATATTGCAAGCCCACGGCCTGAACACAGGAATTATCGGCACGGTGATGGTCAGGTATGGCAGCTTTACCGAGCCCTCCGTGCTGACGACTCCGGAGTCCCTGGACCTGCAGCGGCACCTGGCCAGTATGGTCCAAAGCGATGTGACCCATGTCGTCATGGAGGTGTCCTCATCGGCCCTGGAACTAAACCGTGTGGACAATGTGGATTTCGATATCGTGGCCTTCAACAACATCAGCCGCGAGCACATCGACCTGCACGGGTCCTTTGAGGACTATTACAACAGCAAGGCAAGCCTCATCAGGAATGCCTCTCCCTCCGGCTGGGCCGTGCTCAACCTGGACGATAAGTACAGCGCAGCCCTGGCTACACAGACGAGAGCCAAGGTTTTGACCTATGGTGTGGAAAACGGTGACGGCCACTTGAGCTGCACCCGCCTGGACCTGACTACCGGCAGGGCCAGGTTCGGAGTGGAAATACGGAAGCCCTTCACGGCCAATGGCATTGAGTACCGCCCGTGTGAATTCGATATAGAGCTTTCCATACCCGGTTACCATTCCGTTTACAACTCCATGGCCGCCATTGCGATCGGGCTCTTGTGCGGCGTGCCCGTGCCGACTATCGCAAAAGGCCTCAAGGCCTTTGAAGGGGTGGAACGCCGTTTCCAGTTCATATACGAGGATGATTTCAGGATCATCGACGACCATTTTGCCAATGCGGGCAATATAAACGTCACCCTGGAGACCTTGAACTTTATGGAATACAACTCCCTCAACATCGTATATGCCATTAGGGGCGGACGGGGCCCCATCACGAACCAGGAGAATGCAGAGACCATAGTTAAATGGGCGTCAAGGCTAGGCCTGCGAGAGATCACGGCCACCCTGAGCCGGTCCCATGTGACCAAAAAGGACATGGTGACAGAGGAGGAAAAGGATGTTTTCCTCAGGGTCATGGATGAGGCAGGCATCAGGGTCAGCCTGTTTGAGGAGCTGCCTGATGCGATCGCATTTGCACTGGATAAGGTACAGCCCGGCGACGTTTTGCTCCTGGCCGGATGCCAGGGGATGGATTTTGGGGCTCAGATCGCCCTGGAGCAGCTTTGCAGGCTCAGGCCCTCCCTTGACAGGCAAAAGCTATTTGCACCGCTGAAAAACAGAGTGGCCGGTATAACAAGCCCGGAGCTGATACTGCACCAGGGGAGGCAGGGGAATTGAACGACAGAGTGATAGGCATCATAGGCGGCATGGGCCCTGAGGCCACAGCCAGCCTGTTTATGAAGATAATCAAAGCGACCAGGGCGGAGAAGGATCAGGACCATTTCCGCATCATAATAGACAACAACCCAAAGATCCCCGACCGTACGGCCGCGATCCTCGGAAAGGGCACAAGCCCCGTGCCGGCAATAGTTGAAGCCGGCAGAAACCTTGAGAAAATGGGGGCTGAAATAGCGCTCATACCCTGCAATACCTCCCATTATTTTTTAGATGAGATACAAAGCAGGCTCAAGATCCCGGTCATGAACATGATAGCAGAGCTGGCAGCATATATAGGCAGGGCCTATCCCCATGTAACAAAGGCAGGCCTGCTCGCCACCACCGGGACGATCAAAACCGGCCTGTACCAGAAATATATGCCCGGGCTGCAGCTTATCTGCCCGGACCCTGCCAGTCAGGAAAACAAGGTCATGAAGGCCATATACGGAGAGAGGGGCATAAAGGCCGGCAATACCGGGGAGGAGCCGATGCGGCTCCTGGCAGATGCGGCCAACGAGCTTATCACGGCAGGCGCAGAGGTGGTCATAGCGGGCTGCACCGAGATCTGCCTTGCGCTAAAGCCCGAGCATATCTCAAGGCCCCTGCTCGACCCTATGGATGTAATGGCCCAGGCGGTAGTGGAACGATTATCAAAAAAGCCCTCAGGCGTTTAGCCTGAAGGCTTTTTTACTACGTCATCGAGTATGCTTGCCAGGATCTCATTGATCTGTTTCTCGGCATAGGTCTTCTCTCTTTCAAACAATGATGCTATTTCCCTAAGTACTATGATCTTTCTTTTCTCCTTGGCCGGAAAGCTTTTAATGTACCGTCACTGTTGAAGAAATTTCTGATGGTATTTTCTATGTCCTTATCCGATATATTGTACCTGTCCTCCAGGGTAGTCGCACTCTTAGGGTCATCATGCGGCACGGCATTCTCAATCTCCGGATGTATTATCTGCTTATTTTTGCATTTAGGCAACGGCCCTAGTCCCTAGCTTCTGAACAGGACCTGTTCCTTGTTGAACAGCGAGGCTGCAAACAGGAGGGAAGCAACCACATATATTGCCGAAGTACCCAGGGCTATACCCAGGTAGGAGTAGTTGATGACATTCCCCAGTACCATCTTCAGGGACGCTATGGAGTTTAATAGGGGAATAAAGAACATGGACAGGCTTATATCATCCGGCTGCATCATCATGGTCGCATAAGCCGGCACCATAGCTACGAATATGAAGAAGGAAAGGTATGTCTGGGCCTCCTTGAAGGACTTGGCAAAGGTGCTGACAGCCAATTGCAGGGCCGCAAAGACCATACCCAGGCTGATGGTGATCAGGATGATCAGCACAAGGGCCAGAGGCGGTACATAGACGCTCAGGTCTCCTCCGCCCCCGCCCATGGTGAAGAAGCCGGGGCTGACCGCCGCTCCGATCGCCAGGCCGATAAACTGGGATATCACGCTGACTATGGAAAACAGGGTGACGGTCAAATATTTGCCCAGCAATATGGACATGCGGCTGGATTGGGTCGTAAGCAGAGGTTCAAAGGTCCCCCTTTCCTTTTCGCCCGCCACCAGGTCGGTAGCTGCCGGTATACCGCCCACTGCGACGAGTATCGATATCAGCATGGGAAGTATCATCATAAGCATAAGGTTTTTATTGGCTTTCTCCGAGGCGGCGTTGCTCTGCACGATTTTGACCGGCTCAAGTATGCTTGTGTCTATGCCCTTTTTAGCCAGCCTCTCAAGTACGATCTTCTGGCTGTATTCATTTATGGCAGCGGCAAGGATCCCAAAGCTGCCGCTGGATTTTGTATCGGATTGGTCATATATCACCGTTATGGAGTAAGGCTGCTCGGCCTCCAGGTTTGCCGCGAAATTCTTCTCCACATCCAGTACGAACCTTACCTCATTGTTGCGCACGGCCTCCACCGGGTCATCAAAGACTCCGTTGAGCTTGATCTGCGGCTTGCCCGCAAAGATCTCTTTTTCCAGCAGGTTTCTGATCTCCTGGGTGTCTGATCCCGTGGTCAGCCCCACTGTAATGTTCTCCGTGATATCCTGCTCCATCTTTTCCATGCTGCCGCTCATAATGGTGAACAAAAGGGGCATGAGTATGATCGGGATGACCAGGTTGCTCATTATGGTCTTTCTATCCCTGACCAGGTCTTTTACTTCCTTCTTGAACACGGTCAGCATATGCCTAAAATTCATTGCGATCACCTACCAGTTTCATGAATACTTCCTCAAGGGAGCTGCCCCCGTGTTCCTCCAAAAGCTGCGGTATCGACCCTGTTGCCACGAGTCTCCCCTTGTGTATGATGCCTATCCTGTCGCAGAGCTTTTCAACCTCATTCATGTTGT
>JAKPIB010000042.1 GCA_029549985.1 Bacillota bacterium
CTGATGCGCTTAATATACCGTCTCTTCATGAAATCTATCTGCAAGGCAAAAGAAGGTGCCTTCAAATTTGAAGACACCTCTCTTTACATTCGGTTTATTTACTCTTGGGTTTATCTCTACCCCAACAATTGACATAGAGCCCAAAATATCAAGCGGGAGGTCTTGACAGCCAACATGGATACTGCAGCAATGCCGCATAACAGCTCACAGCGAATCGATATCCACCCATTGCCTTTCTTTTACTGAGATCTCGACTCCCTCCAGCACCTGGGAGCATTTGACTCCGTCGTTGAAGTCAGGCTCCGGGGGCCTGTCATGGGCGATGGCTTCCACAAACTCATAGAGCTCATGCACAAAGGTATGCTCATAGCCGATGACATGGCCTACAGGCCACCAGATTCCTCCGTAGGGGTGAACATCCTCGGTCACCTGGATGGTCCTGAAGCCCTGGGTGCCGGCTTCATCCTCGGCACTGTAATACTGGAGCTCGTTCATGCGCTCGAATTCAAACCTCAGGCTGCCCTTGCTGCCGTTGATCTCAAAGGACATGCCGTTTTTATGGCCATTGCCAAAGCGGGTCGCTTCAAAGGAGCCCAGGGCGCCGTTCTTGAATTCCGCGAGGAACAGGGTCGCATCATCCACAGTGACCTTGCCCCTTGCAGCACTGTCCTGGGCCCTTCCGCTAAGGCCGGTCATCTTCTCGACTATGGGGCGCTCCTTTATAAAGGTCTTGCTCATCCCTATCACCTTGTCAAATTCACCAACAAGGTATCTGGCCAGGTCTATAATGTGAGCGCCGAGATCGCCCAGCGAGCCTGAGCCCGCTATGTCCTTGTTGAGCCGCCATACCAGGGGAAATTCGGGGTCCATGATCCAGTCCTGCAGGTACAGGGCCCTGAAGTGGTATATGGTGCCGATCTTTCCTTGGTCAATAAGCTTTTTGGCCAGCCTGACCGCAGGGGCAAACCTGTAGTTGAAGCCGATCTGGTGCTTTACCTCGTGGTCCTCGGCAGCCTTCAGCATCTCTCTTGCGTCCTTGAGGTCAAGCGCCAGGGGCTTTTCGCAGAATATATGCTTTTTAGACTCTGCTGCCGCAATGGCTATTTCCTTATGGACGTTACTCGGGGCGGTTATATCGATCATGTCGATATCATCCCGCTTTACGAGCTTCTCCCATGAGGTCTCATAGGACTCCCAGCCGTATTTCTGAGCGGACTGCTTCACCCATTCCTCATCCCTGCCGCATATGGCCTTCATTTGGATCTTCAGGCTGGGATCAAAGAACATGCCTATCCGCTGCAGGGCATTGCTGTGGGCCTTGCCCATGAATTTATAGCCAACCAGCCCTACGTTCAGTGTCTTCATCAAGACATACCTCCTCTTACACAGGCACCTCCTTTGTTAGGATGGACCAGGCCAGCCTTGCCGGTCATCATGCCCGGTACCCTAACCAGGAGGTGCTTTGCTTTTCAAGTATTTCTATAATTATAATGCTTCTGCGGGGATGTGCTTATGCCCAGAACATTTCTCCCCTGTCCTCGAATACGAGTACTTCCTTCAGGAAGGCGATCGCCTTCTTCAGGCCTTCATTGCCGGACATAAGGCTGTCTTCGTGCTCGATGCTGAGTACGTCATCATAGCCAACCATCCTCAGGTTGCTGACGATATCCTTCCAGACCTGGTGGGTATGTCCGTAGCCTACGGAGCGGAATATCCAGGAACGGTTGATCTCATCGCCGTAATGCTTCGTATCCAGTACGCCGTTTACTGCGGTGTTGATCGCGTCTATCCTTGTATCCTTGGCATGGAAGTGATGGATGGCAGGGCCAAGCCTGCGGATCGCGGCAACCGGATCGATCCCCTGCCAGAACAGGTGGCTCGGGTCAAAGTTGGCACCGATCGTGTCACCGACTGCTGCTCTGAGCTTCAAAAGCGTCTCGGGGTTGTAAACGCAAAAGCCCGGGTGCATCTCAAGGGCTATCCTGGTTACTCCATGGTCATTGGCAAACCTGACCGCCTTTTCCCAGTAGGGGATAAGGACCTCGTTCCACTGGTAATCCAGGATCTTCAGGAAATCATCAGGCCAGGGGCAGGTGACCCAGTTGGGGTATGTGGCATTGGGGCCGTCGCCGGGGCAGCCTGAGAAGGTGATGACCCTGTCCAGGCCCAGCTTTTCTGCCAGGAGCACTGCTTTTTCAAAGTCAGCATGGAAAGCATCAGCTACCTCCTTGTTGGGATGCACGGGGTTGCCGTGGCAGGACAGGGCGCTGATCTCCATGTTGTGCCTGGCCACAAGATCCTTCAGGGCTTTTACTTTATTTGAGTCTGCAAGCAGCTCATCCGGCTTGACATGGGCTGTCCCAGGGAAACCGCCGCAGCCGAGCTCTACTGCCTGCACTCCTAATTCTGACAGATACTTAAGAGCTTCCTCCAGGCTTTGTCCGCCCAGAACTACCGTGAATACTCCTAGTTTCATTGAAACGCCTCCTAAGCTATAATACTTTGTTTATTATTTATTCTCTATGAGGACAAAAATTCCTTTTGAGTAATGGAAAGATGACGAAAATAAAAAAGGAGTGCCTGTCCGAAAAGAGCACTCCTTTCAGCTTTGATATCCGGCCTGGATCATCATAACAGTCCGTTTAGAAATCCCATCGTAAACAGATAATAAACAACGGCGGCTGCTATACCCAATAGCAATACTACCTTCAGAACCTTGAAGGCTATCTTCAGCACGAAGAAAACAGCGACAACGGCAGCTATGATAACCAAAATATCCTGCATGATACCCAAACCTCCTTGCCAGGTATATTAATGCAATTATACCATACTTGATAAGTAAAATATATGCAAGCTTTCAGAAAAATAATTTCAGGGACCGGACCGCCGATGCCGAAAAATGAAAGTTTTTGATTTTTCAATATCATTTTAAAATGGTATTGCTATAAACGCATATTTCAATTACAATGAAAGGAATTAGACAAATCACCCGTAAGTATTGATCTATCTGTTGTCCAGCCTAAGCATGCATACATATGTCTGCTGACCCAATGATCAGAAGGAGTGTTAAAAATGAAATATGTGATCAGGAATATTGCAAAATGCGAAAAAATGGATGAATTTGTAAGCGTCCTGCAAAAGCTCGCCCATTCGAACAACTGGATCGAACCTGAATGGTATGACAAGCTTGGCGTCAAACGGGGACTCAGGAACAAGGACGGCACCGGAGTACTCGTGGGCCTGACCCAAATTGGCGAAGTACACGGATACATAATGAAGGAAGGCGAAAAGATCCCCGACTACGGCAAGCTGTATTACAGGGGGGTCGACATAGAGGATATAGTCGAGGGTTGCGTGGCTGACGGCAGATTCGGCTTTGAGGAGGTCTGCTTCCTCCTCCTCTTCGGCAAGCTACCTACCGAGTCTGAGCTTGATACCTTCAACCAGATATTGTGGAGCAACAGGAGGCTTCCGAACGGTTTCATGGAGGATATGATCCTGAAAGCGCCAAGCCCCAATATCATGAACAAGCTTGCCCGCTGCACCCTGGCGAGCTACTCCTATGACGAAAGCCCTGACGATATGAGCCTGCAAGCGGTGCTGCGCCGGAGCATAAAGCTCATCGCCAGGTTCCCGGCCTTTGTGGCTTACTCGTACCAGGCCAAGCGCCATTACTATATGGACGAGAGCCTGTACATCCACCTGCCGAAGAAGGGCCATAGCACGGCGGAGTGCTTCCTGCATATGATAAGGCCTGACAGCAGCTATACCCGGGAAGAGGCAGAGATCCTCGACCTGGCCCTTATACTCCACGCCGAGCACGGCGGAGGCAACAACTCTACCTTTACGACCAGGGTTGTTACATCCACAGGTACCGATACCTATTCAGCCATAGCTGCAGGCATAGGCGCTTTGAAAGGCCCCAAGCACGGCGGCGCAAACCTGAAGGTCACGGAAATGATCGAGGATATCAAGGCCAATGTGCCCAACTGGAATGATGAAGCAGCGCTCAGGGATTACCTGGTCAGGATACTGAAAAAGGAAGCCTTTGACAAGACAGGCCTTATCTACGGCATGGGGCATGCTGTATACACCCTGTCCGACCCCAGGGCAGTGCTGCTCAAGGACAAGGCCAGAGAGCTCGCAGCTCTCAAAGGCATGGAAGAAGAATTTGCACTGTACGATACGATAGAACGCATATCACCCGAGCTGTTTGCTGAAGTCAAGGGCAGCGATAAAGCCCTTTGCGCCAACGTGGACTTTTATTCAGGCTTTGTCTACAAGATGCTCGGCATACCCTCAGACCTGTATACTCCGCTGTTTGCCATAGCCAGGGTGCCAAGCTGGTGCGCCCACTCCATGGAGGAGCAGATCAGCGGCGGCAGGATCATCCGCCCCGCATATCAGACACTGAAGCAGATCAACGAGTACAAGCCCCTTCACGCAAGATAAAGGGGCTCTTTCCTTTGCAGGGTCAGCGGCAGCTTTTTATGCCGCTGTGCCTTTCAGAGGCTATCACTGCATTTATCTCACCGCCGAGGATGACAAGCATCGCGCTCAAATACAGCCAGACTAGCAGGGCGATCAGGCCTCCGATGCTGCCGTAAAGCAGCCTTAGGTTCCAGAAGTTGTTTACATAATACGCAAAGCCCAGGGAGGTCAGCAGCCATCCCACCGTAGTGAAAACTGCACCGGGCAGCACATCCCGCCACTTGGGCCTGGAGCACGGAGTATATTTATAAAGGGCGGCAAATACCAGTATCTGCATTATGACCACTGTCAGGTACCTGAGCTGGTCCCAGACCTTCCGGTATTGAGCAGGTACCCCTACGCTTATCATATAATCGCCTATCCTGTGTCCGAATACCAGGAGCACGAAATACAGCACTATCATTGCTGACAGAGCCATGGTAAACAGCAGTGAAACGAGCTTCACCATGAAGAAGGAACGCTTCTCCTTGACATCATAAGCCTTGTTGATACTTACGATCACAGCCCCTATGCCATTGGATGCGGCCCACAGGGTCGTGACAAAGCCTATGGACAGGATCTGGAAGTTCCTCTTGTCAGCCACATACTCCAGATTCACCTTCAACAGCCTGAAGGCCTCATAGGGCAGCATGTTCTCCAGGGGGCCGAGCACGTCTATATCCTCGAGCGGGATATATCCTATTATTGTCATCAGAAATATCATAAAGGGAAATACAGCAAGCAGGAAAAAGTAGGCTGTTTGCGCACTCAAGGCCGGCACCTCGTCTTCTATATAGCGCCGGTACAGGGATCTGGCTATGCGCAGCAATGCTCTGGCTTTCAAAACGTCCCCTCCTGTGGATTTTATGACAGCAAGATTATGCCCAAGGTAAAATTCCCCTATGTCTAATATGCCCTTTTTTTGCTATAATGGTACTAATTCAGGATAAGGGTGATATGATGTACAAGGTATGGGGCAGAATACGCAAAAACAACAAGATTGTAAAGGACATGGTCGTTCCCTGCGATCCGGTAGGACAGTCAAAGGAGGATTGCCTCCACTACTGCATCCAGCAGATATGCTACGAGTTTGACCTGCAAAGGCCTGTCTGGTTTCCGAAAAACCAGAGGGAATACGACGAGTTCAGGCTTGTGACCTTCAATCAGGACAATTTTATGGAGACCGTCAATTTTGACGCCCTGGAGATAGAGGTTATAGAGGACGAATAGAACCTATTTCACAGGAAGTATAGATATGTGCTCTGCACGGATCACCTGACAAAAACACAGGGCAGGCAACAAGAAGCAGAAAAAAGACCGGCTGCAAAAGCCGGCCTTTGCTTGTCCTATGATCAGTATCTCAAATCAGCGCTATTTTCTTTTCCTGAATGCCAGTACAGCTCCGGAAGCGGCTGCAAGGAGCACAAATCCTATAGTACTGATATCCCCGGTCTGAACAGGCGGCTCGTCCTCACCGGTCTGAGGCGGTGTGGACGGGGACTCGCCGGGCTCCTCTGATGGTTCTTCATATTCACTGTCGATATATATGGAGATGTCTTTATCAAGCTCGGTATGGAACAGTATCTGGATACCAAACCTCATAAACGGCTCATCACCGATCGTATCCCCGTTATCATTCTTTGCATCGGCTGCCGGTAACGTATATGACATTGGAAGCCATTTGCCAGTCTCACCGTTTGTCCATGCAGAATTCCATGTCCAATCAGTAGAATCCTGGCTGAATATCTGGATCCCGTTCACATCAACCCCATCAGGTATGTAGATCACGCATTTGAATGTGTTTCCATTCTTGATCTTGTCTGGGTCTGAAGGGCCTATAATGTTGTATTCCTTCTGTCCTGGTTTCAGGTCAGCCCTCAGAGCACCTTTGCCTTTGGCTACAAATGTCGTCTCATGAGCTAAGGTAACACCAGTATCACCTGTCCAGCCCTGCAGGCCATCTTCAAAATCATAGGTGAACTCTTCCGGTGTTGACGGGGTCGATGGCTCGGCTGCATCTTCAAAGTCGATCCTTACCACTTCTTTGCCTTCGGTTTTGTCGTATATTACGACATCATCGATATAGAAACAGGTGTTGTCGTCCATATGCTCAAAGTACATGAACAATTCTTGGATCTCACCGTCTGTTGTATCTGTAAGATCCAATGGACGAACGATCTTGACCCACTGATTAATGTCTATCCAGTTTGTATAGGTATTATCATTGATGTATTGGTCGCCGCTTGCAGCACGAGAAAGCTTGATAGTGGTGGTCAACCCCTTGGCGGTGTCAACCTCGTTCTGGTATACCCAGAAAGTGATTTCATATTCATGCCCATCAGTCAGAAGCGGCTTAAGATCCAGTCTGCCATAATTGGGATACTGAGGCCTGTCTGCAGGCAGCTGGACCTTCATGCTGTATGTGCCGCCGTACGCAAAATCAGTTGACCTTGAAATCGTTGCATTGATGCCGACCCAGCCGCCCAGCTCATCGGCAGCACCGGCAACAACAAATGTGGTAATAGCAAATACTGCCACAACAAGCAAAGCTGCTAACCTTTTGAAAGCTCTCTTACGCATTTTGATCCCCCTTGTTAATATTTTTCTTCCTCTGTTGAGGAAGCTATTATCAAAGCCTTTTCAGGCTTTTATTACAAAGCTTGTTTTCAGTAGGTTTTTCGCTGTTGTGAATATAAGAGATGCTGCGTCGAAAGCTGTAATATTATGTGCGATTTTCCTAACATGTCCTGATTATAATTATATTGATTTAACAATAAAAGGCCATGGACAAATTAAATAGCATATGAAATTATAAAAGAATCAAAAATTCAGAAAAAATTTGTGTTGAAGTTATAATTTTTTGAAATCCGGTTATCATAATAAACGTAAGTTACCCAAACCCCCAAACCCCTTACATAAAAGAGCCCCTAATACTTTTCAGGGGCTCTTTTAATGTCTGTTCATTCTTTTACTTGCAGCAAGCGCAGCACCTTATATAATTTGAAAACACCCTGTCTATCTCCTGCTCATCGTCCCTCGCCGGAGGCGCAACGTTTTCGATCAGCTCCCATTCCTCAACATGGGTGACGGTCTCCTCCGGTTCAATCTCCACAAACGGTGACAGGGATTCCATCTCAAGCATGAAATCCGTGGTATAAGTCTCATAGGATGCGCCAAAGTCCGGGTATTCGGCATCCCTTACATGGGCAAAGCGCTTTATGAACAGATTGCCATGGTTGAAATAAGCCGCCCAGCCCTCCTCGTTGGGCATACCGAACTTGAAGGGAGCTGCAGTTTTCTCATCCTGCTTGAGGGTGATATACTTGTCTCCCCACCATACTCTGTGGTCATTCATTTTGGTATAGGGCCACAGGGACAGGAAGCGATTGGCCAGCAGGCCTGTATCGCGCGTGATCTGGGGCACTACCTCAAGCCCGCCCTTGGCCATAACAGTTATCGCCCATGCCGACAGCTTCACAGGCCAGGCATTTTTATTGGTTATGCGGTGGATGATCTGAACCTTGTTGCAACAGCCGGCCATGGTAACTTCCATTTCCTTTTGAAGCTGGACCCAGGGTTCTGTCTCCTGGGTGACCCTGACCCCGTTTTCCACCTTGACCCATGCGACCGAACCGTTGTCAGGCATGTATGTCCGTGGATTGGCCTCGGGGCTGTGCCACAGCCTGTGGCCACCGTACATCTGCCACTTGCCGGCGAAGGTATCCATTGTGAAGGGCGCTTCATCACACAGCTCATTCTCCCTGCCGGTGAGCCCGAACCGGATGATCCTCGGCCCTCTGTCCACGGTCACAAGCAGGTCTGCACTGCCGTTGGACAGTTCAACGCATCTCCCGTACTTTTCAAGATGCACTTCCTTAACTGATATATCTGGCATATGACGATCCTCCTTTATTTGACTGTTCAAGCATGGCAATAGCAATATTCTATACCGATACGGAAAATCCTTTTAGGGTATGAACTTTCTTATGGCAGGCCGCAGCAGGCAAAAACACTTGCGGGAAACAAACGCAGGTGCTACACTGGTGTAAATTGCTTCACGAATGCCAACAGATATGGGGGGTCAACATGCACAAAAGGCCGCTTAAGGACAAGAAAGTCTTTGTTTTGGATATGGATGGCACATTCTACCTTGGAGACAGGCTGCTCGAAGGCTCATTGGAGTTTTTGTCGGCAATTCGGGACAGGGGCATGAGCTTCATCTTCTTCACGAACAACTCCTCCAAAACCCCTGGCTACTACATAAAAAAGCTTGCATCCATGGATTGCCATATTGATGAAAGGCAGATAGTGACTTCTGGCATGGTCGCGATCAGCTATCTGAAAAGAAGATTCAGAGCACCTAGGGTTTATCTGCTCGGCACCCCACTCCTTGAAGAAGACTTTGTCAACAGCGGCATCACCCTGACTGACTGTGACCCGGATGCTGTAGTTGCAGGCTTTGATACGACCCTGACCTATGAGAAGCTTGACAAGGCCTGCGCCCTTATACGCAAGGGCATCCCCTTCATCGCGACACATCCTGATATAAACTGTCCGGTCGATAATGGGCTCATGCCTGACTGTGGTGCCATCTGCGCCTTTATAATCACCGCAACGGGCGTGCGGCCGGAGTACCTGGGCAAGCCCAGCTCAGAAACGCTGGACTTTATCACCCAATATACAAATACCGCCCGCAGCGATTTGGTCTTTGTCGGAGACAGGCTGGAAACGGATATCGCCATCGGCTTCAGGCATGAAGTGACGACCGCCCTCGTGCTGACCGGGGTCACCCGCCTGAAGGACCTGGCGGGCTCGGAAATAAAGCCGGATATCATAGCTGACAGGCTGGTAGACCTGTTGGGATACCTATAGGCTCTCGCTTGCCCTCCCGCCCGTTCTGCGCCTGAAAGGCCCGGCAGCCCGAGACCTGGAGCCTTGGGTTTGACTGAGTCCTCTGAGTACAGCCTTTTCCAGGTACCAGTAAGCAAGGCAGATCAGGAAGCTGAGGCCCAGCAGCATCAAGGCATTGAACGAGTTCACCTCAGGGCTGAATCCTGTCAGCGGGTTTATATCCAATATGCTCACAGCATGGTCAAAGGACGGATGGCTTGAGGCTGGTATGCCCTTAAGGCTCCGGGCATACACATAAGCGGATCCCTTGTACATGGTCACAAACGTAAGTGCGATGATCCCCGCATACTTGACGGCAGCCTTCACAAGCTTATATTTTGCCCTTTGGTTTGCCACAAGGCACAGGAAAAACCCTGAAGCCAGAAAAGCCCTGATTGCAGTCAGGTAGGTGTCGGAGCTGAAATGTACAAACAGCTTGTCCGCCATCACGAGGACATGGAACAGGTAGAGGACCAATCCTCCCAGCAGCCAGACCGGCATGGAGTCTATCGGAGGCTTCAGATCCCTGGTGCAGTACGCCAGCACTGCCCCTGCAGACAGGGCGATCGCCATGGTAGCCAGCACGAACCCGTACAGGCTGAACTGCAGATCCATATATACCTTATTGCTCAACACAAATTTCACGTAGTCCTTTAACTTGATGTGCCGTGGTGACATGGTACCGTCAGGGGGCTCGGATGTCAGGTACAGGACCGTGAGTACACAAACACACAAAGCAAGCAGGATAATGAAAACCACAGGCTGTTTGCTCGGGCTGTACATTTGTATGCTTCTCCTTTTCCTATGTGTATTATCTTACTTTTATTTTCAAGTCCGTTATGTTACCGTAATTATACTACAAAACCGGATGCGGCAGTAAGAAATTTTGCCGGCCCGGAATATCCGTTTCCTAGGCCGGATTCACATGCACGATCACATCATCCACCCTGCCGCAGATGCTGCAGCTTTTAAGCTCCTGTTTGATGCGGGCAGCGATGCCATGCCCCTCCTCCACAGTCAGGGTCCCCTTCACTGACACCTTTATCATTAGAATATACGACACGCCTATAGGCTTGGAGGCTATGTTGTCCACATGATCCACACCAGGCACCGCTTCAATGATCCGCTTAAGCTCCAGGAGCACTTTCTGGTCGATATTCGTATCCATCAGCACATTATAGGCGCCGGCGAATATCCTGAGGCCGGTCAGTATGATCCATCCCGAGATCCCTACGCCCACGACCCCGTCCACCCAGTAAAGGCCATGGGAACCCAGCAGGATGCTTGTCAGGGTCGCTGCCGCCACAAAAACATCATTGCGGTGGTCCATGGCATTGGCGGCGATGAGCAGGCTGTCCTCCCGGCGTCCGACCCTGCTTGCATGGAAAAACAGCCAGAACTTGAGCATGATCGTCCCAATGGCTGTATACACGAGGTACCAGTTGAAGCTGAATTCCTGTCTGTAAACGATGGAGTTGAATGAGCTGCCAAGCACCCTGAAACCCACAAGCAAGAGGGTAAAGCTGATCATCATGGCAAAAACATACTCCGCCTTGCCGTGACCGTAGGGGTGTTCCCTGTCCTCCGGCTTGCTGGCTATTTTGTTGCCGATATAGGTCAGCAGGGATGCAAAAACATCCTGGGCGCTGTTGAAGCCATCTGCCAGCATGGCCTGGCTCCTGCTGAAATACCCTACAGTCAGCTTCAATATCGAAAGCAATATATTGGCGGATATGCCCAGCACAGCGATCCGCCTGGTAGCCTTATATCTGTCCATAGGCAACCTTCCCGGCATTGTTTTATATAATTAGATTACCCCCGACCAGAAAAATATCACGTTGCCGGAAGGTCATTACATCCATCATATACATGATACCAAGGGACGGTCCCGGAAGAGTATGTACCCAATCAAAAAATCCCTCCCGCATTTTTGCGGAAGGGATCCTGCCATATAATTAGCTTTCAGCCCCGGCCAGCCTGGACAGGATCAGGTTGCTGCGCCTGATAAATTCCGTCATAGCTTCGGGCTCAAGGGGTCTTAGGCTGATCTGCGCCAAATCATACACATGGCGGCAGATAAGGGCTGTATCCTCCTTCTTGTCTTCTCTGTCACCGTACTCGACCAGCTTGTTTATCAGGCGGTTGTTTATGTTCAGCACCAGGGACTCCTCTGCCGGGATATCGCCAAAGCTGAACCCTGCGCCGAACCGCCTGCTGAACTCCTGCATGCGCCTTGACTGCTCGGCCAGAAGGATCACAGCCGGAGTGTCCTCAGCCTTCAGTGCCTCTATCTCGACCTTCAGGTCCTCCTTGCCAAGGGCCTCCTTGAACAGCTTTTCCAGGGTCTCCTTTGCTTCCTTCGAGTCCTTTGCCTTTGAGTCCTTGTCCTTGATAACGTCGGAAATATCCGAGTCCACCCTGTTGAACTTAAGGCCGGACTCTTTCATCTCCAGGAAGTTTATAAAGGCCGAGTCGATCTCGCTGGTCATATAGAGGGCTTCCAGGCCGTATTCCTTGAACATCCTTATGTACTGGGCCTGCTGCTTTTCATCGGTGATGTAGAATACCTGGTTCTTGTGCTTGTCACTGTTGCGATTCAGGTAATCCTTGAGCAGGGTGTATTCCCCGTCGGTATTTTTGAAGATGAGTATGTCCTTCATACGGCCGTAGAATTTGTCATCCCTCATGCAGCCGTACTTTATGAAGGGATTTATATCATCCCAGTATTTATTGAAGTTCTCCCGCTCGGTCTTGAACATACCCGTGAGCTTGTCCGCGACCTTTTTGGCGATATGATCGGAGATCTTCCTCACATAGCCGTCATTTTGCAGAAAGCTCCTGGAAACATTGAGCGGCAGGTCCGGGCAGTCGATGACTCCTTTGAGGAGGAGCAGAAACTCCGGGATCACTTCTTTTATATTGTCAGCAACGAATACCTGGTTGTTGTATAGCTTGATCCTGCCCTCCAGGGTCTCGAACTCGTTCCTGAGCCTGGGGAAATAGAGTATGCCCTTTAGCCTGAAGGGATAGTCCACATTCAGGTGGATCCAGAAGAGGGGATCCTGGAAGTCCAGGAACACCTTGCGGTAAAACTCCTTGTATTCCTCCTCGGTGCAGTCGGAGGGCTGCTTGAGCCACAGGGGATCGGTGTCGTTTATGGGCTTGTCGTCCTTCTCCTTTTCCTCAACATCCTCCAGAAAAATCTCCGTAGGCAGGAAGGCGCAATACTTTTCAAGTATCTGCCTCAGCTTGTACTTGTCAAGGAACTCCTTGCTGTCACTGGCTATATGGAGGGTGATCGTGGTGCCTCTCTCCGTCCTGTCGGAGGGGCCCATTTCATACTCTATGCCGCCGGAGCAGGACCACTTCACGGGCTCAGCGTCCTCAATATAGGATCTGGTATCGATCTCGACCTTGTCCGATACCATGAAGGCAGAATAAAAGCCCAGGCCGAAGTGGCCGATGATCTGGCTGGCCTCATCCTTTTGCGCCTGGTATTTCTTTAAAAATTCCTCGGCGCCTGAGAAAGCCACCTGGTTGATGTACTTCTTCACTTCATCGGCTGTCATCCCGATGCCGTTGTCTATGATACGGATGGTCTTCTTTTTCTTGTCCAAAACCACCCTTATTTCAAACCTCTCATCCTCATTGAGCCTGGCTTCGCCAAGAGAGACGAGCCTTTTCAGCTTGGTTATGGCATCGCTGGCATTGGATATCATCTCCCGCAGGAAGATATCCTTGTCAGAGTACAGCCATTTTTTGATTATAGGGAAAATATCGGTCGTATTGACGGAAATACTGCCGTTTTCCTTGATCATAAGCCATATCCCTCCTGTAAATTTCAACTGTCCAAGAAAACATTTTATAGCAGTTTGGCAGGTTGTCAAGGTTCAAACAGGGCCATGACCTCCTGCTCCGTCATCGCCGTTATGAAGGATTCACCCGGGGTTATCACGGCATCTGCCAGCCCTCGTTTCTTTTCCTTGAGCTCTTCTATCTTCTCTTCTATGGTGCCCTTGGTTATGAGCCGCATCACATGCACGGCCCTGGTCTGGCCTATCCGGTATGCCCGGTCTGAAGCCTGGTCCTCCACCGCAGGGTTCCACCATGGGTCAAAGTGTATGACCATGTCGGCGCCGGTCAGGTTGAGCCCTGTCCCGCCTGCCTTGAGGGAGATCAGGAAGACCTGGCCTTCCCCTTCGTTGAACTGCTTTACCAGCCTTCCCCGCTCCTTTACTTCGGTGTTGCCGTCAAGATACAGGGTGCTTATCCCCTGGCGGGCCAGGCGGTCATTAATAAGGCCCAGCATACTCGTAAACTGGGAAAAGAGAAGTATCCTGTGGCCGTTGCCCAGGGCGCTTTCCAGTATCTCATCCAGCAGGATGAGCTTGCCACTGTCTCCCCTGTAGTTTTCCAGAAATACTCCGGGATGGCAGCATATCTGGCGCAGGCGGGTCAGGGCAGTCAGGATCTTCATACGGCTTTTATCAAAGCCCGCCTCCCTGACCTCATCGGTGATCTCCTTCCGGGCCCTGGCCAGGTAGGCCAGGTAAATGCGTTTCTGCTCCTCCGTAAGCTCGGCCAGCATCACGTTTTCTATCTTTTCAGGCAACTCCTTCAATACATCGGTTTTGAGCCGTCTCAGGATAAAGGGCTTTGTATGCATGGAAAGGTCAGCCAGGGCTTCCTCGTCCCCATCCTTTACGATCGGTCTCTCGTAGTCAGACAGGAATTTTGAGTGGGATCCGAGATACCCGGGCATTATAAAGTCAAAAATCGACCACAGCTCCGTCAGGGAGTTTTCGATCGGGGTGCCGGACAAGGCAAACCGCCGCTTCGCCTTTATGGACTTTACAGCCTTAGCCCCGCGGGTGGCCGGGTTTTTGATATGCTGGGCTTCATCCAGGATACAGCAGTGAAAGCTCACACCCTTGTAATCATCCTTGTCCCGGATGACCAGGGGATATGAGGTTATGACAATGTCCACATCATGAATGGACTTCATGAGCCTTACCCGCTCTTCCTTGGTGCCTGTGATGATGAGTGACCTGAGCCGGGGCGTGAACTTTTTTATCTCTGCTTCCCAGTTGTATATGAGGGAGGTCGGCGCGACCACCAGAGATGGCTCTTTTATGCCCTCCTCCTTGTCCGAAAGGATCATCGCCAGGACCTGGAGCGTCTTACCAAGGCCCATGTCATCTGCCAGGATGCCGCCAAAGCCATATCGGGACAGGGTTTTCAGCCATTTGAAGCCCTGGCGCTGGTAGTCTCTCAATATGTCCCTCAACGTTTCAGGGATGGCTATCGCCCGGTCCCCCGGCTTTTTCATGTCACTGATCAGAGTATTGAAACCCTCGTCCCTCTTAAGCCTCAGCGCACCGGCCTGCTCTAGCCGGTCCAGGTACAAGGCCCTGTATTTGGGCATACGGATGATACCCTGCCTGATATCCTTTTCACCAATGCTTAGCCTATCCAACAGCCTTGATATGCCGATCAGTCCCTCGTCGTCAAGGGGCAGGAAGCTCCCGTCCTTGAGGCGGTAGTACCGCTTTTTCTCCCGCAGGGCCCCAAGGATGCGGGAAAGCTCATCCGGGTCGATATCGCCCATGTCAAAGGTGAATTCCAACAGGTCTGTCTGGCTGCTCAAGCTGACTCCGGCAGTATAGGCCCCCTTTTCCCGCACGGTAATCCTGAAATCATCGGAATAATAGACATCAGCGTGTTCAAGGAGCCGCTGCAGCCCTGTGTAAAAGAAATCGAATATCCTGTCCTCGTCCTCGAGATATATCCCATCCGGCCGGACCACAAATGCATACCGGCTGAAAATCTCCAATATCCTGCGCTCCCTGTCCAGGTCCCTGAGCAGGATCCTGCTGCCCGTACAGGCATTGGATACCGGGTCAAAGGGGTCGATAGTCCTGTCGCCGTAGTTAAATCTTACACCTGCCCTGATGCTGTCTTTCACCCTGTCGAAATAGACCTCGGCGCGCAGCTCCTCCCTCACCAGCATTTCCTCGATGTCGGGGCTCAAGTCCACCTCGCCGGCCTTCTCCGCATAGGGCAGGATCTCTGACATGAATCTCTCACGATCAGTGCCCGTGAATACAAACTTATGCTCCCCTGTCTGCTCAACGACTCTGAAAAAGGGCGACAAGCGTTTCAGGCTCTCCCTTGAAAGCCTGTAGATCTGCCCGCCTATCAGTACATAAGAGGCATCCCGGGTCAACGGCGTGATCTGACCGCCGAAATCGACAGTAAAGGAGAGGTCCTCTCCCTCCCTGGCTACGGTAAAACGGACAGGGATGTCCGCATCCGGGACCCTCATCCGCTCGACCTGTTTACCGTCAATGACTGCGCTGAACCCGGCATCGCCCATTATCGAGAAGAAACGCTTTGCCATGGCGTCGGTGAGGCAAAGGTATTTATCCTTGAATATGCCGCTGCGGTATCCCTCAGCGGCCTGCTCGTTGGCTTCGTATACCTCACGGACGAATTCAAATAGCGGGCTTTCGTCTATCTCATGCAAGTAGGGGTCGAAGGTGAAGCCTTTGCCGAATTCTATGGTCTCCCCTTGCTCAAGCTGTTGGAGAAACCTCCTGAGGTTCCTTATCACATAAGGCCTGCCCGTACCTATTCTGAAGTACAAGAGGGATGAGGTGCCATAGGAGCCCTTCAGGTCGGGCTTATACTCATAGACAGGCTCCAGGGGGATCCCGGCCTTTTCAGCCGATGGGGCATACTGAAAGCAGTCAAATACCTTCATGGCCTTGCGCTTCAGCAATATCTGCCTGAAGCCGTCGTTTTCCTCCAGCCATTTCAATTGGAGCAGCACCGCCACGACATGCTGGCAATAGCCCAGGTATTCTCTGCTGGCTAGGCAGGTGCACCTGGCTTCCTTGAAGATCCCGTCGTCGTCAAAGGTGATCCGGACGCTGTGATCCCGGCTTCCCCGCACCTTGCTGTATATGACGGGCCTGTTGCGCTGTATCCTGATGTCTGTGACCCGCCTGCCGCGGTAATATTCCACTCCCTTTTGGTATGCCTGGGGAGACATGCTGTAGTTGACGATTAGGGAATCCGGTATGTGGAGCATCAATGATCACCCTGGTTCGAATGTATTATTTTATTTTATCATTTTTACAAGCCCTGATAAAGGCGTCAGCACAAACTTTATACGCTTTTGCACGATAATTGATATGGAAAAGTAAAAAATGTCGCCATTCAGGAATGACATGTCCTCACTTTTGCATTAGAATAAAGGTATGCAGAGTAAAATGGATCGGGGAGGAGAATAAACTATGCCTAAAATAGCTTTTATGGGTGCCGGCAGCACAGTCTTCGCCCGCAACGTGCTGGGAGACTGCATGTGCACACCTGCCCTCAGAGATAGCGAGATAGCCCTGTATGACATCGATGCAAAGCGGCTTGAAGAGTCAGAAGTGATCCTGAAGGCAATAAACCGGAACATCAACGATTCAAGGGCGAAAATAAAGACCTATCTCGGCGTCGAGCAGAGAAAGGCCGCCCTCAAGGACGCGGATTTCGTGGTCAATGCGATCCAGGTCGGTTTCTATGACCCTTGCACGATCATAGACTTCGAAGTACCGAAAAAATACGGACTACGCCAGACCATAGCGGATACACTGGGAATAGGCGGCATCATGCGGGCCCTGCGCACCATACCCGTGCTTGAGGACTTTGCCCGTGACATGGAGGAAGTCTGCCCGGATGCCTGGTTCCTGAACTATACCAACCCCATGGCCATATTGACCGGATATATGCTGCGCTATACAGGTGTCAAGACCGTAGGCCTCTGCCACAGCGTCCAGGTCTGCTCCTATTGGCTGCTGAAATCCTTAGGAATGGAGGACAAGCTGGAAGGCAGGCGGGAGCTGATCGCCGGCATAAACCATATGGGCTGGCTCCTTGAGATATATGACAAGGACGGCAACGACCTGTACCCGGAAATCAGGAGAAGGGCCATAGAGAAAAACGACAGGGAAAAGCACAATGATATGGTCCGGTTTGAATACATAAGACGCCTGGGCTATTACTGCACTGAGTCGAGCGAGCACAATGCAGAGTACAACCCCTTCTTCATAAAGTCCAAATATCCCGAGCTGATAGATAGATACAACATACCGCTGGATGAGTATCCCCGCAGGTGCGTGGAGCAGATCAAGGGCTGGGAGAATGAGAAGAACAATATCCTACAGGACGGCAAGGTCACCCATACCCGCAGCGAAGAGTACGCATCGTACATCATGGAGGCTATGACGACCGGCGGCATCTACAAGATCGGCGGAAATGTCATAAACAACGGAGCTATCGAGAACCTGCCCGCAGAAGCCTGCGTTGAGGTGCCCTGCCTGGTTGACGGCCGCGGGATCCATCCCTGCCATGTAGGCAGGCTGCCCGTACAACTGGCGGCTATGAACATGACCAACATCAATGTACAGCTTATGACCATAGAGGCTGCACGTACAAGGAAGATAGAAAACATATACCAGGCAGCCATGCTCGATCCCCATACGGCAGCCGAGCTCTCCATCGACGACATCGTCAGGATGTGTGATGAGCTGATCGAAGCCCATGGGGAATACATGGCCATGTATCATAAGTAATTCGTCAATGATCTTGTTTGGACCAGATCAGCATAATATAACAGGGAAAACTTATGAGGCAGATGTTTATCTGCCTCTGGCTTTACCCGTATCAGTAGGAAAGGTGGTCTCAATGGACAAGAACAGCTTTGCCAAGACCCCGCCCATGGGATGGAACAGTTATGACTACTATGATACCACGGTAAACGAGGACCAGGTGAAGGCCAATGCCGACTACATGGCAGAGCGTCTAAAGGAGTATGGCTGGGAATACATAGTTGTCGATATCCAATGGTATGCTTACGATACCGGCTCTAAGAGGGACAAGTACCAGTATATCCCCTTCGGCCGGGTGGAGATGGATGAGTATTCACGGCTCCTGCCCTGTCCCGACAGGTTTCCTTCAAGCGCCAAAGGCCAGGGCTTCAAACCCCTGGCGGACTATGTGCATGAGCGGGGCCTCAAGTTCGGCATCCATATCATGCGGGGCATACCTCGCATAGCAGCCCACAATCACTGCAAAATACTCGGCACCGACAGGACTGCTGACGAGATAGCCAACCCCTACTCCATCTGCGGTTGGAACCCCGATATGTATGGTGTGGATGCAAGCAAGGAGGGGGCTCAGGAATACTATGATTCCCTGTTCGACCTCTATGCCCGGTGGGGCGTGGACTTTGTCAAATGCGATGACATCTGCAACACCAACCTTTACAGGCACAACCAGTTTTCCGCAAAGGAAGAGATAGAGCTGATCCACAGGGCAATACAAAAATGCGGCCGGCCTATCGTGCTCAGCCTTTCGCCCGGCCCGGCCCTGATCGACAAGGCATGGCATTATGCAAAGCATGCCAACATGTGGCGGATAACCGATGATTTCTGGGATAGCTGGCCCCTGCTGAAAAACATGTTTGAGCGCTGTGAGGTATGGCAGAACCATGTTGCAGAGGGCTGCTACCCTGACTGCGACATGCTGCCCCTTGGCTATATCGGAAAAGGCTTCAATGATGAGCGGTACACAAGGCTCACAAGGGATGAGCAGATTACCATGATGACCCTCTGGTGCATATTCAGGTCCCCTCTTTTCATTGGGGCAGAGCTGACCAGGCTTGACGATTGGACCTTAGGGCTCCTGACCAACAGAAAGGTACTGGGGCTGCTTAAGCGCAGCTTCGGAGCAAGGCAGGTCATGAGGGACGATCACCAGGCAGTATGGACCAGCAGGGATACGCTTGACGAAGGCATCTATGCAGCCTTGTTCAACCTGTCCGATGAAAAACGGGAAATATCTATGACTGCCGAAGATCTGGGCATAGGGGCCATCAAAAGCAAAACAGCCGAAGACCTTTGGAGCGGGCAGACCATGACGCTTCAGTCCGATATCCTTAAAGTCCTGGTCCCGCCCCACGGTGCAAGGCTGTTTAAGCTCAGATAAATTATGATCAGCGATGATCAAGGCCAACCATCTTCGACAAAAACATGTTCGATATCCTCATTCCAGGTGACTGCTTCGAGCCTGCCTTCATCAAATGTCCTAGACACGAAGGTAATATCATACTCTCCCACATCATAGTAAAAGCCCCATCTGTCACTAGAGCTATCGCTGCCTTCATTTTGTACCGATGCAAAAATGCATGTAGGCCTGCCTAATAGCTGTATGACATCACTGACCGTCATGACCTCCTGTGCACCGGGAAATGCATATTTAACAGGAACTTCTATCGGGGGACCTGCCGTACCGTGCAAGATTTCTCCATACCTCCTTGGTATGCACGCTTATTCCCTGTTTGTCATCAAATACAGTATGTCGACCGGGCTGTCTTCAGTATCGGCTTGAAAATATACAATATATTCTCCGACATCATATTTGTATGTCCATCCATAAAACAACTCACTGTCTTCGTTGTATTCAGGCGTCATTGTATATGTTGGCTCTCCCAGAATTGCAGTTATCTCTTCGATTGTCATACCTAATCTTACATTGTATACTTCCCTGTCTTCCCCGAATATCCCTATGTCCACCACATCTCCGTTTACTATTTCATTCCCATCTTGCCCGACGCTGCCTTCATTTGTGAAGAATACAACGTTTTTATCGTCATATCTATAGTAAAGCCCTCCCAGGAACCACTCTTTTCTATCTGGCTTGCCCCATTTTTCAACGATATCCTTTGTTTTGTCGCCAATACCAAATTCGATCCCGTCGACCCTGCCCTGGCGTGCCAGCTCAAGCAACGGATTGTCCTCATGTGCTGCATGAGGCTTGTCATCAGGACCTTCGATAGCTTTCGGTTCGTCGGTTGCATCTGATGCATCAGTTGGTACAGAGCTTATATATGGCTGCCTGGTCTTGATTGTATCAACCACGCATGAACCGCATAAAGTAAAAAGTATAAAGATGACGGCCATCGAAGCTATTATTGGTGGCTTTTTCATAGGATTATCCCCCTTTATACTTCTTTGCATCGGTTAGGATAATACTTATCAAGCCTTGATCAATGTCAATGTTACCACTGTATGCCTTAGCTGTAAATATAATTTATGATTTGTTAGAATATTGTAATCATTGTTACGTTTATATTACCAAATTCACCTGTTAAGCCTCATATGGTTCTATATGCGCTATCAGCTGCACGCTCTTGTTGATATCCGCCCTTAATTTCTCCTCTATATCATGGATAAGCTCATGGGACTCCTCGACGCTCATATCCGGCCTGGTCATAATATGCATATCGATATACAGGTCCGCTTCACTCCCCCTGCTCCTGATATCATGGACATCCTTCACCGATTCAAAGCTCAGGGCAATGTTCTTTATACTCTCGGTATCTACCACTGCCTTGTCAAGCAGTATGCCTCCGTTGTCCGCCAGTATCTCATAGGCTGCATGGAAAATGAACCCGGATACGATGAATGAGGCTATCGGGTCGATCACCGGCGGGAGCCCGAGCCTGATGCCGGCAAGTGCTGCCAGGACTCCTATGGATATATAAATATCGCTTCTTGTATGCATGGAGTCGGATATAAGGATCTTGCTGCCGAGCCTTTTGCCCTTGGCATGCTCGTATATGCAGACGAATATATTGACACACAAGGTGACCACAAGTATGAGCAGGCTTTGTACGGTTATTTCCGGTTCAACCGGGTTTATGAGCCGGCCTATCCCGTCGATCACGACCTTGGCACCCATCAAAAACAGCATGACTGCGATAAACAAGGCGGCCATCATCTCAAACTTGCCGTGTCCATAGGGATGGTCCTCATCCACCGGCTTTGAAGCCAGGTGTATGCCTATAAGGCCCACTATGTTGGAGGAACCGTCAGTCAGTGAATGGAAGCCGTCAGCAGTCATGCCGGCGCTTTTGATTGCCGTACCGATGATCACCTTTAGCCCCGCGACCACCAGGTTGGCAACCAGTATCGTCCATAATACCCTTTTTACCTGTTTATAATTATCCATATAAGAATACCTTCCCGATTCACAAATTTATTTCCCATAATATTAAAAATACCTGTGAAACTATTGCATAGTCCCACAGGCTATAATCCTGCTGCCAAAAACGGCCCGGCTCCATACATAAATGTACGGCCTGGTCTAATTGGTTTCATATTGGATTGTTAATAGTATATGGTATAAGGCTTGTATTTGTCAATCAATACTGCATCATGTAAAGGCAAGCTCCGGAAATTTGAACTCTCCCAGGTCACAGGTGACATTTCGAACGAATAAGGGGTCAGATCCATATTCCTCCATAGTATAATCAACATCCGGCCAGCAGGGCATGGATCCAAACTCGACTCTGGTGACGTTTTTGAATGGCAGATGCTTTGCAAGCTGTGAAAAGCTGATATCTTTGAGGGAGAAAACACCTGTGAGCTTCAACGTCGTATCCCTTTGGTCTGCTATGATCATAGTATCAAGCTCAGGGATCTCATATATGGAATCCTTCAGAGGGCCCAGGTGTATATGGAACATATTGATGGAGGCTGAGTTCAGGCAGTCCAGCTTGTGTGAGAAGTTGACCCGCCCGGAGACATAATCCCATACCCTGGGATCATTGTATTGCAGCTTGACCGGCTGGATGTCATTGTTTATATCCATATGACATACCGGCAGCCTGTCATATATACGCCTGAAACCGAACCTTGGGTAGAAATCCAGGACCCCCTCATTTGCTGACAAATACATGGGGGTGTCAGGATACTTTGCGAATATATGCTCCATAAGCAGGCGCGACAGTCCTCTGCCTCTGTGCTCCTGCCTGGTCGCTACCGCTCCGAATGACAGCGCAGGATACCTCCTGCCTTCGAACAGTATTTCTGTCTTATACACGCATATGTTTGATATGATCTCATCATTTTCTATGATCGAATAGCTTTCATACCTCTCGTCCCAAAGGTTTAAGTCATACCAGAACTGAAAATCGAAAAATATCTCCTTCAACAGCTTGTTCAGCTTGCTCTGATAGTCTATATCATTTCTGTTGTTGAATGCGATCTGCATCAAAATCACTCCCTGCCTGTTCCGCTCTTTTTGTCATGCATCACAATAAGCCGACCAGATTGTCTCCCAGTATGCTGCAGAACCGCTTTACGATCATGTCCAGTATTTTATACAGGTCCATTATGTTGATGCTCCCTTGTATATGTCCTGTAGGCTCTTCTTATGGACCTGACCCTTGTGCTTTTGCAGTCAAGAGGCAGGCGAGCGATCATCTCTCCGCAGGATACGACTCCGGTCTCTTTGAAGCCAAAGCCGGCATACAGAGCCCTGGCAGCCTCATTTGACCGGTTGTAGGCGACATATATGGCATCTGCGCTGCCCAGGGGACAAGCTTTGATCTTGTCAAGCAGTATGGCAAAGGCCATTTTCCCATACCCCCTGCCCTGATAGTCCTTGTCGATCATAAACCTGCAGATAACATAGCTGCTTTCGCCGAATCTGCTTTCCCTTGCTGTCTCCCTGTATGCCATGGCAAAGCCTATGACGGTCCTGCCCAGGCAGATGGCATAGGTCAGGGGAGGCTGCCTGTCATTGAGCAGGGCAACATAAGACTGGGCCAGGCTGTAGACATTGGATGCAATGAAAGGTTTCTGTTCATCCTTGACCCTAAGGTTGATGCAGGCTTCCCAATTGTCCCAGGTGATCTTTTCGAGACTGACCATCACACCATCCCCCGCAGGAGCAGTCATGCTCACTAAAACCCCGGCTGCATCTTTCAGTCACAATCACATCCGGAAAAACTACAAGGGGTTCACATTATTGATATTTCGAGAAAATCTCCTCCATTTTATCGTCTGAAAGCCCGAAATATCTCTGCATCTGGCTCTTGAAGACCTCATTGCGGCCTGCTATCCTGTTTCGCAGCTTTTCCACGTTCCCTTTCCAGGTCGTGTAGCTGTATATCATCCAATAGCTGCAATGCCTTTGCATTTCAGGCTCAAGCTGGGCATACAGCCTATCGAAGATCTCAAGGCGGTCCTCTACCGTATGGGTCAGGTGGTAGGCCCAGCGGTCATACAGCTTTTCCCGCCAGCCATCGTTCATCTTGAGCCCTGTTGTGATCCACATGTTCGTAAAGGAGCCATCCCCTGTCTGTATGCCTTTCCCGGAGAAATAATGCCAGATCACGTTGGCATTGAAGTAGCCATAATCCAGATCGAACCATATGGGCCGTATTTTGACCGTATTATCATTGGTGTACCAGTATTTCTGGTTGAAGGTGTCAGCATTGCCCGTATAGGCTTGCAGGAATATATGGTCTATGAAGGCATCCACGTCCACATACTTTGCAAACTCCTCGTAATGCCCAGGGTCATTCAGGTCATAGGTCTGGGCATACTCCTGGGCCCACAGGATCCGCTTGTTGCTCCCCTGCAGGACCGAGGAGTTGCGCCTGATTATGCTGATATCATCCGGATCGACGCCATGCCTTGCGGCGAACATGTCCTCGTTGGAGTTCTCCTTGAGCTCATATACTCCACGGTACTGACCGTTTATGTATACTACCACATACCGGGTCTCTGCATAGTCTGAGTTGAACTTCTTTCCCAGCATGGAGCAAAAGGCGTCGGTTATAAAGGTAGAGGTGGAATCATCGTTGTCCTGCCCCCCATTCCTCAGGGTCAGGCTCTTGAACTCCGTTATATCATAATCCTCGAAAAACGGATATATGACTGACGATTGGCCATATCCGCCCCGCAGATATATATTGTAGGATTTTTGCGGGTATATGCGGGTACTGGCCCCGGCCAGCCTGAAGCCGGCCGGAAAGGAGGTCCCCAGCTTGCCGTCCGGCTCATAATATTCTATATGACAGAGCCGCTCCACAATGGGCGCAGACTTTTTAAGATCAGCATTTACCTCATCGATATCCGACGGCTTTGCCGAAAGACAAACCACAGGGATCTTATGCGGCTCCTCGAACAAAAATGTCGCCACCACCTTGTCGCTGGGGAGCTTGCCCGGCTCTAAGGACACAGCAGATACTACGGTGTTTTTCGTTATCCTGATAGGCCCTGTATAGGGTATCGAGTCCTCAGTCGGCGTGCTGCCGTCTGTGGTATAGTATACATTTTTACCTTCGATCTCAAGGGTAAAGCTTTTGGTGTAAAAGCCCCCCTTATGGGAAAAAACCGGAGCCGCTGAATAAGTGGTTACCGGTTTTGAATTCGCCGCCATAGGAGTTGGTTTTGTGAAGAAATACCTCTGCCCGGAATAGTCATCCCGGGCACGCCCGCTCGTGAGCCCGTATCTCAATGCCCCTGTATAAAAAACGTCTACTATCTCGTTTGAGGCATTTGAGAGCACGAGCAGGTCACCCGCCATGCTTATGTTCATCTGCAGGGTATCCTTTTCCCTGGAGCCTGCCCTCGCGTAAAAGACCTTATATGACCTGGGCCCTATAGTCCCTGTCAGCTTGCACATGAAAGGGTCATCCAGATCCTTGCCGATATGCCAGCCTGTGAGGTCTACCTCCTTGTCGCCGCTATTGTAGAGCTCGATCCAGTCCCTGTCCTCCGCTCTATTTGCAGAAGCCCTGGGCATGGACACGGCTGACACCTCGCTGATAAACACCCCTGTCCTGCTCAGCCTCTCAACTGATGAAATGCTTTTATGGCCGTGGGAGGTGTTGGCGGAGTTGGGCGTAGGCTGGCCGAAATACA
Source organism: Bacillota bacterium (assembly GCA_029549985.1). GTDB lineage: Bacteria > Bacillota > Clostridia > Caldicoprobacterales > DTU083 > JAKORJ01. The sequence continues at coordinate 25,131 of JAKPIB010000042.1, forward strand.
GCCATTCGCCGTCCTGCTCGCCGTAGGATATGTTGTCGAGCCGGCTCTCGTCGGGTATCTCGATGGTTTGTGTACGCAGGGCGGAGAAATCAGTCAGGATCACAGGCTCGCCTGCTGCCACCCTGAAGCCGGTATGCAGGCCGGTGTCCCGCCCGCTAAGGAAAATCACCAGGTATTCTCCGGGACCCAGCTTTTTATCCGGCAGCCTCCACTTGTCAAGGTCGTATGGGTTGTCGGATAGGTAATAGTAGCTTAGATCGATGGCTCTGTCCGAGTAGTTGTGCAGTTCCACCCAGGGAGACCTGTCCCCGAACTCATCCATCAGGGATGTCGTGTTCTTGAGCAATACCTCGGATATCCTCACCGGGTCCGCTTCAGTCATGGGCGAGATATCCAGGCTATAAAGGCAGATATCGGAGTTTGCCTGCCCAGGGGTGAGATCCGGGAAATAAGCGATATCGCCGTTTTGATCCAGCCCCACGGACATGCTGTCGTACAGGTCCTTTACCACTAGTGAGCCGATGAGCCTGGATTCTATGGAGAAGTAAACGGCCTCTTCCGTACCGGAGATCCCGAAGGATGCCCTATGATCCCCTATATCCCTGTTGAGCCCTATGACCATGTACTGGCCGGGCAGGATCTCTACATTGGGGAAGCGCCATTTCGTAAGGCTGGAGGCATTGTCTGACAGGCAATAGGAAGCAAGGTTCACAGCCTCCTGTGAACCATTGTATATCTCGACCCAGTCCCTGGTGGCCTCGTTCAGGCGCAGGCCTGGCGCTGCGCTTATCATTTCGAGCTCATCGATCGAGTCGGCCATGATGCCTGAATTCTTGTATCCAGGAGTAGTAGTCGAGCAATACTTGAACCCTTCCGGTGTCCTGCACCAGCTGATGTCCCTTTTCAGGGCAGGGACCTCCACCTCGTCTACGACCCTCAGGCTGGAGTTGAGCAGCACAAGCCCTACTCCGTCCCTGGAAAGGTTGAAGTCCGTGCAAAATGCCCAAAGCTCCTCGTCCTCAGGCTTGCTGCAGGCATAAATGACCAGGTAGTCGTCCGCCTTCAGGACGATGTTTGGGAATATGTAATAGGCGGAAGGCTTTTTCGAGCTGCGCAGCACATAGCCTCCCATATTTATGTCATTGCCGCTCCCGTTGTATATCTCTATCCAGTCAGGCGATCCCAGCCCGGATACGGACAACGAGTTGGTGTTCGATGTCACGACCTCGTTTATGACAAGGCCGCGGTCTCCTGTGTCAAGGAGCGAGCATGCCGCCATAAGGCCTGCCAGTGACCCGGCAAGCAAAACCAGGCTTACAGCCAGGGATATTGTCTTTATAATCCTTACAGCCATTTTGATCTCCCTATATATCCGGCGCATAGACAAGGCCGCCCTGGTCAACCCAGCGTTTCACCGCTTCTTGCGACCATGTTCACAGTGAATACTCCGTCTATGTCCTTGATTTTCTGATTAGTGTATCCATTGGCCTTGCCTTTTTTCAACTTGATCTGGTAGACAAGCTCCGTATAGTCTCCGGTTATCGTCTCACCCCGCAGCTTGTGGGTCTCATACAGCTTTTCGGTCTCCCGCCTTACTGAAGCAGCGGCATCCTTGCTGCAGCGGACGATCAGGAGGTAGCTGTCATCATTTTTCAAATTTTTGCTCAGCAGGATTGTAACTGCGCTCACTACAAGGGTGCCGGCCCCTACCATGAAATAGTTGCCCGAGCCGCAGCCGAGCCCGATCGTGATCGCCCAGAATATGTAGGCCGTATCCCTGGGGTCCTTAATGGCAGTCCTGAAACGGACTATGGACAGGGCGCCAACCATACCCATTGAAAGGGCCAGGCTGTTGCCCAGTATGTTCATGACGATCGTGGTGATAAGAGAAAGCATGACAAGGGTGATATTGAACTTTTTACTGTAAGCTACCCCGCTGAATGTGATCTTGTAGACAAAATACACTATGGTGCTTAAGCCGGCCGCAACAAGCATGTTCAAAAGAGCGATACCGGGCTTTACAGTGGTTCCGGCATTGAAAAACAAAGCTAAAATCTCTTTGATGGTCTCCATAACATCTGTCTCCTATACTATTTATTAGGATATAAAATCGCCAAACAGCCTGCGTGACAGGGTATATTTGCTGTATGCCCCCATATCGAGACCATAGGCATCCAATATATCGCTGATCCATTTAAACAAATAGTTGTCGTACTTTACCTCAAGTATTGCTTCATAGTAGTCCGTTACCGGAAAAAGTACAGGTGCTTGTGAAAACAGGTCAAAGTTGGTTTCGCTGCTCAATATATCCCTGTCAAGTGTTATGCGGATATTGTTGATGGGATGCATAAAGGCGCTGCGCCTGTATTGATTCATCACGACAGGCCGCATGGTGTAGATGGCTATGCCGTTTTTAAGCAGCATCTCCTCTATGCCTTTGTTTTGAAGGGCGATATCGTAGTCCTTGTTGATCAGCGCTTCCGCCTCGGGTCTGCTTATCAACAGCGTGTGCTTCTGCTGGAATCCCCCTCTCTTTTCCTTAAGCTCAAGCTTCACCGTATCAAAATCGGGCGGATAGATGCGCAAGCGAAGCTTGAACCGTTCCATGACCCCGCTGACCTTGTCATAATATGCCGTTTCGGAATAGTCATCAAAATAGACAGAACGTATCATATAGCCGTCTGGAGCATTATGCCTGTCCGGTATCAGCATTGCGCTCAATGCTGAATACAGGCCGGTATACTGCCAAAAGCTTATCGGATACTTCTCTTCTACCCGTTTGACCCTCAAATCTCCGCTCATGGGTCTCCTTTCCATATTAACAGCAGAATGATACAAAATGTCCTGAACTTCGATATAAATGCTTACCAATTGTTATATTTTTTGTCTATTGTATCATGCCGGTCCAATATATACAATGTATAATGCGATATTGTGCATAGTATTATAGTCTTATTCTATAGAGCCAGCCTTGCGACCACCTCTCCGCCGGACATTTCACCGGTCTCGACAAAGCCAAATGCCGAATACAGCCTTCGCGCGGCTTCATTTTCAGGATGGTATGACAAATATACAGCGGTTGCATTCCCCTGAGGAAATGTTCTGATCAGCTCCAAGGCCTTTGCAAGCGCCTCTTTGCCATACCCCTTTCCCTGATGGTCCTTATCGATCATAAACCTGCATATCCCATAGCTTTCTTCATCATATTCGCTCTCATCTGCCGTATCGTGATACATCATCACGAACCCGATAACATCGCCGTCATTGCATATGGCATATGTCATAGGCGGCAGCTCGTCATTGAGCAATGCAACATATGACTGGGCCAGGCTATACATATTGGATGCGATGAACTCCTCCTGCTCCTCCTTGACCCTGAGTCGAATGCATGCTTCCCAGTTGTCCCATGTGATTTACTCCAAAGTGATCATCTTCTGTCCTCCCAAATCGATAGTAATGTCTGATAAGCCTTACTGATTTCAGTTCTTCAAATCTCTTTTGACATGTGTAAAATATTCATGGATGAAGTTCATTGGGAATAAACGCTGCTCAAACAGAATGACCGTCGAAAGTGCCACTTCCACCAAACCTATAAGGAAATATAGGACATGAAGAAAGACGACAGAATTGAGCATTATGCATTGAACCACGATCCAGATGACCAAAGCCATGCCGAAAACACTGCTTATGTAGCCTTGAAACCCTGATTTCAGCCAAAGGGTCACTGCGCTTATGATATTACCAAGCCCTATCACAGAGAATAGAATCATCCCTGGTATGAGGAAATCGGTAAAGGGCGAGTTTTTCAATGCATCGGTCGTTATCCCAAGCGGGGTCTTTGGGTCTAATATCGCAGCCAGACCCCCGAATACAGCTCCTATCCCTACAAATAAATGCAATCCAAAAAGCAAACGGTATACTGTCTTCACCCCAGATCCCTCTATGCCTGTATCTTCTTACATCGAAATGATAATCTATGGCCGGAAAATATGCAAGCATATCATCAATATAGTTTATATGCCTGCTAGAGTCCGCTGATTTCTACTTATTTGCCACCCTTGACTGCCTTAACAGGATATACTTCATATCCTCAAAGGTCTTTTGCAGCAGTTTTGCATGATACTGGCCTTTCTTTACAAATGAGAATCCGCATTTTTCTATAACCCTTCTGGACTGGTTGTTGAAGATAAAGTGGCTGACGGTCAATGCATCCAAGCCCAGTTTTTCAAAGCAAAAGCTTATCACGGCTTTGACGGCTTCAGGCATAAGCCCCCTCCCCCAGTAGGCCTTTGACAAGACAAATCCGATCTCCTTCACCTTCAAATGGGCGTACTCATCATCATACTCTGCCCATGACCTATGCAATCCCAATGAACCAATCACCTTGTTATCCTCTTTATGTACGATCGCAAAGACGTTTTTCTCAATAATGAAGGCTTGCAGTATCGCGCGCGAAGCCTCTATCGACTCATGATGCTTCCAGCCCGCCATTTCACCGACACCCTCGACCGATGCATACTCAAACAGATCATTCACATCTGTTTCCTTCCACGGCCGTAGGATCAGCCTGTCGGTTTCTATGACCGTGTCGGAAATATCGATTTTGATATCCATTTATTGCTCCTCCCAAATCTTGCGTCTTTCGTCCTGGTACATTCCCATGTCTTTAAAAAATCCGCTAAATCAGCGGACATTTAGCACGCCCATATAGCATCCGCCCATATGCTCAGAAACTGTATAGCCGCCTTCCGCCGCAAGTCAAATCCATGACAGCACATGCAGAATAGTCGTATCGGCTGTTCTACCTGGTATATACACCGCATATGGTTTCGCCTGTATCAGAATACTCCTTCCCTGCCACATCCCCGTAAAACTCAAATGCGTTGAAACCTATGCCCCGGGCTTCTGACAAGAGCGCTTCCCTGGTAAAGAAGTGATCCCATATGTTATAGCATTTCACAGCATCCTCGGTCATCACTATATACCGTCTCAGTTCCGTACTGTCTTCATCATCATATTGATAGACGGCTTCCAGGCAAAGATACGGTTTTTCGCTCCAAAACCCGCCCTTTCCGCTGAAATGCCATGACCGGCTTTCCTTCTTTCGCATTTGGGGTGTAAATACATCAAAAATGAACTTCCCGCCGGGCTTTAAGGCCTGGTATACCTTCTCCAGCAAAACGATCCTGTCCTTCCTTGATAGGGCTCCGTAATCACAGTATATCAATGTGACGACATCGAACAGCTCCACGTAGTCAATCGACAGGTAGTCACGGCAGAGATAGTCTATCCTGCTGCCGTTTCGCAATGACTGCTCCTTAGCATACGCTATGGAACGCCTGGACATGTCCACTCCCGTTACTATGTACCCTGCCCTGCTGAACCGCTCGGCATACAGACCGGGGCCGCAGCCCAGATCAAGCAGGAACCTGTATTGGGACGGAGGCGCGACTTTTGAGATCCAGTCTACCGACCTGTTGAGAAAATCATGCTTCCGGGTCGCCGCATCCAAGTCAGGATCCAGATGAGCTTCCAGCAGTCCCTTGGATATATGCTCGTCATCCCAGAAGTTGTCCGTGCCTGGGGCATATAATTCCGGTTTGGTCAGATATTTTTCAAACCCGATCAATGGCTCACCCCCATCTATTTGCTGTTGATCTTAAAGCTCCTGACTATTTCCCATTGGTCCTGGCCGGCTTTTCTGATAAGGTGCAGCTCTGAAAGGACCTGTCTGTATACCGGATGCAAGCCCTCAAGGGAATTTTTCAGCTGCTGGAAATCCTCGTCCGAGATGTCGTCCAGCGCTATCGTTATATGTGGCACCCACATGTCAGGTGTATAGTATTTGAACACCATCCTGCAGTTTTGCTTGAGGGCTTCGTTGATTTCCTTGTTTACCTTTAAAAGCTCATCGGTTTTGACGACCTTTACGAAGGCGACATTTGAAGGACGGTCAAAGAACCCGAATCCGTCGGTGATGACTTCAAAGGGCTCCAGCCGGGAGCATGCTTGTTCCAACAGGCGCTCCAGACCATCCATATCGGAGGTGTGGCCGCCCTGAAAGCTGACATGAGGATGCCCCAGGGTCCAGACTGCTTTGGAATCATACTTCTCTTCTACGGTTTTCCATTGATCCAGTATGAAATCCCTGAGCTCATCCCTTACCAGGCCGACTACTACGATCGTTTCCTCCAACCCGATACTCCTTTCATACCGCTTTACTAAGCATATATATAAAAACAGGGTCAAGATATGCCGTCTCGACCCCGAAGCAATAAAATGTAACCATTAGTCTTTGCAACCATATTATACCCCACTTTTATACAAAACTACAAATGCCAGAATTTGAATACCCATATATTACTTCACTTGATAAACTATTTCATCATGCCTTTTATGGCTGGCCCCGTTGAGGAATGCCGCCATCTGGCATTTATTTATGTCGAAAGCCTGAAATAATATTGAATGTTGACGGAACAATATTGTCTATATATCATTAGTATATAGTTAAATCATTTAACAAATTGAAACCGGAGGAATCAAAATGTTTTTGCCTGAGCAAAGAATAGATCGCATACTGCATGAATTGGAAAAATACATCTATTGCAATAAAATCGAGCTGAGCGGTTGCCGGTTCAAGGAGACCCGCAGCAATGACAGAGAAGCAGTGATAAGAGATGAATCCGGCTGGCGTGACTTTGGCAGATATGACCGCTGGGGCGGAGTGGACAAGCTTGCCTGGTTTTCATTCTATATAACGATCCCGGACAGTTACGCAGGCCAGACCGTTGAGGTCCACTTCACCACAGGGCGTGAAGGCGAGTGGTATCCGGGAGGCCCTCAATACCTGGTGTTTGTGGATGGAGAGCCCAGGCATCACATGGATCTGTGGCATGAAAAGTTTATCCTTACTGAAAACGCCGAACCCGGCCGCAGCTACAGGATCGACATACAGGCCTTCTCTGGCGTCAAGGAAAAGCTCACAGGCTTTGAAATAAACCTTTATACAGTGGATAAACGAGTAGAAGCAGCATATTTCGATATAAAAGCTGCATATGACAGTGCTCTGGTCCTGAAGGATGACGATAAAAACCGCCTTGACGCTATCAATGAGATCATAAATGCGGTCAACCTGCTTGATATGCGAAAACCGCTGTCCGATGAATTTTATGCCTCCCTGGATCTGGCCAGGGAACACCTTGCAAGGACACTCTATTCGGAGAATAATGCGGTACGCAATATAACCGCCTACTGTGTAGGGCATTCTCATTTTGATGTGGCCTGGCTCTGGACGGTAGAGGACAGCAAAAAGAAAGCCGTCCGCACCTTTGTGCATAACCTGGAGCTTATGGAGCTATATCCTGAATATGTTTTTATGTGCAGCCAGCCCCAGATCTACAAGTACGTAAAAGAGAGCTACCCAGAAGTGTATGAAAAGGTCAGGCAGCGGATAAAAGAGGGGCGCTGGCAGCCCGAAGGGGCCATGTGGGTCGAGCCTGACTGCAATATACCCTCCGGAGAGTCCTTTGTCCGTCAGCTATTGCTGGGCAAGCGCTTTTTCAAGGAAGAATTCGGTGTTGACAGTCGTATACTATGGCTGCCTGATGTATTCGGGTTCAGCGGAGCGCTGCCTCAAATACTTAAAAAATCCGGCGTTGACTTCTTCATGACTACAAAGCTGTCATGGAATGAGTACAATGTGTTCCCCTACAGCCTGTTCAGCTGGCAGGGCATCGACGGCACCGAGATACTCTCCTATTTCACATGCCACCATGCCGCATACCTTGGAAGCAAGTCCATAAATGAGGTTTGGGATGACTTCAAGCAGAAGGACATAAATGACAAGATACTCGTACCCTTTGGCTGGGGTGACGCCGGTGGCGGTCCGACCACAGACATGCTGGAAGTGGGCAAACGGCTGGTGAAAGGGGTGCCCGGATGCCCCAGCGTCAAGCTGACCGGGATCAGGGAGTTTGCAGAGGATCTGGAGAAATCAGCCCAAAAGGCAGGCAGCAGGCTGCCCAAGTGGGTCGGCGAGCTGTATTTTGAGCTCCACAGGGGTACCTATACCTCCGTTGCAAAGAGCAAGCTGTATAACCGCAAAAGCGAGCTCCTGTATCAGGACTGTGAGCTGTTATCCTCCTCAGCCATGCTGCTGACGGGCAGAAAGTACCCTCAGGCTGATATCAACAATTCATGGGAGATCATTGCCCTCAATCAGTTCCATGACATACTGCCGGGCTCTTCTATATGGGATGTATACAAAAACACCTTTGCGGAATACGAGCAGGTGATATCAAGCGGAAAGGACATGCTTGAAGCAGCCGCGCTGGATATCGTAAAGAACATAAATACACCTGCCATGTCTGTCATCGTGTTCAACCAGTTGGGCTTTACAAGGTCAGATATAGTTGAGTTTACTGTCCCTGAAGGCTTTGACAGCATCACAGTCTATGATGCAGACGGCAGCCGGCTTCCCGTACAGCTTGTCGGGGGAGGGAAAGCGGTATTCGTAGCCAGGGATGTCCCCTCAAAGGGATACAAGGCCTATCGTATCACAAATGAGGTATATGACATCCAAAGCTATATGACCGTATCGAAAGAGATAATAGCCAATGACTTTTTCGATATAAGGCTGGATGAGACCGGCGCCTTTGTGTCTGTTTTCGACAAGGTGAACAACCGTGAGATACTGAAGGAAGGCTCAAGAGGCAATGTACTGCAGGTGTTTGAGGATATGCCCCAGTGGGTCAACGATGCCTGGGATATAAATATCTATCACAACGATAAAATGTGGGAAGTAAACGATGTCAGATCCATCCAAGTGCTGGAGACCGGCCCGGTCCGCTCTACTTTGAGGATCGAGCGCCGCTTCCTTGATTCGGTCATCACCCAGGACATAAGTGTATACAGCGATATCGACCGGATCGACTTCAAGACCCATATAGACTGGAAGGAGAAGTTTATGCTTCTCAAGGCCGCCTTCCCCGTAGATATCCATGCAAACTATGCAACGTATGATATCCAGTTTGGCAGCATACAGCGTCCAAATCACTGGAACACCAGCTGGGATTATGCCCGGTTTGAAGTAAGCGGCCATAAATGGGCGGACCTGTCCGAGGGCGGCTATGGAGTCAGCATCCTGAATGATTGCAAATATGGGTATGACATCAAGGGCGACCAGATGCGGATAACCCTTTTAAAGAGCGCCGAATATCCTTCTTCAGCGGATATAGGTACACATGAGTTTGTGTACAGCCTCTACCCCCATGCCGGCGGGTATCATGAAGGCGGGACCGTATATATGGGCTATCGACTCAACTGCCCGATGTATGCCTTTGTATCGGAAGCCCATACTGGCACACTTCCCGATGTGTTTTCCCTCTGCTCGGTAGATCAGGACAATGTAATAATCGAAACCGTAAAGAAGGCCGAATACAGCAATGATATCATACTGCGCGTGTATGAGGCCCATAACAAGAAAACCAACGCCGAATTCACCTTCTTTGCAAAAAATATCAAGGTTAGAGAGTGTGACCTGATGGAAAATGAAATAGGCGAAATCGAGTCGAAGGACGGCCGGTTTGCCTGCGTGATAAAGCCCTTTGAGATCAAAACCTTTAAAATAGCTGCAGTTTTGTGATGTAAAGGTGAAACCGTCATGAAGCCGAAGGCCGCAAACCACAAAAATCTGAAGGAAATAAACAAGCTTGCCATACTCAACAACCTGCGAAAAAGAAAGCTGTCAAGGGCGGAGCTGGCACGGGTCATACATCTGTCGAGAGCGGCTGTTTCCCTGCTTACAGAGGAAATGATCGAAGAAGGGCAGATCCATGAGACCGGGACTGTCCGCTCCTGTGCAGGAAGAAGGCCGATATTGCTTGGTTTGAGGCCGGACTATTGCTATACCGCAGGGGTTTCCATAGCGAGGGACAAAACAGGGATAGGCCTCGTAGACTTTCAGGGAAATATCCTATGCTACATGGAGATCGATGACACCGGAAATGCATATAAGATCCTTGACAATATTGCAGAGGGCATAGCCCTCCTGGTTGAGCAGCTAAAAATACCTTATGGCAAGCTCCTTGGGATCGGCGTTATTTCACCCGGCCCTGTCGATACAAAGGATGGCAGGATCCTAAAGCCTGCAAACTTCACAAAGTGGCATGATATAGATATCATCAAAGAAGTGCAAAGCCGTACCCATATCAGGGCCTTTCTGGAGAATAACGCCAACTCCATAGCCATAGCCGAAAAAAGCTATGGCTGCGGCGGACAGTTTGAAAGTATGATCGTGATGACGGTAGATACCGGGATAGGCATGGGCGTTATATTGAACAATCAGTTGTTCAAGGGCGGCAACGGCTTTGGCAATGAGATAGGCCACACCTGTGTGGACATCAACGGCGAGGTATGCGATTGCGGGAACCGCGGATGCCTGGAGCTTTACGCTTCCCGGTCCGCCGTCCTAAAGAGCGCCCGGAATATTTCACCTGCGGTCGAAAGCTGGCCGGCCATAGTGGATAGAGCAATCGACGGTGATAAGGCATGCATGGATATCATTCACAGACAGGCCGAGTATCTGGCGACCGCTATCGTGAACTGTGTCAACTTGATAGACGTTGATGCAGTCATCATGACGGGTGATATAGTCTACAAGCCGGATATTCTGCTGTCACTCATAAGGCAGCGGGTAAACAGCCAGGCTATCGCGAGAAACATGAGAAAAATACCGATCATCATCTCCAGCTTACCTGAACATTCAGAGATATTGTGTGCCGCATCCGTCGTGCTGGAAAAATACTTCACCGGAGAGATAGGACCCTCACAGTTATGACGCTGCGGCACCGGAAAACCCGCTTTTTACACGCTAAAGCAATCTGCCCTTTCGAAAGCCCGCTGTCATAAAGCGCCAAGCGGCCTTGCTGCTAGTCAGCCATTTGATCTGAGCATTGTTTTTCCTGTTGCCAAGTATCCTGGGCACAAAAAACCTTGCAACTGTTTCAGGCCTGTCTGCCAGTATGTTGAATATCTTCCTGAACCTTTTATCCGATATCACATCCGACTGCCCTCCATCCGGTGTTTTTGTGATGAAATCGGTAAGCATCATCCCAGGTGACAACCGGCCGGCTATGATGCCGGTGCCCTCAAGCTCTTTGGCCAGTCCCTTCATATAGTAGGTCAGTGCACATTTCGTGGTACCGTATAGGATGGTCTTAGGTTGTACCATGTTGTTTGATCCCAGGCCCTCCATGCTGTATATTGCACCATGGCCCTGTTTCAGCATCCCCGCAGCAGCGATTTGAGAACCGTATATCATCCCGATGATATTGGTCCTGATGACATTTTCGGTATAAGCCTCGCCTGTCTCCCACGAAAACATATGCGGCACGTTCTGCCCTGCATTGTTGATCCATATGTCGACTCTGCCCCATCGTTTCAAGGAGGCATCCCAAAGGTCTTGCAGGCTTGCTTTATCCTGGACATTGCACTTTACATAAATATACTTGCCCTTATAGGGTGACAGCTTATCAAGCGCTGCATCCGGCAAAGCTTCTCCTCTGCCTGACAAGGTAACATTACATCCGGCCTGCAGAAATTCAAGCGCCATGGCTAACCCAATGCCACGCGTGCTGCCGGTTATTACAACATTTTTCATGATGAAATCCCTCCATCTCCATGATCTCTCAGAGCACCCCTCGACCAGGCATGTCCAATGATCGAATCAAGAATGTAGAAAGGCAGATAATTGCATGGCAACCATCTGCCTTAGTAATAACATGTTTGTGCTTTATGTTCAACAATAAATTATTCCGATCTCATCCCAGCCTTCTTCACAGCCGACATATAGAGCACCAGCACTGACACAAGGCCAAGCGACGCCCAGAGAACAATGCTTGCATGATCACCTGTCTGAGGGATCTCTTCCACATTCTCTGCTGACACTGCAGTAGTGATCGTGATTGATTCTCAGCTGTATGCAGAAGCATAGGAGTTTTCAGTAGCCTTTATCCTTGCGATGAACCTATATCCGGTGTTGGGCGTGAGCCCTTCAAAGACCGGGCTGTCCTGCCAGGTCAGGCCGCTGTCCACGCTGTATTCCGCTCCGGGGATCTCGTTCTTTAACTCAGTCTTTTCCATGTCACGATACTGCTCATTGAATTCATCAATAATAAACAAACAAGTTGACAGTAAATACTGATCAATAGTAGGGTACAAGCTCATAAAACACCACTCTCCTCCATAGAATTATACAACATGGATTATACAAATCTTCCCTTTTGTATAAGTGTTTGTACCCACTACATCCCTTACGATCTCAAAGCGAAGTCTCAGTTTTATAATAGCTTGCAACTCTCAATGAAAACGAGCTGGGTAATGCCTGACTTATGTTGATATTAAATGATCAATAATATCTATCGCATTTGATGCATAATACTTCCTCATTTTTACAAGTCATGTATATACTATCATATTGTGTATCTTCCAGTAAGTACTATACCCAAACATATTATACCATAGCTGTAATAGCATACAACGATAAAATCGTAAAAAAGAGGAAACATGTCAGTTTCCCCTTTTCTAAAAGTACATTTGCATATATGTAAGTGTAACCAATATTATTCAAAGTCCACAACCTGCTGTTTCTCAGCAGACTCGAATATTGCCTCCATGAGCTTCATAACGCGCATTACCTCGGGCAGCTTGACAATTATCTCGGCCTTGCCTGAGATCGTAGCGGCAACATTCCTGTAGAATTCCTTGATGTCGCTTTTAGCGATCGGAACTGTATACTCGTGGATCGTGTCCTCTCTTCTGGGTGCCATGGTCTTGGTCAGGCCGGCAGCCGTTACGACAGGCACTATATCCTTTTCGCTCTTTCCCTTTGCGACGACGACCCTGGCATCCCTGCCCCAGTCTTCGATCATGGCTGTCCCGTTATTGCCAAGCATGTACCAGCGGGGCAGGCTGATAAAGTTGCTGGTGCCTACCTCCACCAGGAACCTTTTTCCGCTCTCAAAGGTCAGCTCAGCCCTGAACCCGTCATCCACCAGTTGGTTTGTTACATGGGTCAGCACTGCATATACCTTTTTGACCTTTTCGTTTACCATCTGCAGAGCCTGGTCCAGGATATGTACTCCCCAGTCAAGCACCATGCCGCCGCCATGCTCCTTCTTTTGTCTCCAGTCTCCAGGGATCCCCCTTGAGCCATGGACCCTGGATTCTATGGCATACACTTCGCCCAGCATGTTTTCATCATATATCTTTTTCATTGTGATGAAATCTTCGTCCCAGCGTCTGTTCTGATGGACCACCAGAAGCTTGCCGGTCCTCTCGGATGCATCGATCATTTCCTGAAGATCAGCAGAGCTCAAGGTGACAGGCTTTTCGCACACGACATGCTTGCCTGCCTCCATTGCCTTGATGGCGATCTCCTTGTGAACGTCATTTGGTGTTGCTACCAGCACTATGTCTATAGTTTTGTCACTCAGCAGCTCTTCCAGGCTGTTGTACACATGAAGGCCTTTCTGTCTGGCTGCTTCCTGCCTGTCCTCCTTTATATCGAAGGAGCCGACTATCTTTACTTCTTCGATCCCTTCTGCCAGATGCAGATGGAAGCTTCCCATGCCCCCGAACCCTACGACCGCTATTCTGTAAGCTCTTGACGTTTCTGCAGACATCATAATCCCCCTCAATATCGCTGTAGCTGAATTATTGTTCAATGTAATATATGACTCTCACCTGAAACATTTTATCACCCATTGCCCACCATTACAATGCAGATTATGACAAATATGCTGTTCAAAATAAGGCAGGTTTTTGTTCAGGCCACTTCTTTCTCTATACATATAAGTATATATCAAATAAAGAGTCGTCAAACGTTGTTGTCCATCTATCACTTCAAACCATTCGTCGGCTTCGAGCCCCTTTTCTTGCACATCTTTTTCCGAAAGTCTCTTTACTACCAGAGGCTGCAAGCAATAGTTCTTAGGTCCATTAATATAGATATCGTCAAGAAGTCGTATAACTTCTTCTTGGCCCCAGCGGTATCCTCGCTGGTAGGATGGTATAAAAAATCCACCTTGAATTTCTCCAACCAGCTTTAATGTAAGCTTATTTTCTGAATCCACTGTAAAAACCCCCAAATACATCATAATCATCAAAATTTCACCATGTACAATATGTATTATATCATGTATAACTGAAATCAGTGCCCCAATAAATAAAAAGTTAGATATACACAATTTGCATAAAAGGGTTCTATATTATACCGAATAGAACATCGGTCCAACCAACGAGCTTGACACCCTGGGTTTCTATTGTGATAATGACGATGTCATAGAGCATCAGCCTGTACTTCCAGGTATCATCAATGTAGCGAATGTTATGTGGCCATCGTCGTAAGATGCTCAACAGCCTCATTGGCTTGCCAGGCTTATTAATCATTGGCATTTATATCAGATATCGTTTCATTTTTACAACTCACTGAGCTGTAAATCTAGAGTTAGGCAGATTCATAAAGGCTCTATCTCTGTTCCATATTCAACATGAGTATATATTTTCCTCCAATACAAAGCCCGCCCATAGGGCAGGCTATAGTCTGATGTCAGGTATGAGCCTGGTGTCTAGCGTGCGTCTAATGCTTCTCTTTCATGCCGCACCACTCGATTACCCCGCAGGCCAGCCTTTTTCCCGCATTACCCGACGGCTGGGTCCTGTAGTCATCCGGGTTTTCATGGATGATCACTGACCTTCCGATCACCTCGTGCACCCTGAACTTGTTTGTGTAAAAGCTCATCAGGGCCCTGCCATTGTTGGAAAAGAGAACAGGAAGGTCGCCGGCGTGGTTGCCGTGGGGCTGGTTATAAGGATTCCAGTGGTCGCCCGCCGCCTTGAATGGGTCATTGGGGTCCCCGACCTCGCAGTTTCCATACTGGTGTATATGGAACCCAAAGGGGCCTATGGGACCTGAAGTGTCTGTACCGGGTTTATATTCCGGCAGCCCCGAGACCTGTACGCTAACCCAGGTGCCGCCTATCGTATCCCTGAAATGCACGGTCCCCCTAAGCTGCGGGCACAGGGGACCTCCCTTGATGTGAGCCACAGCCGTATTCAAACGATCACCTCTTTATATATTTTTATACTTCAGTATATGAGCTGATATATCCAAAAGGGAACGACCTGGGGAAATACTTGCTATATGTCTTGCAGGATTAATTTCCAAAACGTAGAATACTAAAGAATGGATATAATAAATCAAAGCATGATTGCATTTGCGTACAATGAAAGGAGTTTTGCCTATGGATTATCAGACGGGAAAGGTATACCACGGTTTCCGGCTGGACGAAATAAAGGAGATCAGAGAGCTCAAAGCCACAGCCAGGCTTTTTGAGCATGTCAAGAGCGGAGCCAGGCTGTTCTATCTTAGCTGTGATGATGACAACAAGGTGTTTTACATAGGGTTCAGGACGCCACCCTCGGATAACACCGGCCTCCCCCACATCATGGAGCACTCGGTGCTGTGCGGCTCCAGGAAGTTTCCCACCAAGGAGCCCTTCATAGACCTGGCCAAGGGCTCACTCAACACATTCCTCAATGCGATGACTTACCCCGACAAGACGGTTTACCCTGTTGCCAGCCGCAATGACAAGGATTTTGTAAACCTGATGGATGTGTACCTTGACGCCGTATTTTACCCCAACATCCATTCTGAGCCCACGATCCTGATGCAGGAGGGCTGGCATTATGACCTTGAGGACAAGTCACAGCCGCTTGCCTACAAGGGCGTTGTTTACAACGAGATGAAGGGGGCCTTCTCATCACCGGAGCAGGTGCTCTTCAGGAAAATCCAGGAGTCTTTGTATCCCGACACGCCTTACAGCTTTGAATCCGGCGGAGACCCTGACTATATACCCGATCTGACCCAGGAGCAGTTTACCGCCTACCATAAAAAATACTACCATCCGTCCAACAGCTACATCTACCTGTATGGCGACGGCGATATCGACGCTCATCTTGAGTTTCTCGACAATTATCTGAAGGACTATGACAGGATCGATATAGATTCAGCCATCCCTGAGCAAAAGCCTTTTGATGCCTTGAGAGAAATAGAGGTCGAATACCCGGTTTCGAGCGAGGAGGGCACTGACAACAAAACATACCTGAGCCTCAATTTTTCAGTAGGCTGCTCAACTGACCCCTTCCTCTACCTGGCTATGGACATACTGGAGTACATACTGCTGGAGCACCCTGCTGCGCCGCTGAAGAAAGCCCTGCTGGACGCCAACATCGGCAAGGATGTTTTTGGCTTGTACGAAAGCAGCCTGCGCCAGCCATTCTTCTCCATAGTGGCAAAGGACGCAAATCTTGAGGACAAGGAGGCTTTCATAAAGGTCATAAATGAGACCCTGACAGGGCTTGTCCAGAAAGGCATCGACAAGCGCATGGTCGAAGCCGGGATCAACAACCGCGAGTTCCGCCTGAGGGAAGCTGATTACGGCCGCAGGCCCAAGGGGCTGATATATGGGCTCAAGTGCCTGGAAAGCTGGCTGTATGACGAAGATCCCTCCATGCACCTTTATTACGAGGACACCCTGGCTGAGGTAAAGCGGGCGCTAAATGAACCCCTCTTTGAGGAGCTGATCGAAAAGTACTTGCTTGACAATGCCCACAGCACCATGGTCGTAGTCAAGCCCAGGCCCGGACTGGCCGAGGAGAGGGACAAGGAGATCTTTGAAAAACTCCAGGCCTACAAGGCACAGCTTTCCGATGAAGAGCTGGATGACATAGTCAGGTGCACATTGGAGCTGAAGAAAAGGCAAACGGAGCCGGATCCGCCGGAAGCTCAGGCCAAAATACCCATGGTCGAGCTTTCCGATATCGATAAGAAGGCCGAGGTCCTGCCCCTGACCGAAAAGGATGAGAGCGGGATCAAGGTCCTGTTCCACCCCATTGAAACCAATGGCATAGCATACCTCAACCTGTGGTTTGATACAAGGACCATCCCGGCAGACCTGCTTCCCTATTCTGCCCTGCTTGTAAATGTGCTGGGTGAGATCGGGACCGAAAACTATACCTACGAAGAGCTGTCCAATGAGATCAACATCCATACGGGCGGCATCCACTATTCGAATGAAGCCCTGGCATACAATGACATGGACGGGGCCTTCACCGGCAAATTCGTGGTCAAGTCCAAGGCACTCGTTGAGAAGCTCCCCGACCTCGTAAGGCTCTTGAGCGAGATCATCACAGGCAGCAGCTTCAAGGATGCCAAAAGGCTGAAGGAGATCATCCAGCAGGCCCGTTCACGCATGGAGATGAACATCAGCTATTCAGGCCATGTGGCTGCAATGAACCGCCTGGCTTCATATTTCTCCGCTGCTGGAAAATACAACGAGATAACCAGCGGCGTTACATTCTACCACTTCCTCAGCGGCATCGAAAAGAGCTTTGATGCCAAAAAGGACGAGATAGCAGCCAGCCTGGAAAAGGCCTCCTCATACATTTTCACTAAGGACAACCTCACAGCCGGCATTACGATATCAGAAAAGGATTATCCGGCATTCCAAGGCCAGTTTGCCCGTCTGGCAGGGGCCTTGAGTGACAGCAAGGCAGAGCCTGTTACCTTTGAAGTAGTTGATAAAGCGGCCAATGAAGGTCTGATGACGCCCGGCAAGGTACAGTACGTGGCCAAGGGCTACAGCTATAAGCGGTTGGGCTACAGCTACTCCGGAGCCCTGCAGGTACTCAGTACCATTGCCAGGCTTGACTATCTGTGGAACAGGGTCAGGATCCAGGGCGGAGCCTACGGTATCTTTGCCCAGTTCACAAGGAGCGGCATGGCCATATTCTCATCCTACAGGGATCCCAACCTGAAGCAGACCCTGGACAACTACGATGGCTTTGCCAAATACCTGGCGGATTTCAATGCCAATGAGACAGAGATGACCAGATATATCATAGGCACCATCAGCCGCCTGGATGAACCCCTGACACCTCAGATGAAGGGTGAGAGGTCAGAGATCAACTACTTCACCGGTACGACCCAGGAGGATATCCAGAGGGAGCGGGACGAAGTGCTCTCTGTAAAATCCGCAGACATAAAGGCCTTAAGCCAGATGATCGATGATGTGATGAAGCGCGATTATTATTGCGTCGTTGGCAGCGAAGGAAGGCTGAAGGCTGAAAAAGACCTGTTTGGTGAGCTCGTCAACGTATTTGGTTAAGCAGTGATGATACAAAAAAGAAGTGATGACAGGAATCCTTATAAAAAGGCCGGCAGCTTATTCAGTCTGCCGGCTCTTTGCTTGCCCCAAAAGCTCTATTGCCTTTTCCTCATCCAGGGGCTTGCTTATAAAATAGCCCTGTATCTTGTCGCACCCACATCCCTGCAGGTACTCCATTTGCTTCTCATGCTCAACGCCCTCTGCTATGGCATAGTGGTTCAGCTTGTGGGCCATCGAGACGATATCGCCCGTGATGGCCCTGTGGGGGCCAAGCATCAGGATCTTATCTATGAAGGACTTGTCAATCTTGATATAATCGACGTTGAGCTCCCTTTCCCTTGAAAGGCTCGAATACCCGGTGCCAAAGTCGTCTATGGCGATAGTGATCCCTGCGCTTCTCAACCGGCCAAGGATGCGGTTTATCTCATCAAAGTCCGAGCAAAATACGGACTCTGTGATCTCAAACACTATGTTTTCCGGTGTTACCTGCATCTTCTTTATCATATCAAACAGGTTGTCCACAAAATCATTCTTAAAAAGCTGGACAACGGATAGGTTGATGGAAACATAAATATCCTTATAGCCGTACTCCTTGAGCTTGTTCAGAAAACGGAAGGCATACATGATGACCTTGTTGCCGATAGGGATGATCAGCTTTTCTTCTTCGGCTATGGGGATAAACTCAGAAGGCGGTATATGACCGAGCTTGTCGCTTTTCAGCCTGGCCAGCGCTTCAAAGCCGCAGATCCGCCTTGACTTGAGGTCCAGTATGGGCTGGTAGACTAAATAGAAGCTCCTGCTGCCTTCATCTGTCACAACAGCCGTGAGCTCGCTTATTATATCGTTCTTGCGCCTGACCTCTGCCTCAATATCCTTGTCATAAAAGCAGTATCCAAATTCCCTGTCATTTCTCTGCAGGGCCTTTTCTGCAGCGATCAACAGGTTCTTAAGGATGAGCACTGCATCCTGCCCCTCCTCCGGATCTATCTCCACGATCCCGATCCCCCCGTCTATCCTCTCGATAGTCAGCAGGGAGCTTAGAGTATTGGAGACAGCTTCGCAAAAGCTTATCAGCTCATTCCTGTCCCTGTAGCCTTTGATATAGAAGACGAATTGATTGCCATAAGTGCTGAAAAGCCGCCTGGTATCCGTGCAGTGATCTGCAAGGGCAGCAACAAGCTTTTTTATCAGGTTTTGTGTGTAGTTGAAGCCGTAAGTAACGGTCAGGGATTGGATCTTGCTGAGGTTGATGCCTACGACAGCCCTGTTCCCGCTGTTTTTATCCCGGGAATCATTGTTCAGTAGATTCACCAGATAGCTCTGGTTATGCAGCCCGGTCAGGCTGTCATGCTCGTTGCTGTACTTGAGGGCTTCCTCGATCGCTTTTCTGTCCGTTATGTCTATGACTATCCCTTCGACTGCCTCTACTTCGCCTTTACTGTTGAATATGCCTTCACCCAGCTCCAGGACCCATTTTCGCTGGCCGCCGGCGGTGATGATCTCATACTCGTATTTGAATGTTTGGCGCTTCGGCAGGACCCGCAGCCATTCGTTCCAAATATCTTCGCGGTACTCAGGGGCGATAAGGTCATTGAAGGACAGGTCCCGGTTGTATAGAAGGCTTTCCGACGGATAACCGGTCAGCTTAAGGCAGCCGCTCGAAGCATACTGCACCGTCCAGTCCCGGTCATAGCTGCACCGGTAGGCCAGGCCGGGAAGATGGGAAAGGACGACTGACTTTCTGCGTTCGCTTTCCTGCAGGGCCTGGCTTTGCTCCTGCAGCTTCTGCTCCAGCGCCCGCTTCAACCGGAAGAAATCCGCATGCACCTTGATCCTGGCCAGCAAGGACTCTGTATGTATCGGCTTTCTTATATAGTCTATCGCTCCAAGCTCAAGACCTCTCAGCTCATTTTCAGGCTCATCCTGTCCGGTCATAATTATCGTACGCAAGCCCTTGTACTGTTCGACCGAGCTCAAATGCTCCAGCAGGCGAAAGCCTTCCATTTCTGGCATATCCAGATCGACCAGGACCAAGTCTATGTCTTTGTGCTTCTCGATCAAACCTAAGGCTTCATGTCTGTCAGTCGCAATCACAACTATATATCCGGTCAGCTTATCCTTGATGAGCAAGCAATCTGACGTAGAATCAGCAACTAATAAAATCTTCAACAACATCGTTGACCTCCGTCATAAACTTACTACTTAAGCCCATCATTCGGTCTACTCTTGGTGACAAACTTATATTGTTATTCTACATTGTCCAGGCTTAATTTCCATTTGTTAGTTTCCATTTATATAGTTAATCACTAAAAACTAAGTCAAAACATAGATTTTTATATTTTTTCTCGCGAATTGGCAAATATGCCAGATTATCGCCATTTAGCCCGGCCGGTGGCGCTTTTTAAGCAAAATTACAACTTCTTGTTGAGGTTTTTACGACAGCTAATTTCTTTAGATTAGCCTGTCCGTAATTGTCATACCAAGTCTCCTGACAGGCAATGCAAAACCCCCGGTAATACGCTCACATATACCGAGGGTTTATGTTGGTTAATGGTTTCTATTTTACTGATATCTCGAATTTCCATGGCCCTTTGAGGGTGGTGACAAGCTCAGTAAAGGTTATTGTGACCTTTTTGTCTTCGGGCCTTATCTCCAGGTCATACCGGTCTGCGGTGATATATTCGTTATAGTTGTAGCTGTAGCTATAGCTTCTATAGGGCAGGGCCAGATGCAGCACACTGATGTTTTCGGCGTGTTTGCTGCTGTAGCCGGTGTCAACATACAACCGGAGCGTATCCCCTTCCCTCTCAGCCTTTAACAGCCTTAGTTCAAACCCGTTTATGTCCAGGGCCTTGCCTATTTCTATGGTTTCGCCTTCAGCCGGTATCGGGACCGTGACCTTTTTGTCTATCTTGTATGACAGCTGCACCTGAGGTATGGCCACGGTATATTCAGATATATCAGGATCAGGAGTAAAGCTGTATGCTGATACATTGGCCAATGGCCACTGGTATTCATCAAGGGGGTATATATTTCCCTTATCGTCAGTTATCCGTATATCCCTGTGTCCTTTTGCATCCCTGTCGTAATACCCGTATAGCTTTACCTTCCTGCCGGATTTGGCATGCTCGACTATATTGAGCCTGACCTTGCCATCAGCCCGGCTCGCGAGTACCGTCAGCCCAAGGCCGTTTTTGTAGTCGGTAGGCCCCAGCTCTGCATAATCATCAAAGCCTCTGGCTCTTGTCAGCCTGGCCTGGGCCACCCTGCCGCCGGGTATGACGATCGAAAACTCAAGCAAGTCATCAGGGATCTCATACAGGTAGGTTGCGGTCCAGCCATAGCCTACTCCGGACCAGGAATGGCTGCTTTCATAGGCGGTCCCCTTTTTATCCTCTATCGTGACCGCCGGCGCTTCATAGCCGTCGCCGGACATTTCTATCTGCAGGGATCTACCCTGCTTGACAATGGATGCTATCAATACTCTGCCGCCCTCAGTCCCCAGCTCTATAGGCTCGCTCAATATATATACCTCCGTCCCCTTGTTCTCGATCACTTCCCCGAGCCCCGGTATAAAGTAGAGCTTCTCCCTTATCTCAGCCAGGATCTGCCTGCCTGCCGGCGTAATGGCCCCTGCCAGCACCAGCAGGATGACTGCCGCCGCGATCACAGGCTTTTTAGCCTTGAAAGTAGGCCTGCTCATATCTGTCAAGCTTTCGCTGCTTGAAGGCCTACAAGGTATCGTATGCCTTTTAGCTGCAACGCTGCTCTTGTCAATGCCTGCCAGCACATTGTGCTTTATCCTCTGCCTTTGCAGCTCAGTCAGACTTGCCTTCTCAGCCTCCGGCTCAAGGCTCTCAAGCAAGGCCAGGGTCTCTTCATCCGAGAGCCCCAGCATGATGTCCCTGATCTCTCTTTCAGCCCTATCCATTGATATCCCTCCTCCTGGCTTTGCCAAGCAGCTCCCGGATCGCCCTGCGGCCACGCCAAAGCCTGTTATCCACTGCCTGCCTGGACAGTCCCATGGTCCGGCAGATGTCGTCTATGCTTTCATCCAGCAGGTACCTACGCAGGAAGATCGCCCTGTCCACATCCCCAAAGGA
Source organism: Bacillota bacterium (assembly GCA_029549985.1). Classification (GTDB taxonomy): domain Bacteria; phylum Bacillota; class Clostridia; order Caldicoprobacterales; family DTU083; genus JAKORJ01. The sequence goes on from JAKPIB010000042.1 coordinate 47,461, forward strand.
GAGGATGACCTCAAGGAGCTCCGCTTTCTGCTCCTTTACAAGGTACAGGTATTCTATATCATCGCTTCCCGCCGGTTTGCTGTCCTCAGTGAAATCCTTGAGCTCCACTACCCTGGCCTTGTCTGCGAGGGATCTCCTCCGGTTCAGTGCCTTGTATTTGCACAGTATCAGAAGCCAGGTCCTGAATGATCCCCTTTCCGGATCGTATTGGTCGATGAGATTCCATGCGTCTATGAATACATCCTGCACGCATTCCTCGATATCCATCGTGGAGCCGGTATTCCTGAGTATGCCGGCCGCCAGCCTGTACACGCTGTCCATGTAAAGGTCCATGGCCTGCTCCAGGGCTTTGGGGTCTTTCTTCTTCAACTGTTCAACGAGCAAGTAGACATCCGTCCCCATATCTGCACCTTCCCCGCGTATGCGTTATTGCACACAACTACTTTAAGTCTAAAAGGTCCTCTCATCTATTACTACAAGATCAGGAGCGGATTTCTCCCATAGATTTTATGGAAGGATACCAATATTTTTGAGTCATCTCCTTTTCCACAGGGCCAGTACTCCAAAGATGAGTACCACCGGGAATACTATGGCCGTAAGCAGTCCCGCCTTGAGGCCGATCTCTGTGATAGTGCCGCCTGCAAACCAGGCAGTGAGGAACGCGCCCCCGCCACCTATGACCCGGTCGGATATGAAGCCTACAAGCCCCGGGCCCAAGGAACAGCCCACATCACCTGCAAATGCAAGGTAGGCGAACATGGCCGTGCCGCCCATCGGGAAAACCCTGGCTGAAAGGCTGAACACCCCGGGCCACATAAGGCCGACGAAAAGGCCGATCAGGGCGCAGCCTATAAGCGATATCAGGAGATTTGCTGAAAATACAACGAGAATGTAGCAAGCGGCACAGCATACGCTGCTGAACACCAATGCCTTGTGCAGGTCGATCCTCCCGCCCTTTAGCCCGTAAAAGGTGCGGGATAGGGCCATGAACAGCGCAAAGGCACACGGCCCCAAAAGGTCGCCGACCGTCTTTGAGACGCCGAGCCCCAGCTCGGCAAACAGGGATGACCATTGGGACATGGCCTGCTCAGAGGCTCCGGCGCTGACCATTAGGACCAGCAGCAGCCAGAACAGGCCTGAGGAGAAGAGCTTCCGAAGGGGCATCTCCCTGCCCTGCTCGACCATCGTCCTCAAGGGCACCCGGGCAAAAAGGAATGCGTTGGCCAGGGGAACAAGGGCCCAGATCATCGGCAGATAAGGCCAGTTTTCGATGCCTGCAGCCAGGAAGTACAGGGTGGACAGGATGACAACGGCCATATGGCCCCAGCAGTAAAAGGAATGGAGCATGCTCATAGCGGAGGCCTTTTCCTCGCCGGGCAACGACTCGACTATGGGGCTTATGAGCACCTCTATCAGCCCGCCCCCTATTGCGTTGATCGTCACGGCAGCGATCAGCCCGATATAAGGGTTGGGCAGAAGGCCGGGCAGTACGCCAAGGCATACAAGTCCGACCGTGTCGGCTATATGGGCAAAAACAATGCATTTGCGCCACCCTATCCTGTCAGCGAGCTTTGCAACAATAAGGTCGACCGTGATCTGCACCATGAAGTTCAATGAGATGAGGAGGCCTATCGCATCCAGGGAGATCCCGAATTCTCTTTGAAAGGTCACGAACAAAAGGGGTGTCAGGTTGTTTATGATAGCCTGGGTTATGTAGCCGCCCCAGCTCGCGTAAAGTGTATGCCTGTATGTATAGTTCAATGCTTTCAGTCCCTTTCCTTTGGACCGGTCCTTTTTCGCCGGCCCTTTCCTTGGTCTGCACTAATGTTGATTTTAGCATATATGTCACTTAAGGCAAATAAAAAAGCGAACCCCAAGGATCCGCTAGAGTGATAGTGCCTGACCTGTCACGAAGCGTCAGGTCTGGCGCAGACGCTGCAACGAAAGCGCCTCAGCGCCGGATCTCCGTTTTTCCGAAAACAGTGCTTAAGTCTATTATAAGGTCGGCTTCATTTTTATCTACATTGTCTGTAAACCTGTGATTTCCGAAAAAGCTGATATCCGATCCGTCCGGCAGGTCTATCTGCCCAAAGGCGCAGCTTGCATCTATGTATACCTTGGCATCCTTTGGCAATACCAGGTCCAGAGAGCCGAACACGCAGGTGACCTCGACCTTCACAGGCTTGTCTTTGGGTACGAAATCGTCGAATGATAGCCTGGCCTCGCTGAAGATCACTTCGTATTCATCCTCTGACGGATCGTATTTGAATGTGCCTTCCCTGAACATGATCCTGTCGCCGGCGCTGACTCCAAACCCGCCGATCAGGATGGATGCTCCCAGGGACAGAAGAAAAAGCCCGATCACTACCCTGCCGGTCGAAACATTCAGGTTGAAGTAATGCTTGATCAACAGAAATACACCGGTGGAAATAAGGAATATGCCCCAGAAATATGATTTCATAAGAAACACCGCCTTCCTGTTATTCCTTCCCCGCAGCAGCCTCCCTTTCATAAATGCCCGTGGAGAACTGGAACCTGGGAATCACTACATATACGATAACACAACAAAAGCCGCTGAGCAATATACCATAAAGGACATCTAGGGCTGCATGCTGTTTGATCAGCGCTGTTGAGAGTATCACAAGTATCATGTTTGTGAATGATATTGAAGACAGGAGCTTATGCCTTGCAAAGGGTCCATATTTCATGTGCCCGACATGGGTCGAGATGATGGAATTGATGTCTGCGGCCTGTTATAGAAACCATCTGTTCGCGGGAACATTTCAATCAGTTTTTCGGCGATTTTTGAAGAACCGCCGTTCAAGGAAATATGTCAATAATTAAGGTTGCTATTCCTGTATTTCTAGAGAGAATGTGATATATAAACCATATGAAGGACTATTTCATTTTAACCACTTTCTCATAATGAATATATCTTCTGTTTCCCCATGAATAAGCCGTATTTCTTAAATAAACCGACAGGGCCCATAAAATCTTTGGCTTCATTGATATATCCTTTCAAAGGATATGCCTCAATAAAATCAAATCCGTCATTAACCGCATCTTGACAGACACGTTCTAATAATAACTTCGTAATTCCTTTTCTTCTAAACTCTGGAGCCACCAAAAAACAGAATATAGATTTCACGCGAATACCTGATGCAAGTTCCTCGGTAGGTACATCTCTCATGAATCGCCGCCAACAATAACATTTTAGGCAATCAGCTTTGGTGTTGGTATTGCACCATCCTACAACCTTTCCATTATGGTAAGCAAGGTAACCCTGTATTTTGTTTTCTCTTATTTTTTTGGATAGCACAATCTCTTCTTTTTTCTTTTGATAATAAATAATCGATATGATCAACATCTTGATCGTCATTACATCACCATACACAATAACATTTGCAGTCATCAGAATCAGGTATTTCGGAATGCGGTGTTATATCAAAAAAATGAACATAATCTTCTGCAAGTTCAGGTGACAGTTTTCGTATCTCAATATTATTACCCATATATTACTTCAAATAATATTTTAGGAAAATTATATCAACCGAGATTTTTTAAGTCAATTTTATTTATAAATGAGGCTTTGTTATTCTATCTTTGAGAGATATTAAGCTTGCATAGAATGTACATCCATCCTGTCTCCTCAATCTTATGAAAGATGCCCATTATCTAATCTGTCAACTCAACCCTACTAATTTTTGGGCTCAAATATAACCCCAAAATACTCCCTCAATATGTTTCCATGTACGTATTTTCGCCCTTTAGGTTGAGTAGGCAGACTGAATGTAATCCAGCAAATCCAGTAAAATAGTGGAAACATATCCATGTGTTTTACATCTCTTTATGGTATTTAATCAAGTAGTAAACTTTCGTAGAAATGATAAATAAATAAACTACTACAAGAGTAATTTCAACGTACAACTCTACTCCCATCAGAGCAAAAGCCAACAATATTATGAAATAGGTGTACAGCATTAAATCATAGGCTTTTGCTTTTGCCCTATCGCTAATTGAACGATTACGCTCATCTTTCTCCTCAATTTCAACTTGCTTTGCAATTTCCGGATTTTTAAGTACAAACCAATTTTTAATAGCCGTTCCAAGACTACCACCAAACAAACCCGAACCCAAACCTATGCAAATATATGGCAATGTTTTGAGTATGCCATCTGCATCAGGCAACTGTATAATCAAAAACAATCCTATCCCGAAGATTATAAAACCGATTATAGCAAAGACGATGTAACGCACAATTTTATTTTGTTTCATTTTCCTGACCCTCCTCATAAATAAAAATATCTTCAATGCTCATACCAAAGTATCTTGCAATTTTAAAAGCTAAAATGATAGATGGGTTGTACCGTCCATTTTCTAAAGAGCTAATCGTTTGCCGAGATACTTCTAAATCAGCGGCAAGTTTTTCTTGCCGTATTCCTTTTTGTTTGCGGATCTCTTCCAGTCTGTTTTTCATAGCATCACCTTCTGCAACAAATGGAAAGCATGCTTTACATTTGGAGTATAACATGGATTAAATTAAATGTCAAGTATACTTTCCAAAAAAAATAACAGACTTTTTCAAGTCTGTTATGAAGAATATAAATGATCAACCATTCAAATTACGTTTTATCGTCGCAATAGCAGTCTATTTCACGGCCACATCCAACCTGACAATACAACCTCAAAAAAGCTGAAAAAACATCTAAAATCGACCACTCGCGAAGGCTGATATCTAACCTGACCACTTAACTATCAAATACAGCCTTTATGGACTTGTTACTGCGAAGTGAAAAATTCTCGTTTTCGCCCAATGGATTTCATAATCATGTATGCTAAAAGTATTGATTTATGAGGCTTTTTCACACATTCACTCTTTTACCCTTGACATTAAAACTACACACTCAACATGGGACGAGTTGATGGAATTGATGTCTATGGGTGATTTTTTGTAGTATCTGTTCGAGGAAACATATCAATCGTTTTTTCGGTCATTTTTGAGAAAGCACCGTTCGCGGGAACATATCAATAATTAAAATGTGAATTATATAAAATATCTAAATAACATTTCCACTGTTAGGGCTAATTATCTGTTACGTTATAAAATCTTCCTTGCTTACTTGATGAAAGAATCAAAACACTTCGGCAATATCTCGAACAGTATCTAATGCCCCTAATAGGGAGTCGGTTTTTAATGTTTAAATGTTAACCCATATCCTATAGTTTAATCCATAATAACAATTCTATTTTCAGATTTTGACCTTTTAACATCTATAATCCTTTGATTTTCAGAACCACGGAATTTGAGGAGAAGATTTCGTTTATTTAATTCAAACCTGCCATCCACAAGTATATCGGTTTCATTCAGCAATTCCTCCCAGCCCTTATGTCTGGATGAATTGCTAATGATATATTCATATGTATAGCCGGTGTAAGTCATTACATTAAGGTGAAGCTTTTTTGATTCTCGGGCAAGAACGGCAAATGCCTGGGCCTGTTCAAAAGGTTCACCTCCGCTAAATGTAATACCGTCCAGCAGAGGATTCCTTTTAGCTTGCTCGATTATTGAATCAACTGTTACTAATGTACCTCCATCAAAAGAATGAGTTTCCGGGTTGTGGCAGCCAGGGCAGTTGTGTTTACACCCCTGGGCAAAGACCACCATTCGTATTCCCGGTCCGTCCACTATGGATTCTTTAATAATTCCTGCTATTTTTATGTAGGTATCCATATTAATTCACCTCATGTTTTGACTTTTGAAAGACATATGTTTTACCCTGTCACGTTCCTCTTCCCTTTTGGCATCATTGAATCTGTCAAGAGTACCTACCAGGTATCCGGTAATCCGCCTTATCCTTTCAAATTTGATTTCTCCTTCTTCACGACCGCAGTAAGGACATGTATTGCCAATAATTCCGGTATATCCGCATACAGGATCTCTGTCTATCGGATGGTTAACAGCACCATAGCCTATGCCGGCTTCCTTCATCGCTCTGATAATTTTCTCAAAAGCCTTCAGGTTTTGCTTTGGATCACCATCCACCTCAATATAAGTAATATGTCCTGCATTGGTCAGCTCATGGTATGGTGCTTCAATTCTTATCTTATCAAAAGCATTAATTTCGTAGTATACCGGAACATGGAAGCTGTTCGTGTAATATTCCCTGTCAGTAACACCTTCTATGGAACCATATATTTTTCTGTCCATTTTCACAAATCTTCCTGCCAGTCCTTCAGCAGGAGTTGCCAAAAGGGTGAAGTTCATTTTACATTTTTGGCTAGCCTCGTCCATACGTTTACGCATATGACCAATTATTTTTAGACCAAGTTTCTGGGACTCTTCAGATTCTCCATGATGCTTTCCTGTCAATGCCTTAAGGCATTCTGCAAGCCCAATAAATCCAACTGAGAGCGTACCATGCTTCAATACTTCTCTGACTTCATCTTCCCAGCCAAGTTTGTCCGAATCAATCCATACCCCTTGCCCCATCAAGAATGGGAAGTTCTTGACTTTTTTGCGGGCCTGAATTTCAAATCTTTCCAGCAACTGGTCTATAACAAGATCAATTTTTTCATCCAGCTCAGTAAAGAATTTACTTATGTCATTATTACTTCTTAATGCAATCCTTGGAAGATTTATTGTTGTAAAGCTCAAATTTCCTCTTCCGTAGACTATTTCCCTGGAAGGGTCATAGACATTGCCTATTACTCTTGTCCTGCAGCCCATATATGCTACCTCTGTTTCAGGTCGACCCGGTCTGTAATATTTGAGATTGAACGGAGCATCCAGAAATGCAAAGTTCGGGAACATTCTTTTGGCGCTTACTCTGCAGGCAAGCTTGAACATATCATAGTTTGGATCTCCGGCATTATAATTAATGCCTTCTTTAACCTTAAATATTTGTACAGGGAATATGGGGGTTTCTCCATTGCCAAGACCTGCTTCAGTGGCCAGAAGAAGGTTTTTGATAACCAGCCTGCCCTCGGGGGAAATATCAGTACCATAATTTATTGAACTGAAAGGCACTTGTGCCCCGGCTCTGCTATGCATGGTATTTAGATTATGAATAAAAGCCTCCATAGCCTGGTATGTGTTCCTGTCTGTTTCCGCCTGTGCCTTTTCAATAGCAAAAGACTGCACCTTGTTGATAAGTTTCACATCCGGTATAAATTCTAAAAGATGCTTTCGTTCCTTATCCAAATATCTTTCATTGGGAATCAGCGTCGGATAAAGTCCATCCTCATCTTCAAGTTTTTTTGAAACCATTTTAACCAGCGTTGTCGCATCTTTCATGTCCAATAATAACTCCAATCCTTTGGCCAAATTCTGCCTGTATAGTCTGGAATAGGTCTTTGCAACACCTAAAGCCATACCATAATCAAAGTTAGGTATGCTTTGCCCACCATGCTGATCGTTCTGATTAGACTGAATTGCTATACATGCCAGGGCGGAATAGCTTTGGATATCGTTTGGTTCTCTCAGATACCCATGCCCTGTACTGAAACCATTTTTGAAAAGTTTAACTATATCAATCTGGCAGCAGGTGGTAGTAAGGATATAAAAGTCTAAATCATGTATGTGAATATC
>JAKPIB010000008.1 GCA_029549985.1 Bacillota bacterium
AGCCAATCTTGAAATCCTTGAAAACCTGCGCGGGGAAATACTCTGTATAAAAGGTGAAAAGGACCTTTCTGCTGCAAAAACGGTGATCGACAGTTCAGCCCTCATAGTGGACGCCCTTTTCGGCACAGGCCTGGACAGGCCCCTGGCCGGGGTATTTGAAGGCATGGTAAAAATCATAAATCAATCGGGCATCCCGGTCGTTTCGCTGGACATCCCGTCGGGCATTAACGGCGAAAACGGCCATGTGATGGGCACGGCAGTGAGGGCTGACGCAACGGTGACCTTCGGCTATGCAAAATGTGGCCACCTGCTGTATCCCGGTAGAAGCTACACCGGCAAGCTGAAAATAGCCCCCATCAGCCTTCCCAGGGACAGCGGGGAGGCCGTCGGCGCCAATACCTTTTTCCTGACTGACAGGGAAGCCGCCTGCATGCTCAAGGACAGGCCGAGGGACGGCCACAAGGGGACCTTTGGCAAGGTGGCGGTAATAGCCGGCTCAACCGGCCTGACAGGTGCGGCCTGGCTGGCTTCAACGGCAGCCGCCCGCTCGGGCGCAGGCCTGGTCACCTTGGGTATACCGGCCTCGCTGAACCCCATCCTGGCATCGAAGCTCACGGAGGTCATGACCGCGCCTCTTGAGGACGGAGGCACGGGTCATTTGACCCTGTCCGGCCTTTCGGATATAATAGATCTGGTGAAGGATAAGGATGTCCTGGCCATAGGGCCGGGCCTTGGCAAGAGCGAAGATGTTTTTGAAATATTAAGGAATATTTTCGGTAAAATCAATATATCCATAGTAATAGATGCAGATGGCTTGAATCATATATCCAGAGATATTAGCCTTCTAAAGGCGCACAAAGCGCCTGTGGTCCTGACTCCTCACCCCGGTGAGATGGCCCGCCTGACGGGCAGGCCCGTATCGGACATAACAGAGGACCCCGTAGGTACGGCAAGGTCCTTTGCGGCAGAGACCGGGACCGTGGTGCTGCTGAAAGGCGCCGCCACAGTCGTTGCCGACCCATCCGGCAGGGTGTATATAAACACCACCGGCAACAGCGGCATGGCCAAGGGCGGGAGCGGCGACGCGCTGACCGGGATGGTCGCAGCCCTCATGGCTCAGGGGTACAGCCCCTTTGATGCGGCGGTACTCGGCTCCTATATACATGGCAAGGCAGGAGACCTGGCTGCCGGTGCCCTGGGAGAGGTGGGCATGGTGGCGGGCGATCTTGTGAGCAGGATCCCGGACGCATTCAAAATGCTCCATGAGCTCAAAGCAAAAACCCTTTAAGGTTCGATATAGTTTTGTGAACACATATTTCTAGGAGGTGCCTCCGTGGCTGAATTAAAAAAGATTTTGGTAAGCTTGCCCGACAGTTTGCTCAGAGAGGTGGATGAGATCGTAGCCATCGAAAAGAAAAACCGCAGCCAATTTATAAGGGAAGCCATGAAACTTTATATAAGGGAAAGGCATAGAATAGAGATTAGAGAGAAGATGAAGAAAGGTTATGAGGAGATGGCTCGAATAAACGCTGAGCTTACAGAGGAGGGTTTCAACTCAGACATGAAGACCCTGGAGGTTTATGAGGCCATTCTATCGGAGTGTGAATAGTGATGATTAGACGGGGAGAGATCTACTATGCCGACCTAAGTCCTGTGGTAGGCTCAGAGCAGGGTGGAGTAAGGCCCGTACTTATCGTGCAAAACGATATCGGCAACAAGTACAGCCCGACGGTCATCGTAGCAGCGATAACCTCGCAGATCAACAAGGGGAAGCTGCCCACCCACGTTGAGATAAATGCTTCTGATTATGGCCTGCCAAAGGATTCGGTCATCCTTCTGGAGCAGATAAGGACCATAGATAAAAAGAGGCTGAAAGAGAAGATCGGGTTTTTGTCACCTGAAATAATGAAGCAAGCCGACGAAGCCCTTCAGATCAGCTTTGGGCTGATAGACATCTAGGTAAACGGGATTATAAGTTAGCGCTTATGATCCTTTTTTTACGTTGCGGAGGTCAAACGAATGAACGATAAGACACGTATGATAACACTTGTTAAGGACTATGCCATGATAGCCCTGGGCTGTCTGATCACGGCGCTTTCCTTCAACCTCTTCTTCGTACCCCACCAGATAGCTCCCGGGGGCCTGAGCGGCATAGGCACGGTGCTTTATCATGTCTTTGGTTTTCCTGTGGGTGTGACGACCCTTGCACTCAATATACCTCTTTTTTTATTCGGCGTTAAGCAGATTGGCCGTGAGTTCGGAGCCAAGACTCTCGTGGCCACTCTGCTTTTATCCTTTTTCATCGACTTTGTGCAGGTCCCCCCTCTGACGGACGACAGCCTGCTGGCCAGCATATACGGCGGCGTCCTGATGGGCATCGGCCTCGGCATTATCTTCCGCAGGGATGCCACCACCGGGGGCACCGACCTTATGGCAAAGCTCATACATAGATATTTCCCCATCATCAGCATGGCCTGGGTCATGTTTGCCGTTGACTTTATGGTGGTAGTGACCGCAGCGATCGTCTTCGGACCCAATGAGGCCCTGTATGCGATAGTCGCCCTCGCCCTCAGCGCCAGGGTCATAGACCTGGTGCAGGAAGGCCTCAATACGGCCAAGGCAGCCCTTATCATATCCGACAAGTCAAAGGACATCGCCGACCGGATACTGCATGACATGGACCGGGGCGTGACCCTGCTCCAGGGGAAGGGGGCCTATACGGGAAATGACAAAAACGTGATCCTCTGCGTCGTCAACAGGACCGAGATCACCCACCTGAAGGAGCTCATAAACGAAATCGACCGCAAGGCCTTTGTGCTCGTGGCGGATGTCCGCGAGGTACTGGGAGAGGGCTTTTAGTCCCTGTATTTTTCCACCAGCTCTTTGACCCACACCCTGTGGGGCCCTTCGATGATCGCAATGGGCTCGCTGTTGCCGTCCGTATCCGGGAACAGCATGATCCTCGGCCCCTTTCTGGACTGGTTTTCCCATACATGGGCATGAAGCAGCACATATTCGATGTACCCTTCCTTGTAGACGATTATCGTGACCTCGCCCCAGGGCTTTGGCTTGATATCTGCAAAATGCCCGTCCTCGAAAATGGGCACCTTTATCGGGGCCGTCAGGCCGTCCTGGCCGGTGAAAAAGCGCTGGTCGAGCTCGGGGATCACCACCTCGGCATCAGCTATGGGATCCTCTGTGAAGCCGTCGACCACCTCCGGCTGGATGTAGCCGAAGCCAAGGGGAGTCTTGTCCTGCCCCGCCTCAAGGGAGTCGAAAAGCTCAAGTTGCTTGCTCACATACCTGTCGAAGGTGATATAGCCTCCGAAGTAAGCGGCGATTATCACCGCCGTTATGATGAGAACGGAAAACAAAGAGTTTTTCTGCTGCTTCAAGACCGGACACCTCCTGTACATCATATTCCGAAACCCGGCAAATAATACAGTTGATTTCAACTTCCCACCTTGACAAATACGAAAGCTTAGTGGTAGTTTATAGAAAACTCTATTCAGGAGGCATATTTGATGGAACTTAACGTATTGAAAAGTGACAGGCTGGAAGCTGTGATCTGCCCCGGTATCGGTGGTTCGATATATTCACTTAAGTACAACAAGAACGGCAAATGGCTCGACGTCATGCGCCCGACACCCCGGGAGGCAGTCGACAACAGGGATTCCGGTGCCTTTGCATCATTCCACCTGATGCCCTATTCCAACAGGATAGAAAACGGCAAGCTTGTCTACAAGGGCAGGGAATACACCTTGAGGACCAACGCGGAAGGGCATGCGATCCACGGGGATGTGCATGACAGGCCGTGGAAGGTCCTGTCCGCTACCGAGTCGGAGTTGCTTTTAAGCTTTGATTCCAGGGACTTTGACGACATAAACTGGCCCTTCCCCTTTTCGGGCAAGATGGGCTTTGGAGTCAAGGAAAACATGTTCACCATGTTCTTTTCGATCAAGAATGAGTGGGATGAGCCTGTGCCCGCAGGCCTTGGCACCCACCCCTATTTCGTTAAAAGGCTGACCGATGCAGACAGAGAAGTGCTGGTGACGCTGCCCCAGAAGGGCCTCTACCCGGGCAGTACCCCGATCCCCAC
>JAKPIB010000020.1 GCA_029549985.1 Bacillota bacterium
AGGCAGTGGAAAAAGAAGACTAATTCCTGCCTAAGCAATCCTTTGCATGTATCTGGATTGTTTGCAGACGGATACAGGAGTACAAGGGGGGCTTTCGTCAAAATAAAACTGCCGCACACGACCGTGCGGCAGCTTTTTTTCAGGCTTAGGTAGATTTCGTTTGGTTATCCCTTTATAGATTTAACAAACTTCAGGATATCTCCTCGCAGATCGCTGCTGTTTTCAAGCAGTTTTACAAATGCACTTCCTATTATTGCTCCGTCAGCATATTTGCATACTCCCTCATATGTCTCCTTATTGCTTATTCCAAAGCCTACTACTCTTGGACTCTTAAGCTTCATATCGCGTATGCGTTCGAAATAGGATATCTGGCTTGGGCTTAGAGAACTTTTTGCACCAGTAACGGCGGCTGAGGAGACCATGTATAGAAAACCGCTACCATATTGGTCCAGCTTTCTTACTCTTTCCTCTGGTGTTTGTGGAGCTATCAGAAAGATATTGGCTATGCCCTTGCTTTCAAAAAGCACTTTGTATTTTTCAATGTACATTTCAAAGGGCAGGTCAGGTATTATCACCCCGTCAACACCAACAGCAGCACAGTCTGCTACAAACTTCTCTATTCCATATTTTAGCACAGGATTAATATAACCCATTAGGGTCACCGGCATGGTGATCTCTTTGCGCATATCTTTAAGCTGTCTGAATAGCAGCTTTAGGTTCATCCCGTTTTTGAGGGCCTGGTTGCCACTTCCCTGGATTACCGGGCCATCGGCCAGAGGATCTGAAAAGGGAATGCCAATCTCAACGAAGTCGACTCCTGCTTCCTGCAGTGCCTTGAGGATGACCATGGTATCATTAAGTGCGGGATATCCGGCTGTAAAATATATAGAAAGCAGATCTTTTCTGCTTTTGAATAGACTCTCGAATCTGTTCATTTTAGGCAAGCTTAAAGTATTTCATATAGGTGCTCATATCCTTGTCTCCACGACCTGAGATTGTTACTACTACATTGTCGCTTTTCCGGAAACTGAGTTTTGCAAGTGCCGCGAGGGCGTGAGCCGATTCCAGAGCCGGAATTATTCCTTCCATTCGTGTCAGTTCCAAAGCCGCATCCAGGGCCTCCTGATCAGTTATGGAGATATATTCAGCTCTTCTGCTTTCTTTTAGGGAGGAATGCAGTGGTCCAATACCTGGATAGTCAAGGCCGGCTGACACCGAATAGGGCTCTATTATCTGACCATCATCATCCTGCATCAGGTAGGTATAACTTCCGTGTATCACGCCCGGCTCCCCTCTCGCTATTGAAGCAGCAGTCTCGCCACTGTCCAGGCCCTTGCCTGCAGCTTCGGTACCTATCAGTTTCACATCTTTGTGATCCATGAAGTGATAAAAACTTCCTGCTGCATTTGAGCCGCCACCTACACAGGCTATAACATAGTCAGGGTATTCGGTCCCGCATTTCTCACTGAGCTGTTGCTTTATTTCTTCGCTGATTATTGCCTGCAAACGGGCAACTAGGTCGGGATAGG
>JAKPIB010000037.1 GCA_029549985.1 Bacillota bacterium
ACAAGTACAGAAGGTACAAGAAGCTAAGGAGTCTTATCATCCGGGAAAAGCCCGACCTGTTACTGGCTATGCCTGAAGATATCGGAATATACGTAATAATAGCACTTATAGGGACCAAAATACCTGTTGTGGTGTCTGAGCGCAACAATCCATATGTCATGCCATGGAAAAAAACGACCAGGCTATTGCGCAAGCTGTTTTACCCGTATGCAGCAGGTTTTATATTTCAAACCAGGCAGGCAGCAGAGTTCTTTGGCCCAAGGATCCGTAGCCGGGGCATCATCCTGCCAAACCCCATAGACCTGAATAGCCTGCCGGAACCCCATAGGGGTGAGCGGCGCAACGAGATAGTAGGTGCCGGCAGGCTGGAAAGTCAGAAGAATTTTTCCTTGCTTATCCTGGCTTTTGCCAGGTTTTTTGAAAACAACAGGGATTACAGATTGACCATTTATGGCGAAGGCGCACTTAGAAAGGAGCTCGAGGACCTGGCCGCATCTTTGCTGCCCAGGGAAGCATACAGCATGCCGGGCGTCACAGCAGATCTGCCGGAACGTATCAAAGGAGCAGCTATGTTTGTACTGAGCTCAGACTATGAGGGTATGCCAAATGTGGTGATCGAGGCAATGGCGATGGGTATGCCTGTAATCGCAACAGACTGCCCTACGGGTGGTCCTGCAGCGCTTATAAAGCATAGTGAAAATGGCATGCTTGTACCCGTGGGTGATGTAGATAAGCTTTGTCAGGCAATGCAAAGAATTGCTGTAGATAAAGAGTATGCAGATAGAATGGGACAAAAGGTATTGGAAATCAGGAATCGGCTCAATTCGGATATCATAGCAGAGCAGTTGAGAGAATATCTTACAAAATGTTGTAGTTCATGATAGTTCGAAGGTTTAGCCATCTCACAGCAAAAGGAGAAACAGGATGGCAGAAAGCAGAACTAAGAATACAATGCGCAATGCTATATATGGTACCGTCTATCAGACCATCATGCTCATTCTGAGCCTGGTAAACAGGACCCTGTTCATAAGGCTGCTTGGGGTAGAATATCTGGGCATAAATGCCTTGTTTGCAGATGTACTGACCATGCTCTCGATGGCGGACCTGGGCTTTGCCACTGCCATGATGTACAGCTTTTACAAGCCGCTGGCCGAGGGGGATCAGGACAAGCTGGCTTCATTGATAAAGCTGTATAGAAGGGTCTATAACACAATAGCAGCCGGTGTAGCTGTTATAGGCCTTGCCCTGCTGCCTTTTCTGCACCTGATAGTGAATCTGGACAAACCGATACCATACCTTAAGCTGTACTATCTCTTCTTCCTGGCAAACACGGTCATATCGTACTTGTTTACATACAAGACTGCTATAATCAATGCGGACCAGAAGCATTATCTAATATTCAAATATAAAATTTTCACGAACATTGGCAGGGTTATACTGCAGATCATCTTCCTGCTCCTGACCCGCAGCTACTTTGCTTTCATAGGGATCCAGGTGCTGGCGACCCTGGTCAACAACCTGTTGGCATCACGTATGGCCGGCAAGCTATATCCGTTGATCAACAATCCTGCAAGAGAACTGGAAAACAAGGACAAGCGCTCCATATATGAAAATGTCAAGTCCGTGTTTTTATATAAGATTTCGTCAGTGCTGCTAAGAGGCACTGATAACACGCTGATATCGGTAATAGTCGGAACGGTATGGGTTGGGTATTATTCAAACTATAACCTTGTACTCAATACCCTGAACACGTTCATCTATATCCTGTATACTGCTGCAAGTGCCAGCATCGGTAACGCCGTTGTCACCGAAACACCCAGGAAACGCTTTGAGATATTCAAATCACTTCAGACTATCAGCCTGATTATCAGCACCTTTATGTCAGTATGCCTCTTTGTTCTGTTCAGTGATCTGATAAATGTCTGGCTTGGCAGCAAATATGTACTGGATCATCTGATCTTGGGAGCGATCATACTAAACTTTTATGTAGTAGAAATTTTGCACCCTGTGGTCTCATACAGGGAATCCACCGGCATGTATATGAGGACGAAGTATATAATGCTGATATGCGCGATCGAAAACCTTGTATTATCAGTATTGCTGGGTTATGTGATGGGCATGGCGGGTATCCTGTATGCATCAGCCATATCCAGGCTGACCACATACTTCTGGTATGAACCGAGGATCCTGTTCGGCGAATACTTCAAGGAGAGTACGAGGAGCTTCTATCTGCCGTTGGTAAGGAATGCTCTGCTTACAGGCGCGTTGATAGTGGTATTTATGCTCGCTTCACGATATTTTACAATAAACACATTGCCGGAGCTTATCCTGAAGACATTTGCAGTGGCAGGACTGACCCTGGCTGTCCTGGTCCTGGCCTATCGCAGGACCGAAGGCTTCAGGATGATCGTAAGCAAGGTTAAATGGCTTGGAAGATGATTGGAACAAAAATTATACTATCAGCGTCTATCTGAACTACCGGCTAAATATGTTATAATAAATAAGATTGAGCCTGATTTATTCAATATATTGAAAGGTATGGGGTTATGAATATAAAGGCGTTTGATTTCAAGACACTGGACAAAAAAAAGGTGATAATGGGCCTTCTTATAGCCCTTTTGATACTTTTACTGGCATTGTGCATCACCTTATACGCATATGTTCAGCAAAAGCTGAGCCTGATCAACAGGCCTGAGCCGCTGCCTACCATAGGACCGGATGACGAGTTTTTCGAAACGGAGCCTCCGGATGAAGAAGGTGAGGACAATGAAGACCACGAAGAGATGGATCCGGAGGAGATCAGATGGCCCAGTGATTCAGAGCTTATAAGGAACAAGAACATAATAAACATACTGCTTATCGGACAGGACAGGCGGCCCGGTGAAAAGAGGGCAAGGTCCGATTCCATGATGATCGCTACCATAAACAAGGAGAAAAAGACCATAACGTTGACTTCCTTGATGCGGGATATGTATGTCCAGATCCCCGGCTACAGCGACAACCGCATAAATGCAGCTTACCTGTTCGGCGGCATGGAGCTCCTGGATAAGACCATAGAGAAGAATTTCGGCGTTCACATCGACGGCAATATCGAGGTGGATTTCGACGGATTCAAGGAGGTCATAGACAAGATAGGCGGTATTGATATACCCTTGAACGAAAAGGAAGCAAAGCACCTCAAAAAGCAGGGCTTTGGCGACCTTGAGGCAGGCATGGTCCACATGGACGGCGAGCTGGCCCTGGCTTATGCCCGTATCCGCAAGGTGGGCAACGCGGACTATGAAAGGACGGAACGGCAGAGACGGGTACTCACCACAGTGTTCAACAAGGTCAAGGATCTGCCGCTGAGCGAAATATTGAAGCTCGTGGATGTCATCTTCCCGCTGGTCACTACCGATATGACCAACGGGCAGATAATTGCCCTTGCCTATACCGTTTACGGTATCCATGCTGACGAGATCGCGACCTATCGCATACCGGTCGACGGCGGCTACAAGCCGGCTATGATCCGCAAGATGGCAGTGCTTGTGCCCGACCTGGATAAGAACAGGGCGGCCTTGCGGAAGATCATCTATGGTGAATGACGGTATTAAAGATCCATAGTATCGAAATGGCTGTTTATAGCTTATACTAGTTTTATTCTGTACATTGGCTATGTATCAGATTTAGGATGATAACAGGAGGATATATATGGAAAATGAATGGCTTGACCTTGTGAAAACCAAGGCTCTGCTTGACGCGAAGGAATCGATAGCAGGGGACTTTCTGGAGCGGTTCGAATTCCCCTGGCAGGCACTGCCGCACATCAAGGATGAAATAATCAAAATCGGCATGGCACTGCCGCCCGAGGAATACGAGCAGCGCGGAGAACATATCTGGATAAGCCGGACTGCTGTCATCGCGCCTACGGCCCATATAAGCGGTCCGGTCATCATAGACCACAAGGCTGAGGTCCGCCACTGTGCCTTCATAAGAGGCAGCGCCATAGTCGGCCGGGAATGCGTGGTGGGCAATTCCACCGAGTTGAAGAACGTCATCCTGTTCAACAAGGTCCAGGTGCCCCATTACAATTATGTAGGGGATTCGATACTGGGCTACAAGGCCCATATGGGGGCCGGTGCGATCACGTCCAACGTGAAATCGGATAAATCACCGGTCACAGTGAAAATTGGCGAAAACAGGCTTGAAACCGGCCTCAAGAAGTTCGGGGCGATCTTGGGCGACAATACGGAGGTGGGCTGCAACAGCGTACTCAATCCGGGCACGGTAGTGGGCAGGTGCACCAATATATATCCCCTTTCCATGGTACGGGGGTACGTGCCCGAATACAGCATATTCAAAAGCCAGCAAAATATTGTAAAGAAACCTTTGTAAAAATATTGTTGAATTTTGTATATTTATATCTTATAATGTAATAGAACAAGAATTTGATAAAGGCAAACTTATCGAAAGGTAAGGACGCAAAGCCACAAGTCTAAAGCACTTTGACAAGTGCCATGATGGTTGGGTTGCCGGGTTCTGCTCACATTTAAATATCTGCAGCAGTACTCCCGCTGCAGTTTTTTTATGTAGGGGAGAGCTTACAAATGAAAATGTGCTCAGCAAAGGCCGGGAGTGATGCCGCCAAACAGCTGGCAGGTATCGCCCTTTTGGCCGTATTGGGTCTACTGGGCAATTTTTTGTCCCTGGAGCTTATATCCGGTTTGAACCTTGTTTTCGGATCCATAGCAGTACTCATAGCAGTCTACTATTATGGTATCATCGCTGCTGTGTTCGTTGCGGCAGTTATCAGCATACCTACATATTTTCTGTGGAATCACTATTTTGGCATAGCCACATTTCTCCTGGAAGCACTTGTGACAGGCCTGCTGCACCACAAGGCCAAAAAGAATCTGGTAATTTCAAACATGTTATTCTGGCTGTTTATCGGTATGCCCATGGTATGGGTAAATTGCAGCCTTTCGAAAATGGGAACGATCGAGACCATCCTGCTTGTTTTAAAGCAACCGATAAACGGCTTGTTCAACGTCGTCACCGCAAGCCTTATAATACACATTCTGGTCTACAGGAGCAAATCACGCACTATCTCCCTCAGAAGATTCATGCTCAATTTCCTGACCTTTTCTGTCATAGCAGTATCACTGGCCTGCATCAAGATAGGCACTACCGAGGAATTGAGGGACATGGAAGCCGGCATCCACGTTGATGTGCAAAACTGCTCTGATGCCGTATCCGGCATGATAAGCCGGTGGTATGCAAATCATCTTGTCCCGCTCCAGGTCATCGCCAGGACATTGTCTGATGCAAATATGGAAATAAGCAATGACTTTGACAGGGAGCTGGAGGTCATCAGGGAATCCTTTCCCGATTTCCAGCTGCTTTATATAGCTGACGCCCAGGGCAAGGCCATAAGCATCACGCTCACCGGGGAACCTGAGGGCAGCATGGAAGACCTCGATTTTTCGGACAGGGCATACTACAAGCAGATAAGAAAGACTCTGGAGCCTGTCGTATCCGATGTGCTGCTGGGAAGGGTCGGAAGCAAGGAGCCTTTGGTAGCCATATGTGTCCCTGTCATCAGGGACGGAGACTTCATCGGATATGTGGCAGGAGCGGTCAATCTTGATCATATATCCGATCTGCTGGCTGAGCATGCCGACGGCAGCAACATTCAAATAACCCTCCTGGACGGTGAAGGAAAGGTCATTGCATCCACAATTCCGGATCTGCGCCGGTCGGGCATGTATACCAGGTACAGGCAGGGGAATGTCATCTACAAGGGAAACGGCCTGTATTACCGCGACACATCCGGTAAAGGCGGTAAAAGGCTTTCGGACTGGCGCAGCTCCAGTTATTTCCATCTGGGCACGCCCAGGGAGATAGGCGGGTGGACCTTCGTGTGCGAAGGCTCTCTGTTTCCCTACGTATACAACCTGTTCACTATCTATATCTATATCTTCATTTTCATGCTCCTGGTCCTGCAGATCCTGTTCGGGTTTTTCCAGATTATCTTCAAGCTGGTCTTCACTCCTTTTGAAAACCTGGTGCAGGTCATAAGTGACCTGGCGCACAAGATCGAGAACCAGGAAAAGGTGGAATGGCCTTCCAGCAATATCTCAGAGCTCAGGTCGATCATCGCAAGCTTCAGGCTGGTGACGATGAAGCTCAATGAGACATTCCAGAGGATAAAAAAGCAGAAGGATGAGCTTGAGCATCTGGCCATGTATGACCAGCTCACAAGCCTGCCAAATATCAGGATGCTTCAGAAGAACATCAAAGAGAGAACAGCCGGCCCGGACAGCAGCCAGTCTTTTACGATCTTTTCCCTCGAGCTCAACCGTTTGAAGTTTATCAATGAGACCCTGGGATATAAATCAGGCGACAAGCTCATCAAAATGGCTGCAAAACGCCTGAAGGAGGTATTCGGCAACGAGTATGCGATCTACCGCAGCAGCGGGGATTCATTCGTTCTGCTGCCCGGACCCGGACAGGTCCAGGACCGTGCTGCGGCTGATGCCGGGAATATCATAAGGGTCCTGTCGCAGCCCTTCAACATCGACGGGCTTGATGTCAGCACTTCCATAAGCATAGGCATCAGCATCTATCCCCGGGATGGAGCGAACGCAGAGGTATTGATCCGCAATGCCGACATCGCCAAGCATGTTGCCAAGCAGGCAGGTGACAACAAGTACAGCTTTTTCAGCACAGGCATGGATGAAAAGCTCAGAAAGCGCAATATATTGGAAAGCGAGCTGATACATGCCCTGGAAGGGGAGGAGCTCACCCTCTACTATCAGCCCATCATAAGCTCAGCGACCGGCCGTATGCTCGGTGCAGAGGCCCTGCTGCGCTGGAGGCACCCTGGGATGGGTATGATCCCGCCGCTTGAGTTCATCCCTGTCGCAGAAGAGACCGGGCTTATCGTGCCCTTGGGTAAATGGGTGCTGAAAGAGGCCTGCAAGGAAGCCGGACGCTGGGAGACCGAATTTGGCATCAGACTGACCGTTTTTGTCAATATATCAACGATCCAGCTGAAGGACGGGGATTTCGTTCAGACGGTCAAGGACATACTGGATGAAACGAGGCTCAGCCCGGAGCACCTGGTCCTGGAGATAACGGAGACGGCCCTCACAGGTTCGCTGCAGCAGACCGCCATGGTATTTGAAGAGCTTAGAAAGCTTGGAGTAAGGCTTGCCCTTGATGATTTCGGGACAGGCTACTCTTCACTGAATTATCTGAAAATGCTGCCGGTTGATATTCTGAAGATCGACAGAAGCTACATAAACGGCATGCTGGACAATGCATACGACAAGCGCATCGTTGAGATCATCACATCCATAGGAAAGGCTTTGGATATAACCATTATCGGAGAAGGGGTAGAGCAGGACAAGCAGGCAGAGCTCCTGAAGGCAGCCGGCTGTCATGGGCTGCAGGGATACTTCTACCATAGGCCTGTGCCACCGGATGAGCTCACGGACTTCATCATGACTGCACCGGATGAGAGTGCTTGATCTGCGGGCTGTTGCGGAGGCCTATGATGCGATGACCAACAGGTACAGAGGAAATCCGCTTGGCAGTGCCGAGGCTGCCCGTGAGACCAAAAGGCTTGCAGGCGTAGCATATGACCCCCCGGATCGCTGATATTTACATTGGTGGATCAACTACGGCAAGGAGTGGTTTTGGCTTGATGGTAATAAATCACTTGGCGGACGCATTGGAAAAAATCAGACTGGTTGAAGGAAAGTATGATGTCATACGCATAGTAGAGCCGGAAAAGAAGAGGACCATGCTGGTTAAGGAAGACAGGTACATATCGGATGGAAGCATATGCTACAGCATGTGGGAAAGGGGCTCCTGCTGCCAAAACTGTATATCCAGCAAAGCGGCTGCCGAGAAGGATATAGTCTTCATGTCCAGGAGGGTCAACGGCAAGGCCTATCAGATAACTGCCGTTCCGTTTCGGGTCGATGACCGGTCCCTGGTCGTAGAGCTTATAAAGGACATTACCAGTACTGTCTATGCGATGCGCAGCATACCGGACATTGATGGTACCATGCTGAATTCCGGGGATTACAGGCTGCAGCTCGATTTAAAGGATGAGGTTACGAACCTGTTCAATAGAAAGTTCGTATATGAGACCCTGCCGGCAGAGCTCCTCAGGGCATCCCTCAATGAGGAGCCCTTGTCAGTGGTCATGGTGAATCTGGACTGCTTGCAGCCGGTGATCGAAGAATTCGGGGACAATGTCGGTGACAGGCTGATAATGGAGTTTGCCGACGAGCTGAAAAAATACTTCGCCGCTGTCAGCAGGCATTGGGTCGCCAGGCTCAGCGGCGAGAAGTTCATGATCTGCTTGAACATATGCGATAAAGAAGTAGCCGGCATAATAGCCAATAATGTCACAACGGATATTTCAGCAAAAGAGGTGATCATAAACGGAGTCAGGATCTACCTGTCATGCAGCAGTGAAGTCCATACCGTCTGCGATGGGCAGAGCTGCATCTCGCTGGACGAGCTTTCAGGAATAATAGGATGGTTCTGCAATCATTGATCCAGCAGGCCGGACAGTATCTCCAGAGCCCTTTTCCTGATCCTTTGCACGGTCTTGGTGCTGACGTTCAGGGCTCCGGCGATTTGCTTCATGGTTTTCCGCTGGAAATAGTACAGCTCTATGACCCTTCTCTGCCGGGGCTCCAGGCTCCTCAGCGCTTCACGCAGGGCAGCGCTCTGCTCTTTGGCCAGATATTCCTCGGCCAGGTCCGAGCCGTCCGCCACCAGATCCATATATTCCGTGCCTTCGTCGCTGTCGGAGGGCACATTCAGGGACTCAGCCGGGCGATATTTTCTCGCCAGGTTGAAAACGTGGAAGTATACCTTTTGCTTTATGTACAGGAGAAAGGGGACCTGCCTGGCTTCATCATACTCCTGTATGCCTTCAAGTACAGCCAGTGCGGCTTCCTGCAGCAGATCCTCCCTGTCAAGGGAGAGGCCGCAGCGGTTCACGGCAGAAAGCATAAGGGGCTTCAGGCGCTGCAAAAGCTGCAGCCTGGCCTCCTCACTCCCTGACTTGGCCCCGATGACCAGGGCTTTGAATTTGTAGTCCATTGCGATTCCTCCTTGCAAAAAAATATGACGGAGCAAAAAGGTTTACATAATATCAACTCAAGGGCATAAAAAAAGCCCCTGCCCGAAGGGAATAAACCATCGGAAGGAGCTTAACCGTCCTGGCCCTGCTATCGCCGAAAATCATGCAATATACTCCATCATACTGAGTATATGGCCTGTATGGTATCATTTCAATTTCATGTATCTGTCACTGTGCTGTCTCATACCTCCTGCTCATCTGTCAAGAATCTCTCTCATGACTGTGATTTAACTGTCAATCGTATCTCTCAGCTGCCTGCTTGCAGTCTGTCGGATCCCATAAGCCTGACAGCTCCGGCCGGACCAGGCCCCAGAGGATGGTGCCGAGCTTTTCGGTAGCCTGCCTCTTGTAACGAAAATAGGTGGAAGGGGAGATGTGAAGCCTGTCCATGATCTGCTTGTGGCTGAGCCTCTGCCTGCTTATATGGCAGCCGTAGAGTATCTGAAAGTATATTTCACCGTACCCGGGATAATTTCTAAGCTTCGCCAGGGATTTATCTATTATGTCGATAATCTCCTTCGACTCTGCAATGCTGGTCAGCCTTTCCTCAAGCCTTCTTTTGTCCGTGCCGTTTCGATATTCACCTATGTCCAGGGAGAGAAAATCACAAAGGGATTTGATGCGGTCACCCCCAAGGGAGCAGGCTGCATCATGTATATCGATAATGTCCTCCTCCATGCGCCATACCGCATCCCGGTAGATATGCAAAAGCAGCCTCGTTTTGTGGTATACGTCATTGACAGCATCCGCCATGCTGCGGCTCATCATATCATTGATGCTTTTCATTGGTTCACCCTCCGATCCATATTGAACTTTAGCTTCCTTTGAGATATAATATAGGCGAACATATGTTCCTGTGCAGTACTGATTATAAAACATGATTTGACGAATGTCAAACTGTTTTTTATCAAAACTGAAATATTTGCCAGACAGCAAATTTATTCAACCCGGACCGGAGGGAGTGATAGGATGGGCTTCGGTGAGTATCTAAGGCATTTAAGGAAGGTAAAAGGGCTGACCCAAAAGCAGCTGGCCGACCTGGCGGGCTTCAGCAATACGGAGATATCCAGGATAGAGTCCGGAGACAGGCGAAAGCCCTCGCCGATCATATTGAAGGCCATAGCCCCCCATCTGTCTGTACCGTATGAGGAGCTTCTAAAGCAGGCCGGCTATCTGGAGGAGGTCATCGACCACAGGGGATATACCGAGCATGTGTTCATGGACGAGGACGGCAGGCTGACGGATATCGTGAGAAAGGCAAAGGAAATGCAGGAGGCTGACAGCGACTGGGCCAGCATCGCCTACAGGGTGTCAAAGGAGCTGCCCAGGGAGGACCTTGAGGCCATCAAGGCCATAGCCCAATCACTGTTGAACAGGCAGGGGAGCAAAAATGGCAAATAGCCTTATCCCAAGGCACAGGCTGGAGTATATCGACCTGAAGCTGAAGGAGCTCATCAGCCGGTATGATATCGTAAAATGGCCTGTAGACTGCATCGAGCTGCTTATCAGGATGAAAGAGAAGGGCGATCCTCCGGTCAGGCTGGTATCTACCCGCAGCCTGGAGGACGATGCTGATGCCTGCACTATCTACATCAAGGATGAAGGCTATATCGTAAAGTTCAACAGAAACAGGTTCAGATATCCCTTTGTGACATCGTCAGACCGGCGCACCAATTTCACGGCTGCCCATGAGATCGGGCATATCGCCCTGGAGCACCTGGTGATACCGGCCAGGCTGAAATCCAGGCTTGAAAGCAGGATGGAGGAGCTGGAGGCGGATGAATTCGCCGCCCGCCTCCTGATGCCGGATAGGCTGATTTTTACCTGCAACTATCACGCCTTTGCGGCGACTGCGGCCTATATGAAGGTATCGAGGGCCGCCCTCAGGCGGCGGCTCAAGAACATGGGGAGGACCGACCTGGTCAGGTCCTGCGGGAAAAGGTGCTGCTTTACATGCGGCAATACAGGTTTTTCAGCCTTCGCAAGGTTCTGCTGCATATGTGGGGAGGCGATAGACGGCAGCAAGCGGGGAATCAGGAGGGTCGTATACCCGGCCATGATCCCCCAGGACAGGTACAAAAGGGCCCTTGCCTGCCCTAAATGCGGCACCGCCTTAGAACACAACAAGTCGGAGAGATGCAGCATATGCGGGACTTATGTGTTCAACTACTGCAGCGGGTATTTCGAGCCGGGCGGGGATGGATGCGCCCATGCCAATCCGGGCAATGCACGGTATTGTGAGATGTGCGGCAGAAAGACCTATTATCATAGAGAAAGCTTCCTGTGATCAGAAAAAGTGCATAAACGATCCTTAAATATGGAAGCGGCCCTGTGATATGAATGAGACCAGGTAAGTTTAAATCAGGCTTCAATGTTTAGAAGATCATCTCTGAGGTATTATATATTAAGCAATTTGAACATGAATTTCCAAAGGAGATGATTTGATGGATAAGTTGAAACTATCAGTAATATATTACAGCATGACCGGTATAAACTATCAGATGGCGAAATGGGCAGCGGAAGCTGCTGTAAAGGCAGGGGCAGAGGTACGGCTCCGCAAGGTGCATGAGCTGGCACCGGAGGAGGTAGTGAACAGCAATCCCGCATGGAAGGCCCAAAAAGAGGCAGAGAAGGACGTCCCGGAAGCAAGCTCGGATGACCTGGACTGGGCAGATGCCATAATCTTCAGCGCGCCGACCAGGTTCGGTACCCTTCCGTCACAGATGAAGCAGTTTTTGGATATCCAGGGCGGGCTTTGGGCAAAGGGCAGGCTTACGAACAAGGTAGTCAGTGCCATGACCTCGGCCCAGAACCCCCATGGAGGTCAGGAGGGCACCGTAAAGGAGCTCTATACGGTCATGATGCACTGGGGAGCCATAATCGTACCGCCCGGATACACCAGTGATGTGATATTCGGAGCCGGGGGCAATCCCTATGGCACATCGGTCACCCAGGGCCAGGACGGCAGGATGGTCGAAGACGTGAAGGCCGCAGTCGAGCATCAGACCAGGCGCACGCTGGAGGTGGCGGGCTGGCTCAAAAAGGGCAGGGGCGAGGGCTGACCCGGGTCAGCCTATCCTGGCCAAAAAGCCATTGACGACCTCTGATATGAGTGAATGGCCTGCTTCGTTTGGATGTATGCCATCCTCACAGTACATTTTTGTATAGTCCCGGGCTTCCAGGAAGGCCCGGCGTATATCGATCAGGGGAACATTCTTGGTGGCTGCAAGCTTTACCACGGCGAGATTGTACATCTCGTGCCATCGGTAGATATGCTCTACATCGCCCAGCCACCTAAGGATGTTCTCTGCATTTAACCCCCTGGTTATAAAGCTGAAATACCTGGGTGCATCCAGCGGGGGAAGGGACAGGAGGACAGGGTTGCCGCCGGCTGCCTTGATGCTGTCTATGATGCCCTCGTAATGGGTTTCAAACTCGGATATCGGGGTTTTAGGCAGATGGGTGTCATCTGGCCGGTCAGATACCGCTGCCCAGTCAAAATCACAGTCATTGCCGCCAAACTCCAGGGCGACATAGCGGTGTCCGGACAGCTCTGCAGCATGCCTTTCGATGATCTGCCTGCCTGTCGTGATGGTGCAGCCAAATTTCGCATAATTCTTCACGGCAAAGCCGGAGTGTCTGCTGAACAGCTCAACAAAGCTGTTCTTCAGCAGGGAGTATCTGTTTCTCAGGCTATCGAACACGACGCCCTTGACTATTGAGTCGCCGAACAGGCACAGGGAGTTGGTCATACCATATCACCTTTTTCTTTATCATATAATGTAATTATTAATATTATATTATATGATAACAATAATATCAATATATCAAACACAGAATTATCATATCTGTTTGCATCAATGTTTTTCGGATGGTAGAATACTATGTGTGGTCATTTCAACT
Organism: Bacillota bacterium; assembly: GCA_029549985.1. Taxonomy (GTDB): domain Bacteria; phylum Bacillota; class Clostridia; order Caldicoprobacterales; family DTU083; genus JAKORJ01. The sequence goes on from JAKPIB010000037.1 coordinate 13,049, forward strand.
ATTTTGATTTCCGAGAGGTGATGACTGGAATGGAAGAACTGCTGGAACTGAAGCGAAGGCTGTCCGGTGAGAGGCCGGAGTCCTGGGACAATTTCCCTGACATAGGGCTATACAAGGACCAGGTGGTAACATACATGCAAAGGCAGCTTATAAGCTTCAGTGATGAAGAACAGCTGACCTCGGCCATGATCAACAATTATATAAAGGACAGGCTGCTCCCCCGGGCAGACGGAAAGAAGTATAACAAGGAGCATCTGGCACGGCTGACTGAAATACTGGTGCTGAAGCAGGTACTTTCCGTCAAGAATGCCGGGGTCCTGCTGGAAAGCGAGTTGGAGGGCAGCGACCAGGAAAGGTTTTATGACAAATTCAGAACGATATTGGATGAGGCTCTGACCGAAATATCCGGGCTGATAGATTGCGACTGGGACTATGAAGCCCTGTCCGATGCCGCGCTGAAGCTGGCCATAACCAGTTACGCGCGAAAGCTGGCCTGCGAAAGGCTGCTCGACATCATCATCAGCAAGCGTGAGGCCGGGCTTTCAAAAAGGGCTGAGAAACCACAGGACGACAAATAGGCCGTTTTCGTTTATTGCTCATCGTAAAGGTAAAACTAATCCGCAAATAGAATAAGTTGATACGAGGTGATCGCTATGAGCCTTATTGGTTTTTATCTGATGCCCCACCCGCCGATAATCATACCCGAGGTGGGCAGGGGAGAAGAGGAAAAGATCAGCGCCACCAGTGACAGCATGCACAGGGTCGGCAGGGAGATAGCTGAGAAGGCGCCGGACACGATCATCCTGATAACTCCCCATGGCCCGATGTTCAGGGATGCTGTTGCCATCAGCATGGGCGACTCGATCGGGGGCAGCCTCAGGCAGTTCAACGCAGGGTCTGTTTCCATGGACATCCCGATCGACACAGCCCTGACAAGCAAGATCTTCGAAATGTCACAGGGCGAGAGCATACCTGCAGTATCGCTGACCCCAAAGCTGCTCAAGCGTTATGATGCAGAGTTCACCCTCGATCATGGCTCCATGGTGCCCCTGTATTTTATCAACATGTACTACACCGGCTACAAGCTGGTGCACATAACCTATGCTCCCCTCGGAGATCACCAGCTCTATAGATTCGGAACGGTCATAAGAAAAGCGGCAGAAGCCCTGAAAAGGCGCGCTGTGATCATAGCCAGCGGCGACTTGTCCCACAGGCTCACAGAAGACGGGCCATATGAGTACGATCCCGACGGGAGAAGGTTTGATGAGCAGTTTTTACACCTCCTCGAAGCAGGCGATGTCAAAGCCCTGCTCAATATGGACAGAAGGCTTGTTGATAATGCCGGGGAGTGCGGCAGACGGTCGGTGCTGGTCATGCTCGGCGCTTTGGATGGCCTGAGGTTCAAGGGAGACCTCCTGAGCTATGAAGGGCCCTTCGGCGTGGGCTATGGGGTTATGAGACTGGCCCCTGAGGGAGGCTGCGATTCGCTGGTGCCGGAGCTGGAAGAAATGAGGAGGAAAGCCATAGCTGAAAAGCTGGATCAAGCCGACCCATATGTGAGGCTTGCCCGGGAGAGCCTGACCACATACCTGGAAACGGGCAGCGAAATGACCCATTTGCCCGATTATGTCACTGATGAGATGAAAAAGGAGCGCCGGGGAGTCTTCGTATCATTGAAAAAGCACGGGGACCTCAGGGGATGCATCGGTACGATCGAGCCGATCACGGACTGTGTAGCCCGGGAGATCATCCGGAATGCCATTGAGGCGGGCATCTATGATCCAAGATTCTATGAAGTGGAAAAGGATGAGCTTGTTGATATCGATTTTTCCGTAGATGTCCTGACGGAGCCTGAGTCTGCGGTCAAAGAAGAGCTCGATCCCAGGGTCTACGGCGTGATCGTCAGGAGCGGGCGCAAGCGAGGCCTGCTGCTTCCCGACCTTGAGGGTGTGGATACTGTGGACAAGCAGATAACCATTGCCCTTCAAAAGGCCGGCATCAATGCGGGAGAGAAATATGAGCTCATGAAGTTCAGAGTGATCCGGCATACGGAGAAACAGGGGTGAACAGCAATGAAGGTTCAGGCCAGGTTTTATGAAAAGCTGAAGGACAAGGTCCACTGCTTTTTGTGCCCCCACAACTGTGTAATCGAAAAGGAGGGCTTTGGCAAATGCCGGGTGAGGATAAATGAAGGCGGAGACTTGTATGTCATCAACTATGGCGAGATAACATCCCTGGCCCTGGATCCCATCGAGAAAAAGCCTCTGCATTATTTCAGGCCGGGGACCTTTATCCTGTCGGCAGGGACCTTCGGCTGCAATTTTACTTGCGGTTTCTGCCAAAACTACGAGATATCCCAGTCTAGGCCGCCAAGCGAATCATTGACGAAGGAGCAGCTCGTGCAGATCATACTGAAAACGGACAGCAATACCGGGATCGCATTTACCTACAACGAGCCTGCCATCTGGTACGAGTATGTCTATGACTGCGCGCGGCTCCTGAAGAAGACGGACGGGCGTTATGCCGTAGTGCTGGTGACCAATGGATATATAAGCGAAGAGCCTTTGAAAGAGCTCCTGCCCTATGTGGATGCCATGAACATCGATCTTAAAGGCTTCAGCGATGATTTCTACAAGAGGCTGTGCGGCGGGAGGCTAAAGCCCGTGCTCAGGACGATCGAGACAGCCATACAGGCATCATGCCATGTGGAGATAACGACTCTCCTCGTCAGCGGGCAGAATGATACCCTGGCTGAGGTCGAAAGGATAGCAGGATACCTCGGTGCCATAGATAAAGACATCCCCCTGCATCTGAGCCGGTACTTTCCACGATACAAGTTCAAAAGCCCTCCGACCGACATCGGGTTCATGCGGGAGGCGGAAAAGGCAGCCAGAAAGCATTTGAACAGGGTCCTGCTGGGAAACGTATGAATCTTCGACAGGATAATGCGGCTACTTGCAAAAGGCCTGATAAAACAATATAATTAGTACTGTATGAAACAGGCAGGAGGGATACTTTTGGACCGGGAAAAAACATGCCTGGTGACCGGCGCAGCCGGATTTATCGGGTATCATCTATCCAAAAGACTGCTTGAGGAAGGCAACCGGGTGGTCGGTATCGACAATATGAATGACTACTATGATCCTGGCCTGAAATATGCACGTCTGGACAAGCTTGCGCCCTATGAGGGCTTTATCTTTGTAAAGGGCGACATTTCCGACAAGGACATGGTAATGGACGCTTTCAGCCGGTACAAGCCGGAAGTGGCGGTAAACCTGGCTGCCCAGGCAGGTGTGCGCTATTCAATTGAAAATCCCGATGCATACATCAAAAGCAATATTATAGGCTTTTACAACATACTGGAGGCTTGCAGGCACAATCCCGTCAGGCACCTTATCTATGCATCCTCCAGCTCAGTCTATGGGTCAAATAAGAAGGTGCCCTTTGAAGAGACGGATTTTGTGGACCATCCGGTATCCTTGTATGCCGCTACAAAGAAGTCCAATGAGCTGATGGCGTATACGTACAGCCACCTGTACGATATACCGGCTACAGGCCTTAGGTTTTTTACCGTATATGGTCCTATGGGCCGGCCTGACATGGCATATTTCAGCTTTACCGACAGGTATTTCAGGGGCGAGCCCATACAGATATTCAACAACGGCGATTTTGAGCATGACCTGTACAGGGATTTCACATACATAGATGATATCATCGAAGGGATAGTCAGGCTCATCGACAACCCACCCGCAAGGTCCGGCGGGGATGCTCCCCACAGGGTGTACAATATAGGCAACAACTCTCCTGAAAAGCTGATGGCCTTTATAGCTGCCCTGGAGAAGGCCCTTGGCAGGGCCCTGGGGAGGGAGGTCGTCTTTGAAAAGCTCTTTGAGCCCATGAAGCCCGGCGATGTACCGGCCACCTATGCGTCAACCGACAGGCTGCAGCAGGTGGTGGGATTCAAGCCTTCAACTCCGATCGAGGAAGGCCTGCAGAAGTTCGCAGACTGGTATGTAGAATATTATAATAAAAAGTAAAACCGGAGAGTAATGTACATGATCAAAAAGGCCGTCATTCCTGCTGCGGGCATGGGCACAAGGATGCTGCCCCTTACCAAGGCACAGCCCAAGGAGATGCTGCCCCTGGGGCGGAAGCCATGCATACAGTACATAGTTGAAGAGCTGGCAAGCGTCGGGGTGGAGCAGATCCTGTTCATTACGGGGCATAAGAAGAGAGCCATAGAGGACCACTTCGACAAGGACAACGAGCTCAGCCGGATCCTGTCCTTGAGCGGACAGCAGGAGCTTCTGGAAGAGCTCAAGTTCGAGGATGCGAGCATCACCTATTTTTATACCAGGCAGAGCATCCCGGCAGGGCTTGGCCACGCCATAAGCTGCGCCAGGGACTTTGTGGGAGATGAGCCCTTTATCATAGCCCTGGGTGATTCGATCATTTTTTCAAGGGAAAACAGGATACTGCTCAGACGGATGCTCGATGTATATGAGCAGCATGAAAACTCCTTTGTGATCGGCACCCGGAATGTCCCTTTGGAGTCGGTCCACAGGTATGGCATCATAGAGCCATTGGGTGATAGCAGGGACGGTATCACTCAGATCAGGGATCTGGTTGAAAAGCCTGCCATGCAGAACGCCCCGTCGACCCTGGCCGTGGCAGCCAGATATATCATGCCCGGCAGGATCTTCGATGCCCTGAGCCGGACAAGCCCTGGCAGGGGCGGGGAGATACAGCTTACAGACGGCATACGCCTCCTGCTGAAGGAAGGCATGACGGGGTATGCGGTGAACCTGACGGATAGGGAAAAACGCTACGATATAGGCAATTTCCAATCCTACTATGAAGCCTTTGTGGATTTTGCGCTGAATGACGAGAAGTATGGCTATCAGTTGAAGCAATATATCATAAAGAGCTTGAACCTGTAATAATACCCAAGGGGTATGAGAGGTGAAGGGTGATGATCAGGGCGTCAGCGCCCGGCAGGGCCGGCATCATAGGCAATCCGACCGATGGCTACGGCGGGTCTATGATCGCATGTTCCATCAAAAACAGGGCATATGTCACAATAGATGAAAGCGATCAGCTCATACTTGAAAACGGCTTGGGCAGGGAAGTACTCAAGTGGAAAAACGACTTTGAAAACAAGGGCGACTATTTTGACGTGATCCGGTCAGTACTTCGCTACTTCAAGCTGTTTGATATGAAGGCCCGGATCACCGCAGCTACATCGGTACCGGTGCAGGCCGGGCTGGCGGGATCCACAGCCCTGTTGTCAGCCCTTATCTCAGCCGTTGCCGCATATGCCGGGCTCAAGTACAACAGGTATCACCTGGCTGAGCTCAACCGTACGATCGAGCTTAACTATATGAAATGCCACTGCGGGTATCAGGACGCCTATATGACCACCTTTGGCGGACTGAACTACATGGATTTCAGGGGCAAGGAGTATTACAGGGACCTGGATGGAGAGCTGTATGCAACCATAGAGCCCCTGGCAGGCTTCGTAGACAGGCTTCCTTTTGTGATAGCCCATACCGGTATCAAGCATCATTCGGGCAGCTTCCACAAGCCGCTGAGGGAGCGGTGGCTTGAGGGTGAAGAGGCAGTGGTCAAGGCTTACAGGGATATAGCCCAGCTTGCCAGGGAGGGCAAGAAGGCCTTGATCAACGGCAAATGGGAAGACCTGGCCTACCTGATGAATGAAAATCACAGGATCCAGGACAGCCTGACAGATTCAGGCGCGCAGAACAATCATATGATCAGGGTCGCCAGGGAAAACGGGGCCCTGGCCGCAAAGCTGGCCGGCGCGGGTGGTGGCGGTACCATAATCGCCCTGTCGCTGGAGCCCGAGCGGACCATCAGGGCGCTCATGGATGCCGGAGCGGAAGAGTTCATCGAGCTTGACCCGGCCGGCCTAGGTGTCGTGGTCGAGCAAGGGGATATAGTAAGACCTGATATAGAACCGGACATAGAAATCCAGGCCGGTATAAGATAATTATTAATTTTATAAAAGTAAAACCAGAGAGAAAAGAGGATCTAAAAACGCAACTAGCATTGGGGTTGTTTGTGTTAACTTATGTCTTGCTGCTGGCTTTTCCCAAGGTGAGAGCCCATATAGCGCTTGTCTCCGCCGGCATATTCGTACTACTTGCCACACCGCGGTTCAGCGCATATTTCGGCCTTGACTGGAGCATCCCGGCCATGCTGGGCAACATCGACTGGAACGTCATATTGATGATCGCCGGTACCATGGGCACTGTGTACCTGTTCATCGAATCCAGGATGCCGGCCCTTTTGGCTGACCTGCTCATCGAAAAGACTCCCAACGTCAAATGGGCAATAATCTCACTGGCCTTGTTCGCCAGCATAGTTTCAGCATTTATAGATAATGTGGCAACGGTATTGATGGTTGCTCCCGTTGCCATTGACATATCAAAGAAGCTGAAGATGTCGCCCGTACCGAGCATCATTGCCATATCCATTTCATCCAACCTGCAGGGTGCGGCCACCCTGGTGGGAGACACCACCTCAATACTGCTTGGAGCTTATGCAAACCTTGACTTCATGGACTTCTTTGTTTACAGGGGCAAGCCCGGCTTGTTCTGGGTAGTGCAGGCCGGGGCTGTGGTTTCGACCCTTGTGCTCCTGTATGTGTTCAGGAGAGAAAAGCAGCGAATAAGTACGAAGAAGCGCACGAGGGTCACAGATTACTTTCCTACGTTCTTACTTGTCGGGACTATAGCCCTGTTGATCCTGGCATCCTTTGTGCCGGAAAAGCCTGCTATAACCAATGGCCTGATCTGCATGGGCCTGTTCATAGTGGGTTTGCTCAGGGATTACTCCAAAACAGGCAGCTTTGATATCATCAAGGATGCCTTCAGGGAAATCGACTACTTTACAATAGCACTGCTTACCGGGCTCTTTGTGGTCATAGGCGGTATCAAGGAAGCAGGCGTTGTGGATGCCATCGGACAGTTCCTGGCCAATATCAGCGGCGGCAACGTATTTGTAGTGTATACGCTGATAGTCTGGTCTGCAGTCTTACTGTCCGCCTTTATAGACAATATCCCCTATGTAGCGACCATGCTGCCTGTAACTGCGGGCCTTGCACAAATCCTCAATGTGGATCCGACATTGCTTTACTTCGGGCTTTTGACAGGCGCGACCCTTGGCGGCAACCTCACCCCGATCGGTGCTTCGGCCAATATCACAGGCCTGGGCATACTGCGCAGGGAAGGCCATGAGGTCAGGGCATGGGACTTCATGAAGATCAGCATACCCTTTACCCTCTCTGCCGTGACTACCGGCTATTTGCTGGTATGGCTGCTGTGGAGCCTAGAGGCTTACGCCCTGTAGCGCGTAAGGACCTGGTAAAGCCAGCCCAGCAGGTAATCCTGCAGGGATCTCAGGACCTTGCTTCTGTACCCGGCATCCGGGTTGGCGCACAGGTCATTCAAAAAATCCCTAAGGTCGACCATGAAGCGTTCATAGACATAGTACCTGATGAAGTTTTCATTGACAGCATAATCATTGAAAGACTGCCGCATGACCTGATCCCATATGCGGCTTTCTTCATTTTCCCGCACACTTATCATCCAGCCGTCCCGTTCCAGCGGCCCGAAGAGGCTTTCATCAAAGTCGATCATATACTGCCTGCCAAGGCTGTCTACCATGATGTTCCCCGGAAAGTCACTATGGGTCAGATAATAGGGGGCTTTTTGGCTCCGGCTTGCTGCTACTGCCGCCCGGGCCTCGTCTGGCAGTGACTTCAGGTCTGATGCGTAAGGCATGAGGATATCCCTGGCAGCTTCAGCCTCTTTGTATTTATAGTCTGAGCTGAAAAAGTGGGAGAGCTGCTTTTCATATGTCTCTATAAACCCGTCGTGGAAGGTCTCGCTTAAAAAGCTGCTTTTATCGGGAAACTGAGCTGAGGCTTTATATATCGCCGCCAGCTTTTCAAAGGCATCCTTCATGTCAAACTCATAGGTTTGAACAGCGTTTATTTTTTCAAATATGGCATATACGCCGTTTTCCTTTTTAAGATAAAGGGAGCCGTCTGCTGCAGGTATGACCCTTGGTATAAAATCTATGCCTGACCTTGTCAGGGCGTCGACTACCCTTAGGCCGTTCATAAACAACGGATACCTGTGGACCCTGCTCGTTATCTTCAAAAAGTAATCGCATTCCCGGCTGCTCAGGTAATATGTGTCCGCAGCATAGCCCCTTGGAGCGGGTGTTATGCTTGCGGCATCGATCGTGTAGTGCCTGTTCACATCCTCCAGAATGAGGTCTAAAGCCCTTTCTGTATCCATATGCAAGCCCCCTTCGTTATAGTTTGTCGACTCTATATAAAATACTTCATGTTGAGACCTAATCCTTTATGCTGCTACAGTAAGTTTATTGTATAATGAAATCACAGGTGAAATTTCAAAGAACAGGAGTGTATGTCAATGGAAAAGCTGAAGCTATGGAATGGAGATATACCTGGCTACGATGCGGGGATCTCTGACTTTGTACCCACCATAACGCCTTTCCTTCTGTCAGGCAGTGAAAAGAGGGGGGCAGTTATCGTATTCCCGGGAGGCGGATACTATATCAAGGCCGGCCATGAGGGGGAGCCTGTTGCAAGATGGCTCAACAGCATAGGCATCCATTCCTTCGTGCTGGACTACCGGGTGCACCCATACAAGTATCCATGCCCCCTGCTGGATGCACAGCGGGCTGTCCGCCTGGTCAGGTATCACGCAAAAGAGTGGAACATAGATCCTGACAAGGTAGGCATCCTGGGCTTTTCCGCAGGCGGACACCTGGCTGCCACCGCGGGCACCCATTATGACGCCGGAGATCCGGACGCTGAGGACCCGATCGACCGGCTAAGCAGCAAGCCTGATGCCATGGTGCTGTGCTATCCAGTGATAAGCATGAAGCGGTACTGCCACTTGGGTTCAAGGCAGGGGCTCCTGGGCGACGACCCTTCAGCCGAGCTGATAGACCTTATGTCCAATGAAGACCAGGTCACTCCCGATACCTGTCCGGCCTTCCTGTGGCATACTGCGGAGGATGATTATGTGCCGGTTGAAAACAGCATCATGTTTGCAAAGGCCCTGGCAGCCAACAAGGTGCCTTTTGAGCTTCATGTCTTTCCAAGGGGTCATCATGGGAAGGGCCTGGCAGAGGACATGCCTGAGCTGGCCGTATGGACTGAGCTGTGCGCAACCTGGCTGAAAGGGCTGGGCTTCAGCGGCTGACAGGCAAGGGGTCTCAGGACTGTCTACTTCCTTTAGCCTTGCATACTTCCCGAATTTTGTATATATGGGCCCTATAATATGGTATAATGAAGTCGATCCTTCATGTCTGTATCTGACGAATACATACATGGGTGAATAGTATATAGGGGGTTGTTGCATGAAACTGAACTACAAGCGCACTTTTATGATAGGCCTTGCCTTTATGTCGATCAGCGCTTTCTGGCAGTTGTACGACAGTCTGGTACCCAAGATGCTGGATTCGACCTTCGGTATCAAGGAAACAGCGACAGGGGCGATCATGGCCCTGGACAACGTACTGGCCTTGTTCCTGCTCCCGTTTTTCGGAGCCCTGTCAGACAGGGTCGACACAAGGCTGGGCAAGCGTACGCCCTTCATACTCTTTGGCACGTTTGTGGCGGTTATAAGCATGATGGTGCTGCCGCTGGCCAATGAATGGGTCAATTTTCCCTTGTTCTTCATAGCGCTTGGGATGGTGCTGCTCGCTATGAGCGCATACCGTTCGCCTGCCGTGGCCCTGATGCCTGACCTGACACCCAAGCCCCTGAGAAGTCAGGCCAACGCGATCATCAACCTTATGGGCGCATTTGGCGGGATCTTCTCCCTGTTGATGATCAGCCTGCTCGTTCCCAGGGTAGACAAGCCGAACTATACACTGGTGTTCCTGGCGGTCGCCCTCTTTATGGTAGTAGCCGTAGCGGCCCTGGTAAACACTGTAAAGGAGAAAAAGCTGTCAAAAGAGCTGGCGGATGAGCTTTCGGACGAGATGGAGGCCCAAAGGGCAGAGGATGAGGACGCAGCTACATCGGAAGCAAAGAAGGGCAGTAAGCTGCCTAAGGATGTATTTCGCAGCATGGTTTTCCTGCTGGCATCGATCTTCTTCTGGTTCACGGCATACAATGCGGTCACGACGGCATTCTCCAGATATGCTGAGAAGGTATGGGGCCTGAAAGGCGGCAGCTTTGCCAATTCAATGATGGTCGCCATGGGGGCTGCGATCATAGCCTTCATTCCCATAGGCTTCGTATCAAGCAGGATCGGGCGTAAAAAGACCATCATAGCCGGCATCATAATGATAACGTTATCCTATCTGTGCGGCTTCCTGTTCTTCAACTATTCACCATGGATAAACGTTGTCTTTGCCATCACCGGCATCGGCTGGGCATCGATCAATGTAAACTCCTACCCAATGGTGGTCGAGATGAGCCGGGGCGCTGACATAGGCAAATATACGGGCATATACTACACCTTCTCTATGATCGCCCAGATATTCACCCCGATCTTTTCCGGATTTCTGCTTGAGAAGATCCACTACAGGACCCTGTTCCCCTATGCGGTGGTATTTTCGCTCCTGTCGCTCCTGACGATGCTGAATGTCAGGCACGGCGACTCCAAGCCCCCGGTCAAGGAGGATATCATAGCCAACTTTGATATCGCGGACTAAAGCCGGCTGAAGAAGCCTGTTATCCTGTGACCGGCCCCGGGCCTGAAAAACATAGCGCCTATGGCAGTCAGGCTCAGAATATAGGATATCATATACCTGATCTGAAGCTTGTTGATTATTATAACTCCATTCACTGCAGGCAGGCGGTTGAGTATGAAGCTGCCCGCCACCGGAGCGAGCAGGGCACTTGGGCCGAAGACGGCACCATACCAGCCTTCGTAGATGGTTTTCTGCCCTTCCGGTATAGTGGTATATCTATAGGTAACAGTGGCTACGTTGAAGCCACTGTTGCCTATTCCTGCGAAAAACGGAGTCACCAGCAAAACAGGACCGTATTTTGAGAAGCAAAGCCATAGGGCAGGAGCTCCGTTGTAGCAGCGTCTATGAGTTTGCCGTCAAATATGAATAGATCTGCTGCTGCGATTCTCACCGCGGCACAAGTGGAATAGGGTATACTATTCCATATACTAAAATGTCAGCCTTTCAGGAAGAAATAAGCAGAAAAAAAGCGGGCTATTTGCCCGAAGTATCTACTTTGTTATTTGGAGTAAACAAACCGTTGCCTTTCTTCACCGGTTCCTTGTTGATCGTACATTTGCCAGTAAAAATCGCACCTTCGTCTATTACGATGTTCTGGCATGTGATATCGCCGTTGACTACGCCCGTTTCTGTTATGTGGATCTGGCCGCAGGCTTTGATATTGCCCTGGATGTGGCCGCAGATCAGGATGTTTTCGCAGGAGATATCGCCTTCGACATGACCGCTGGTGCCGATCACCAGGGACCCCCTGGTGTTTATATCGCCGAGCAGCCGCCCCTCGATCCTGATCGTCTTCTCGGCCTGCAGATGGCCGTCCTTTATAACTACATCATCGGCTATTATCGTGCTTACCTTGTCGTACTGCGTTTTACTGTTCTTTTTGCCCATTCTGTCCCCCCCTTTACTTAAGTATAAAATCCAGCGGGTTTTTTGCTACCCCCTTGACCCTTACTTCATAATGCACGTGGGGTCCCGTACTCCGTCCGGAGTTGCCGGATCTTGCTATGATATCCCCTCTTTCCACCTTTTGCCCGCGTTTTACCAGCAGCTTTGAATTATGGCCATAGTAGGTCTCTATCCCAAAGCCATGGTCTATTATAACGAGGTAGCCATAACCGCTTCTATAGCCAGCGAAGGATACCGTACCGGCACCGGTGGCTTTTACCTTGGTCCCTATTTCAGCCTTGATGTCGATCCCGGAGTGGAAATCCTTGCCTTTGCCTGTTATGGGATCTCTCCTGTATCCAAAATCAGAAGTGAACTTGCCGCTGACAGGAAGGATGGACGGGTAGGCCTTAAGGTAATTCTTCATCTCCTCAAACCGGTCACTAAGCTTGACGGTTGAGGTCTCCAGGGTTTGCAGGCTGCTTTCCGCCTCGAGCAGCTCTTGTGTGAGGACCGCATAGCCCTGATTGAAGGTAGCGCTCTGAGGCAGCAGGCTGTTGATGTCCGGCCTGTCACCGTTTCGTGAGGAGAGCTTGTCCTCTTCCTTGACCTCGATCTTCAGCCCCAACAGGTCTCCTATTTCCTCTATGATCCGCATATTTATCGCAGTGGCTTCCGCTGTCCTCCTGTCGAGGTCCTCAGTGACTGCCAGCAGGGAGATAAGCCTTTGCTTGTAGGATTCGATATCATCTTCCAGTTCATTTATATTGCTGGCAGAAAGGTCAAGCAATTGCAAATACTCGGAGAGGGAGGCGTTCTTGTCAGCAAGCTCCTTATTGAGTGAGCTTATGTCGTTCTGCATCCTGCCCACAGTATAGGAGGCTGCCGCTACCAGGACAAGCACGGGTATAAAGATCCATTTTGGAATCTTTATGCTCATGGTCTTGCTTGATGCCCTGGGAACGATTATTATGGTGAAAAAACGGTTATTCAGTTGTTTATGCTTGGTTTTTAGTCTCATATACAACCTCGATAACACATGCGGATCATGGATCAGGAATTATTTGTGCAATTATTATATCAAAATATTCATATAAAAGTAATATATTCTTAATAAATATTTAAGGAAATATAAGGAACGATGTAGGCATGTCAGTATATGATCAGTAATCTGACAGGGTATCGAGGCCCTTTTCATAAAGGAGCTCTTCGAGATCCATAAAGGTCAGTTTGTTGTTGATGGCGAATATTATCACTGCATCCCTTTTATATTTGCAGTACAACTCCAGCTTTCCGGCTGCTCTCAGCAGCTTGTTGACCTCGGACAGAGACAGCCCCATGCCTATCCCGATCTGTATGATCTTGTCCCTTGAGGGCATCCTGATACCCTTGAACACCTGATAGCAGTATGACTGGCTCATCCCCGACCTGGCCACGACCTGAGCTATCGTCAGCCTCTTTTCCCTGAGAAGTTCGTTTAGACAAGCCGTGAAGTCGGGCTCGACGAACCTGTCCTTGTTGTCCTCCAGGAAATGGCCGATATCGTGCGCTGTCGACAGCATCCTCATCAATTCTGCGGTGCTTCCGCCGGTATTGCTCATAACATGCACCTTCCTATATTTTTGTATGTCTGTACAGCAGAGGTATATACTACATTATAACTCAAAATCTTACAGTATTCCATATAATATAACAATTATGCGTTCTACTATTGTCAAAATAAAGTAAAATTAGTTTATCCGTATAAAGTTTGGTATAATTGAATCATGAAATGCTCCATGGTAGATGAGATATACATGGGGGTTGATGATGGTGGGCAATAATCCACAGGCTTTTGAAAACAGCATCGAGTACGATCTATACAGCACCGAATTCGGATCGAAGCTTCTCGCCAGGTATCATCTGGAAAGCATGATATATCATAATAACGCGACCAGCGTGTACCTGCTCAGAGAGAGGGCAACGAACAAAAAGTACGTGCTGAAGGTCATAGCCAACAGCAAAGTCAGCCTCGATCCTGATATCCTGAAAGCGCTGAGCCATCCGGGGATAGTAAGGATAGAGGATGTCGGCGTCACGGAAAGCTACGCTTATATGGTAAAGGAGTTTTTGAGCGGCATCACCCTTGACAAGTATGTGGAGGAAAACGGGCCTATAACCGAGGAAGCGGCAATCTGCATCTTAAGGCAGATCTGCAGCATCTTCAAATATCTCCATGGGATGAGGGACCCTATCATATACCGGGACCTCAAGCCCTCCAACATAATGCTCATGCAGGATGGCAGCATCAGGCTTTTCGATCTGGACTCGATCAGGCAGTACAAGGATACTTCCAGCAAGGATACGATATTTCTGGGTACGGAAGGGTACGCGGCGCCTGAGCAGTTTGGGTTCAGTCAGACGGATGTCAGGACCGACATCTACACCATTGGCACTACCCTCTACTTTCTGCTGACCGGCAAAGCCCCGGTCGTAAGCAACTTCAGGCTGGAGGACATAAGCAATTGCAGGAATGATCTGTCGGACAGCATCTGCAGGATAGTCAGGAAGTGTGCAATGTTCAGCCCTGAGTACAGGTACCAGAGCATCACCGAGCTGGAGCAGGAGATCTCATGCATGTACAGGCAAGCCAGGGGAAGAGATGCAAAGGTGATCCCCGGAGTGAAAAGGCTTATCAGGCATGGTAAGGCCGAAGCTATCAGCATCAGGCCTTTGGTCAGGATCGCAGCTATTCCTCTGGCAGCTGCAGTTGTTTTTATCATCCTGCTTGGCCTTAGGTCAAAGAGGATTACATCCGGGCACGGCTATGGAGATATGTCGGTCAGTCCTGTGGCCAAGCCCCCTGTTCTAAGCAATATAATACACGATGAAGACAAGGAAGGCGTGGTCAGAATACCCATACCGGCCTACACGGGCAGCGGGAAGGCACAGATAGTCGGTAACAAAGCAAAGGGTATGGGAAAGGACGATCCGGATGGGAAAATATACAGCATCGATCCCAACATATACCAGCCGGGAGGCATACGGAGGCTCATGCTGAATGTATCAGGCGAATATACGGATGTTGAGTACAGCTTCAACCATATCGACTGGTACAGGTACGATATGCCCCTGGATTTTGCCGGCAGCCTGTATATACATATCAGATACAGGAAGCCGGACGGCACCTATGAGTACATGAACCTGTTCATACCCCTTGAAGACTATGATGCAGCAGAGATAGTGGAAACCGATGATGATTGAGACCGGAGCGGCTGCTCAGGAGAGCCGCATGCGACGAATGACGAAAGGATCATGGTATGCATAAGAGCAATAACAGGAACATATGGCTTTGGGCATTGCCCATCCTATGGATGGGTGTGATATTCGCCTTCTCCCATCAGCCCGGTCAGGATTCATCCCGGCTCAGCGGCTGTATAACGATACATATAGCAAATCTGCTTGAAATGCTGGGTATGGATATTTCAGGCATGGATCTGGGCTTTTTCATACGCAAGGCTGCCCATTTCTCCATATATTTCGTGCTTGGCATCCTGACTTTTATCGCAAACTACGCCAATAGGAGGCGGCTAGTGGAATCAGCGGTGGTTGCGGTATTGATAAGCACAGGATATGCAGTCTTGGATGAATACCACCAGTCGTTCATACCGGGCAGGAGCTGCCAGCTTAAAGATGTGCTCATTGACTCAAGCGGTTCCTTTGCAGGCGCGGCTGTCTGTTTATGCTTGCGGCTCATAAAAATGCGAAAATGCAGATCCGGTTGATTCTATGCCTGGTTTCATATGAGTAAATGCTGTATACTTATATGGTGTGCTTATTATAGATAAATGGGGCAGCGAATATGGATTGCAAGAAGTATGCAGTATTTATCGATATAGACGGGACCTTGATGAGCGGGGGCACCATTCCTGAGGCCAACATAGAGGCGATAGCAAGGGTGCGAAGGCAGGGACATAAGGTTTTTATCAACACAGGCCGGTCCCTGGCCTGCATACCGGGGTTCGTGCTGGACAGGGTGGAAGTAGACGGCATCGTAGCAGGTATCGGCTCATATGTGACCCTGGGGGGCAAGGTGGTCCACTGCGTCACGATACCCGATGCCAGGCTCATCAGGATCGCCGAACACTTTATGTCAACAGGCAGGCATTGTATCCTTGAGGGCATAGAAAAGCTATATTATATAAACTTCAAAAACAGCAAGGACAGGACAGTAATCGAAAGCGGTTCTGACCCTGCCGCTGTTTTGACCGGAGCCCGCATATCCAAGGCTACCGTGGCCGGGATCCCGTCAAAGGCTGATATTGAACTGCTGGAGCCTGATTTCAACATATTTCAGCATGAGGGATATTTCGAGTTCGGCCTCAAGGGCTGCAGCAAGGCAGCCGGCATGATGATCCTGCTTGAGAAGCTGGATATCCGGAGGGAGTGCTGCATAGCCATCGGCGACAGCAGCAATGACATGGATATGCTGAGGTTTGCCGGGATCAGCGTTGCTATGAAGGATGCCCCCGAGGAGGTCAAGGCCGTATGCGACCTTGTCACTGACAGCGCTGAAAACGCGGGGGTAGCCCAGGCATTGAAAGAGCTGATCATAAATACAAGCAAAGGGGAGACGTTATGAAGGAGCTCAAGGCATTACTCCGATACATGAAACCCTACAAGGGCCACCTGGCCCTGGCTACGATCTCGATGGTAACGGTAACGGTAATGAACATGATACCGCCGCAGATGATCCGCAGCCTGATCCGGATCGTCGATACCGAAGGCCGGATAGATGACAGCTTTTTCAAAAGCATAGCCGTAATGGCCCTGCTTGCGCTCGGTGTATACTTTATAAGGGCCCTGGCCCAGTTCGGCACCGAATATGTATCCCACTATGCCGCATGGCATATCCTGCATGAAATAAGGCGGGACCTGTATGACCACATGCAGAAGCTTTCCCTTCGCTATTACCAGGATAAACAGACCGGTGACCTGATGGCCCGGGTCATTGACGATACACGGAACTTTGAGATGCTCCTCGCCCACGCAGTACCGACGATCGTGGTCAACGCCCTCATGCTGGTCGGCGTATCCGTCATGCTCTTCATGATGAACTCCGTGCTGGCCCTTTACACCCTGATACCGATACCCCTCCTTGCCTGGCTGGTAGTGAAATCAAGCAGCATATCCAGGCCCCTGTTCAAGCAGGCCCAGGTGAGGAATGGCGAGATGAGCGCCATACTCCAGGACAACTTCTCGGGTATAAAGGAGATAAAATCCTTTACGAAGGAGAAGTATGAGAGCGGCAGGGTGGATAAGTCAGTAGGCAGCCACACTATTGCGATACTAAAGGCATTGAGGTTTTCCAACGCCTTTTATCCGAGCGTCGAGTTCGTATCGAGCCTTGGGACCGTTTTGGTGATCCTGTTCGGCGGCAGGCTGGCCTTGAGCGCCCGCCTTCCCGTCGAGGACCTGGTCGCTTTCCTCCTGTATATAGGCTCCTTCTACCAGCCGATAACAGCCCTGGGGCGAATAAATGAGGGCCTGCAGCATGCCCTTGCGAGCGCCGAGCGGGTGCTGGAGATACTCAATGAGGAGTCGGAAATAAGGGACCTGCCCGAAGCCATAGAGCTTGACAAGGTCAGGGGGCAGATCACCTTCAATAACGTCAGCTTCAGGTATGTAGAGGGCATACCGGTCCTTGAGGATATATCCTTCTGCGTGGATCCCGGAGAGACCCTGGCTCTGGTAGGCCCCACAGGGGTCGGCAAGACTACCATGGCCAACCTGATACCCAGGTTTTACGATCCCCAGGAGGGAGAGATCCTGATAGACGGCATCGATATCAAGAACGTCTCCCAGGCCAGCCTGAGGAAGCATATCAGCATCGTGTCCCAGGATGTGTTTTTGTTCAACGGCACTGTCAGGGAAAATATCTTGTACGGCAGGCAGGATGCTACTGAGGAGGAGGTCATCGAGGCCGCCAAAATGGCCAATGCCCACGACTTTATCATGGAGCTGCCCGAGGGGTATGATACCAGGGTAGGTGAGAGGGGAGTCAAGCTTTCGGGCGGGCAGAAGCAGCGGATATCGATCGCCAGGGCCGTACTCAAGAACGCTCCCATTCTTATCCTGGACGAGGCTACTTCGTCAGTCGATACCCAAACCGAGCTGCTGATCCAAGAGGCTCTGAACAAGCTCAAGGAAAACAGGACCACCATAGTCATAGCCCACAGGCTTTCGACCATACAGGATGCGGACCAGATAATCGTGCTGAAGGACTGCAGGATAGCAGAGAAGGGCACCCACAGCGAGCTGCTCAGGGCAAACGGGCTCTACGCCCAGCTATGCAAGGCCCAGGACAGCCTCCAGGGCCTGGCGGTGTAGATAAACGAACCATGGACCAATAACCATATTCCATGGACTTAAACCATATTTGAATGAAAAAGGGAAGCTGGCAAGCTTCCCTAAGTTTTTTTATCGATGATCTCATCCAATACCCTGCCGTCACAGGCATAGAAATCCATGCCAAGTATCCTGGCGGCCGTAGGGGCTATATCCACCATCTCTATCGGGCCTGCATCGAAGCCTTTTTTGATACCGGGGCCGAAGGCCAGGAATATGCACTTATAACCCGGCTTTTCCGGCGAATAACCGTGGGTCGCATACTTCTTGCCCTGCTCTGTATAGCTTTCCACTGTCTGCTCGTGGAGCTCATCGCAAAAGTGATAGCCGGGCCGGGCTTCGACGACATAGCTTATTTCCTTCGGCGCACGCAGCCTGTCAAGCTCAGCCCTGTCATATATGGCTTCTATGCCATAGCGGCCGGCATCCATTGCCCGCCTCAGGAGGTCCACAGCCTCTCGTTCCACTTCCTTGTCATTGTCCTTGACGTGCAGGTAGGCATTGCCGCCTGTGGTCTGCAGGTATGCCTTCCAGGCAGGT
This sequence comes from Bacillota bacterium, assembly GCA_029549985.1. GTDB lineage: Bacteria > Bacillota > Clostridia > Caldicoprobacterales > DTU083 > JAKORJ01. Next base: position 31,625 of record JAKPIB010000037.1, read on the forward strand.
CTGCCGTTTTCTTCATATATAAACCCTGCATCCCTGAGTAGGTTGTTCAGGTGTACATTGTGATCCACATTTATCTGCCCGTGATCGCCCAGCAGTATGAAAGCCGTATCGTCATAAATGCCTGTGGCCCTGACAGCATCCAGGATCTCACCTATACGCCTGTCCAGCCTTTCAAGCGACCTGTCTACCTCCGGGCTGTCGGTGCGGCATTTGTGCTTGGTGCTATCCAGGTCTGTCAGATGGACCAGCATCAGGTTGGGCTTCTTGCGCTTTATGGTGTCAACGGCGCAAAGGGCCACAAAATCATCCAGATGGGGCTGCTCCATACTCACCCTTTTCTTTCCCAGCCTGAGCTCCAGGCCGATGCAGTAGAGGGGAGAGCCATTCCGTATGATCTTGAGGGCCTGGCTTTCACCCCTGATCGCGGCCAGCTCAGGCATGTTATACCTGATCGAGGACTTACCGGTCACAGGCCATAAAAGCCCTGCAGTCACCATATTGTGCTTTTTTGCCAGGTCATATAGAGTGGGCACCTTTACTTCATGCCGGTACCAGTACCAGGTCTGGTCTTCATCCGGCACAAAGGGCTGCAGCTGGTGGTTGTGGATGATGCCGTGCCTGTCAGGATATGTACCGGTCACGATCGAGGTATGCACCACATAGGTGTGGGTCGGGAAGACGCTTTTCAACGATGTGGAATATGTACCGTCTGCTATGATCCTTTGAAAATTGGGCAGGGTCCTGACGGTCTCCCAGTCGCTCTCCGACAGGGCGTCCAGGGAAATCATGATCAAATGCTTTGCAAGCTCTCTGCCACTGAAATCGGGCTTTTTCAATACAGCCTCTCCTTTTGGTTCGATTTGCTCGTTTATATCAGCAGTGTCCGGGAACCGGAATGGCATCGACAAAGTCGTATATGTCGTTGCATACCAGTGTTTGCATACATTATATCAATAACCAGCAAGGCCGGCAATTTATAATCCGGCATACAGATCGACGAATGGATTTCAAATATTTCCTCCGGGTGATGTAATGGATGTGATAATCAAACCATGAAAGGATTGATCATATGACCAGGTGGGAATACAAGACGCTGAAATTCGAAACAAAGGGTATAACAGGCGGCATACTCGACACGGATACATTCAATGAGGTCCTGAACAGATACGGCTACGAGGGCTGGGAGCTGGTAAGCTGTTTTGATACAAACCAGTCCTATGGTTCCAGCAGATATGTGATAGCTGTGATGAAAAGGCCAAAACCATAACGGAAAGGGACATATTTTATGGCAAAATATGAGCGCAGGCTGAAGGGCAACTTTGATGAGCTGCTCAACTGGATACATAAAAGGATAACTGAAGGCAGCATTTCTGCCAGCTATGAGGACGGGAGCGATGTAAGGTCAGAGCAGATGAGGCTGGCTGTCAGGGTATACGAGCGGTACAGCTGGGTGGGAGGCAACCGTGTAAGCCTTAACGTCACCCTTTTCGGGACAGGTCAGGACCTGTTCATCTCTGCCATAACCTCCGGGGGCAGCCAGGCTGTCTTTTTCAAGATCAATACACTTGGTGAGGAGTCATTTCTGGGAGAATGCCGGGCTGCGGTAGAAGATTATATCAGAAAAAGCGGCACGGCTCAGGAATAAAACAAGGAGTATGAAAGGATGATGGAACGATGAAATCGCCTTACACGTCACAGCTTCTTATGCCGGGAGTGTGGCAGATAACGGATAAGCCGGAGGGAGCGGCTTTTGGCGTAGATATGTATCTGCTGGAGGGAACCACCAGGGCCTTCTTGATCGACGCTGGGGAAAGTAAAGCCGACCTGGCCGGGTACATTGCCACGCTGACTGACAAGCCTGTGGATCTGGTCATCACTCACGGACACGGGGATCATACCGCAGGTATGGGCCAGTTTGAAAGGGTGTATATGTCTCATAAGGATGTACCTATTCTGAACTCCATGTTCAGGACTAAGGTCAAAGCATCGGAAATTATCGATCTCAAAGGCGGCGAAGTATTTGACATCGGCACGTATAAGATCGAGGTGGTCGCGCTGCCCGGACATACTCCAGGCTCAGTAGTCCTGCTTGACCGCGAAAGACAGCTGCTGTTTACCAGTGATGCGCTGGGTACCGGAGTTTTGTGGATGCAACTGCCCTGCTGCACATCCATAGAGGCATATGCAGAAGAGCTTAGAAAGCTGGAAAAGCATGTAGAGGGCATGGATGGGCTCAGGCTGTATCCGGGACATGACTGCCAGAAAAATCTGAACTTTGGCATGCAGTACATCAGGGATGTAAGGACCCTGGCAGAAAAAATCGTTTCCGGAGAAGTAACAGGCACGCCAACAGAGGATAAAAGCAAAATCACCGGTGGACTGTCTGCTTCATACGGGCAGATGATAGGTTTTATCTATAAGGCGGAGAACATTTATAACAAGCGTTGATCCACAACGACATGTCATCTGATATGCATATCAACACAAATATGGACCCGGGCAACAGCCCGGGTTCTTTTTATTAGCTTATAATGCTTCAATAAATCCTGGAAGTAAAATGTAAGAAATTCTTAAGGATTTTGCTCAGATTTTCCTAAGAATTTGCAGGTATCATTTATAGTAAATTTACCAGGATTACAATTATCTAGTAAATGGGTACGTTGAAAATGGGCTATGCAAGGAGAACAATGATCCTATTTTCTTGCATGATCATTATAATGATCTCGGCCTTTGCAGTGCCTGATGTTGAATACATCTCAAAAGAAATAATTCTTCTTAAAGAAGGAGTTATGATTTACAAGGACACTCAGAAGCACCTTACAAAGATGCTTGAAGGCAAGGTCTTTGAATGTCATGTACCGGTTGACAAGCTCCATGAATTTGAAAAAGATCATAACATAGTATCTATGGTCAAGGAAAAGGATATAGTAAAGGCCAGGATCATATCAGGTTCCCGGGAATTGGCTTTTGATGCACAGGAAGTTGCTCCTTCACTGGAGGATGTATACATTTATATTTATAAGGATCCATCATATGTCCAATGAATATGATAAGAACGTTTAGCCACGCAAAAAACTGCACCGTCTGAAGCGGTGCAGTGTAAAACAAGCCAAATATCCTGATCGCACAGCAGGACAATACCTGATCATGGCCTGCTGTCATAGGGGATGTACTCTATATCTTTTATTTCGACATTTCCGGCCACAGCCTTGTAGAAAGGCTCTCCGTTCTTGACGCCGGCCAGTCCATACCCAAAGGCGGTGCATAGGAAGGATGTAAAATCGCCGGCTAATCTCGGGGCTATGGTGAGTTTCCCGGTGACAGCATCATACCGTATTCCGGTGAAGCCCTGCAGCAGGGAGTAGGAGGAGAGGGCGCGCCCGTACCAATGCCCACACTCATATTCGTTGAACGGATTTCTGACAGTACCGTCATAGCGCTTGCGGGCGCTTTTTACGATCCTGAGCGCCTCTTCCGTCAATCCCTTGGATGCCATGTGGGCAGCCACCTGGTACTCGATGCCGGTCCATACTTCGTCAGCATATATCATACGTAGCGTTGGTTTGCTGCCATCAGGCCAGGTGCACAGCACCAGCCCGCCTTCATCGGATAAGGCGTAGCTGGGGCGCTGGACATTTGAATGGCGTAGCAGGCTGGGCTTGTAATTGTATCTGTATACGCTCTTCAGGTGACCGGTCACCTTTTCACTGTCGATTTGATTTTCAAGCCCCGCAGAAAAGCCCATCCAGTCGCCGATGATCCCGTCACTGAGGCAGCCTGTGCCATACTGGTAATGGGGCCCTTCCTTTTTGACAAGCTCGATGCTCTCCGGGGTGAGGTCCGGGTGCAGCTTGAGATAATCAAGGCCCAGCTCTTCATGCATGACTTTCTGATAGAAATATTCGCCGTTATACAGCTCTGACTCCAGATATTCCTTGGCCAGCCCGTACAGGCGTTCATATTCTCCGTTGTCTTCGCCTACTTCAACGCATAGCAGGGCCATAGCCTTAAGCGCCGGTACATATATGGACTGGGTCATACCGCTCGGCCCCCAGAACTCTATATCATATGTATTGTGATGGGGATATTTGAGCTGGCCGCTGCGGTCCCTGTCCCATAGACTTATGCAGTATTCCAGGCTTTGCTTTGCCTTGGGCCACAGGCTCATGAGCCATTGCCTGTCACCGCATATATGGTAATCCCGGTACAGCTTGATTATACCGCCGAGCTGCCCGTCTGCGGCAGCATGGAAGCTGTGGTCGCATTCCCTGATCGGCAGGGAGGACCGGAAATTCTGATGGCCCTGTTCATCCTGGGACTCGTTGAACTCCGTATATCGCAGGCTTCGCTCAAGCTCGGGGAACAAGTGGCAAATGGCCTGGGCGTAGTTCCACACATGGGTGCATGACCCGTGGCAGCAGCCCTCACTGTCGCAGCAGCCTTCCCACGCCCAAAGCCGCCCGTCATGCTGCCTCAGTATGGTGGGGGACTTCAGGATGCACAGATTGGAGACGACAGCATCCATTATCTCATCATCCAGGGTGGTCGAATAAAGGGTATCCGTAAAAAGCCTTGTCTCCCGACGAAGGGCTTCCTAGGAGCTTCTCCAGTATTCGGACACCTCATGGATGGATGAGAACTGGGATGCATACCACGGTCTGTAGCCCGGCAGCCTGGTCTCGGTATTTTCATTGCAGCAGCAGGCGGTACTGCAGCAAGCGGTGTTGCCTTCGCCTAATTCAGCGCCTACCCGCAGATTGGAGTCAGGCACATACCATGAGAACCTTAGGACGATGGTCCGTGACTCTCCCGATGGGAGGGAAAGGGGCACATATATGCTTCCGCCGGGGCTTTGGCGGTCGTCTGTATAAGGATACGGCTGGTCATCAACCACATCACCGTTTTCAACATGCCTCCACATATTCATAAGGTCATCGAACATGAAACCCCTGAGCCAGCGGGGGTCTACTGCCGTGCCCGGACTGTCACACTCTACTGAAAACCAGCCTCTGTCGAACTCCCGGCCTGTCTCTGGCATAAACTCATACATAAGGCCGTTTTGTGTCCGCGACACGCGGGTCCGTCCCCTGCCCGGTTCCTTGGGTGACAGGAAGGAGCTGCAGTGGAATGAAAATACCATATCCAGGGCAGTGCCTGTATTGTTGCAGAAGGTGTATTCGACACCGGCTACCGGCAGGCAGGAATCGAAGGTGTTGTTTGGGATAAAGGGGCTCCAGCCGGTTATCTCGACTTTGACGGGCAGGTCTTCATCGGTAAGCTCCACTGTCCCGAAGGGGAATCTTGCTGTGAAAGCGGAGTTTTTGAATCGGGCAAGGCCGTAGCTCTTCCTGTACAAGCCGTTGCCGCCGCCTTCCTGCCTGAAAATTTTCCATTCTGGCACCTGGCCTTCCAGCACTACGGCTGTGTTTTTGTCTTTTCCCTTCAGGCACAGGGCTGATATTATATATGGTTCATTGAAAACCTCCGGGCGGTGGTAAAAGGAGAAATGGGAAAAGGCTCCGGTACCCTCGATGCAGAACATACCGGCGCCGGTCCCTCCGAGGGGGTAGGCCACAACTTGATATGCTCACGGCTGTAGGTTTTGGGTTTCATGGGTCATCTCCCTTCATGGTTGTGGATGCCTGGTTTTGGCAGTCTGCCGGACAGCATCATTATACATATTATTACATTTTTTACATCAGGGATCGAAAGCGGCCTGATATATCATTGATATATAAGTATATTGATTATTATCATAAATAGTGGTATCATATAGCTAAGGTTAAACGATTAACCATAATTTTGGCTTGAGTTAGCCTGTTCTGCAATCAGCGTAATACAAAAACAAGTTAGGATGTTATATATGAAATGCAATGTGCTGTTAGGCAACGGCCGTTCTGAGACAGTTGAAATGCCCATCCCGGAGATAGGAAGCACCGAGGTGCTGATCAGGGTGCTGCTATGCGGCGTATGCACCTCTGAATACCAGACCTGGCTTGCGGATTACGGCAAGGGTATGCAGCTGGGCCATGAGGTAGTTGGCATCGTAGAGAAGACAGGCAGCGACGTCAAGGGATTCAAGAAGGGCGACCGGGTCACGGGCATGATATATAAGGGCTATGCCGAGTACACCAAGGCAGATTACCGCCTGCTAGTAAAGGTCCCGGACTCACTTGAGGACTGTGAGGCATTGGGAGAGCCTTTGTCCTGCCTGCTAAGCGGACTAAGGCGTATCGACAGCCTTCCCTGCGAAAACGCGGCGGTCATAGGTACGGGCTTTATGGGCCTGGGCATGGTGCAGCTTTTGAAGTACAAGGGCGCAAAAAATCTGATCGCTGTGGATGTAAGGCAGGAAAGCAGGGACAATAGCCTTATGTTCGGCGCTGACATGGCCGTACACCCTGATGAAGTGAAGGATATATACAAGGTAACTGACTGGGACCAGATGGACAGGGGAGTGGAGGTCGTAATAGAGGCCAGCGGCAACCAGAAGGGTCTGGACCTGGCGGGGCAGATGACCGCGGTACACGGCACCCTTGCCATTACCGGCTACCACCAGGGAGGCCCCAGGCTGGTAAATATGGAGCTTTGGAACTGGAAGGCCATCACAGTGATAAACGCCCATGAGCGCAGGGACCAGGTGCATATAGAGTGCCAAAAGGAAGGCTTGTCCCTTATAGAGAAGGGGCTGTTTAGAATGAAGCCCATGATCACCCATGAATTTGCCCTGGATGAGCTGGACAAGGCATTCAATGTTATGAAAGAAAAGCCTGCCGGGTTTATAAAAGCCGTGATCCGAATGGGCTAGGCCGGCCCTGCTGTCAGCCGTTGACGACCAGTGTCATATATTGACTATGTCATTCCGGTATGATAATCTGATTTATAGCGGTCAAATCAGGGAACATGCCTGTTGTTCATATTTGCATGTATACTATATACATTAAATATATATGAGTGTGATAAACAGTGAAAAAGCAGGTTACCATAAAGGACATAGCCAAACTGGCAGGTGTATCAGTAGCCACGGTATCCAGGGTGATCAACGGCAACGGGAGATACTCAAAGGACACAGAAGAACGGGTCTTGCGCATCATCAAAGAACACAACTACTCGCCCAACATGCTGGGCAAGGGGCTGAGGACCAACAAGACCAACACGATCGGAATCGTGGTGCCTGATATCACCAATGAATTCTTTGCCAGGATAATACAAGAGGTTGAAAAGAACCTGTTCAGAGCCGGGTATACGACTCTTGTATGCAACACCAGCGAGAACCCGGAGCTTGAAAAGCGCTATCTGGAAGTGCTCAACCTGAACAGGGTCAGCGGTACCATATATATAGCGGGTGATACACGTGTCAAGCATGAGGAGCCCCGCGGGATACCCGCTGTCTACATCGACCGCTGGCCTTCCACGACCCGAAAGGATATAGTATTTATAGAATCGGACAACTTCGAAGGCGGGCGCCTGGCAGCTCAGGAGATGCTGAAATGCGGTTGCCGCCGTATCATTTTCCTTACTGATGAAAGACGTACCTCGGCCCACCAAAGCCGTTGCGAGGGATATATAAGGGCCCACCGGGAGTTTGGCGTGGTGCCTGATGAACGGTTTATCATAGGGCTGTCTGAAATCAGCTTTGATGCGGCTTACAACGAAGTGATAAGACTGATAGACAACAATGTGAAGTTTGATGGAATCTTTGCATCTACAGACTGGCTGGCGCTGGGATCCCTGGTCGCCCTTGAGTCCAGAGGCATAAAGGTACCCGAACAGGTGAAGATTGTTGGGTTTGACAACATTTCGATATCCAAGCACTGCAGTACCCCGATCACCACTATCAACCAGAATGTCACCCAGATGGGAGAGCTGGCGGTGGACCTTCTGCTCAAGCTGATAGACGGCAAGGAGATAGATAAGAAGTACTATGTGCTTCCTGTAGAGCTTGTAAAGCGAAGCACCACCTGATGGTTCGACAGATACATTTATATGCGTATACGCGGAATAGGGGGTCAGCACCGGCAATGAAAGCACAGTTCTCAGTATCTGTAATGTGCATGGATCTTTTGGATATAAGATCACAGATAGAAACCTTGAACGGCTGCGCCGATTACTATCATTTTGACATAATGGACGGACATTTCAGCCCCAATCTCATGCTTCCGCCGCTTTTCGTAAAACACCTGGCACCGGCGATGAAGCTGCCCATCGAAGCCCATCTCATGGTCGACGATCCCGGCCAATATATTGATGAGCTCGCTGCGGCAGGGGCGACTTATATTTCGCTTCATGCGGAAACGATTAACACCCATGCCTTCAGGTTGATAAGCAGAATCAAATCCCTTGGATGCAAGGTTGGCATCGCGCTCAATCCAGCGACTCCACTTGAGTATATAAAGCATTATCTCAATCATGTGGACCTGCTCACGATCATGACGGTTGACATAGGATATTCCGGGAGCCCGTTTGTGGTCGAAATGCTTGACAAGATAAGAGAGGCGGTCAGGCTTCGCGGCGAAAACGATTACCACTATAAAATCCAGGTGGACGGGGCCTGCAATGAGAAGACATTCAAGATGCTTACGGAAGCAGGCGCAGAGATATTTGTCATGGGTAATACCGGCCTGTTCAAGAACGATCCGGATGTCGGCAGGGCATACAGCATAATGATGGATAATTTCAACAGGGAAGTAAGGTGAACAGTTTGAACCAATGGATCTTATGCATGGATATAGGCGGTACCAATATCCGAACGGGAATGGTAAACAAGGAGTACAGGGTCGAGAATTTCGTTATAACCGACAGCCAGTCCATACTGGACGGTATAAGCTCCACAGAGAACCTGAGCAGGTATATCAGAGACTATATAGAACGAAATGCCGGTTTCGGCAAACCTCTGGCAATATCGCTGGGTTTCCCCGCCACCATAGACAAGGAAAAGAAGTATGTTGTCTCAGCCCCTAACGTCAAGGGAGTCGACAACATACCCATTGTGGACATACTGCAAAAGGAGCATGGCATCCCGGTATTTCTGGACAGGGATGTAAACATGCTGATCAGCAACGATATGTATGACCTGAAGCTGGAAACCAGCGGCATAGTCATGGCCTGCTATATAGGCACCGGCTTCGGAAATGCCATCTGGATCAACGGCTCCATATATTCAGGCTACTCAGGGTCGGCAGGCGAGCTGGGACATATACCCGTCCTGGGCAGAGACGACCTCTGCGGCTGCGGCAATACAGGATGCATAGAGAATTACAGCGGCGGCAAGATGCTTGAGCATATACATGAAGCGCATTATTCCAAAACAGATATATCGGACATCTTTGTAAAGCACGGTGATGAGCCTCTGATACAGGACTTTGTAGAGGCCTTGTCCATACCGATCGCTGCAGAGATAAATATCCTCGATCCCGAGTACGTTATCCTGGGCGGCGGAGTACTCCAGATGAAGGATTTCCCAAGAGACCTCTTTGAAGGCTTCATCAGGAAGCATACCCGGAAGCCCTTCCCCGAAAAGACACTCAGGATCATATATTCTGAGCAAAGGCAGGAAAACGGGGTAAGAGGGGCCGGTATATACGCCTTTAAGGCACTGGAAAAGAAGGAGGCAGCGCAATGATAGCTTTGGCAAGCGACCATGTAGGGATAGATCTCAAGAAGGAAATAATGGCCCTGCTTGATGAGATGGGCCTTGAATACAAGGACTATGGGGCATATACAAAGGAGCGCACGGATTATCCTATCTACGGCGCGAGGGCTGCAAGAGCGGTGGCAAACGGGGAATGCGAGCGGGCGATCCTTATATGCGGCACGGGAGTAGGCATATCGATAGCAGCGAACAAGGTCGACGGCATCAGGGCCGTTGTCTGCAGTGACTGCTACTCTGCCAAGCTCTCCAGGGAGCACAACGACTCCAATGTGCTGGCCATAGGAGCCAGGGTGGTAGGCCCCGACCTGGCAAGGATGATCGCAAGGATCTGGCTCGAAACACCCTTTGAAGGCGGCCGCCATCAAAAACGGATCGACATGATAGCCCGGCTTGAAAAGGGCCTGGATATAGAATGATCCGGGACACAGCTCTAAACTGGAGCAAGACCGGATACAAAGGTTAATATGAAAGCTATGATCGTGTATGATATAAATAAATACGACAGCTGCGATCTGGCATAAGGATGGATAGAAACAAGAGGGCTGATAAAAGAGCTGCGGTACTTGACCGCAGCTCTGTTTTTATGCTTTTTACTGTCTTCGTGCCTACTAGTCAGCCTTGTCGAGTATGGCCGCACTGTATGGGGACAGGACCGCCGTGCTGCCGTCCAGGGCCACTCCCCGGTTATAGAGGAACTTGTCATAGCCGCTTGCATCGAAGGTAAGCTCCTCTCCGGACAGGTTGATGAGCACCAGCCGGTCCTCGCGGTCGGTAAAGCGCCTGAAGGCTACTACGGCCGTTTCGTTCAGGATATACTCTATATCATACTCATTTCCGAGATATTTTTCCCTGGCCTCATTCAGCTCAGTGAAGAACTGGACCAGGTTTTCGCCCTGGCCCCGCCAGATCTCAGGGTTCTCATCACCCTGGTATATCATGGGCACACCGTCTATAAAGTGGGTGAGTGACCAGAGGGCTTTTGCCTTTTCCGTACCGTAGGTCTTTACAGGCCTTGCCTTGTCCCAGGTCCAGGATACTACGTCATGATTGCTTATGAACCTCAGCCGCACTAGACCCCTTGGGGATACAGCGCGCTGAACGCTCAGCCAGTAGGCCAGTTCTACAGCAAACCTGGTCTCGTCGTAGTTTCTGACCCTCATGTCATGTATCATCCGGAACAGGGTCATATCGTAGAACAGGTCAGTATATGGCGCGTACTGGGGCACTGGATGGAAGTTCTCCGGCAGGATGACCGGTTGCTTGCCTGCCTTCAGGAAACCTTCCCGGATGGCCTTGGTTATGTTCAAACCTGCTCTGAGCCCTGAGCTGCTGGGCCTTAAGCCTTCAACAGGATCCCAGTTGGACAGGCCGCCCATGGCGCAGTCGATCCTGGAGCCGTCGACGCCCAGCTCGCTGGCATGGTATAGCACACATTCGACCATATGGTCATAGAAGCCGGGGTTATTGTAGTCGAAGGATACGCAGTCCCATTCGATCTGCAGTGAGCCGTCCATCCTTTTCGAAGGCCAGTCGGGATTGTCCTTGACTATCGGGTACTGGGGCGCTGGGCCGTGGGGCACATAATCAAGCATGACCCTCATACCCAGCTCATGGGCCTTGTCAGTGTACACCTTCAGGCCTTCATCTCCGCCGTATATGAAATGGATCTTCCTAAAGTCCGTTGAAGTGTAAACGTTGCCGCTCTGATGCTGGTTGATGGGCAGGAGCCAGACGTTTTTATAGCCCATGGCCCTGATCGTATCCAGGTATTCCGCGTATTCCTGGAGCTTTTTCCCGTCCCTGAAGCCGCTGTCCATGGTACCGAAGGGATGGCCGGAATATACGGCTCCGTCGGATGCTCCATCCTCCGGGGCTCTCCAGCCCATGGAATCATAGAAGTCCACGACTGCACCGTAGGGATCGCCCTTGGGCAGCTGGATATACATATTGCCGACCTCCAGGGTATCTCCCTTGGCGAGATAGGACTCTACCGCAGGCTGATTGGCCACGTTCACGCCCCCGTCACGGTTGCGGTATACCGCCGTACCCCATTTCTCATGCTCGTCGATAAAAAGCACGTTCAGGTGGGAATCGCCGGTCTGGAGGTGGACGATGGGGTTGCAGTAGTCTGTCCTGGTAACATAGGATGCCGGATAATCAGCCAGCCTGAAAACCTTGCTCGGCACACCGCTTGTGATGTTGCCGGGGAACTCGTAGGATGTGGTCTCGAGGTCCAGGTCCATGCCCCTTGCAATAAAAGTCACGCCGTTTATATGCTTTTTCTGGGGATCGACAGTCTGGAGCCTTGCTGAGACCTTCAGCAGCCCGGAGCTCTTATATTCATATACCGTGTGCCACACGAAGTCTCCAAGGGAGTGGATCACCACCAGGCTGTCATCGCCTTCAAATACCCCTTCCAGTGTGAGCTCCGGCAAGGGCTTGGTTTTCGGGGTTATCGTCGGCAGGGTCCAGGTGTTGAAGTCAAGGAATGACTCGTAGCCGACCTGGTCCAGGAGGGTCTTGCCATTGACGCCGACATCTATATAGATACCCTCAAGGCCGAGGCTTCTGCCGTCGCTCTCTATTTTCCTGAGCATACCGTTTCCATCAATGCTCAGGGCAAGGCCGTTCTTCTCTGCCGTATACCCATCAGCGCCGAGTTCAACAGGGCTCAGGGCCGGATAGGCTGCCGCAAAATCTATGTCGATGGAAGGAGGCGGCGTAGGGTCCGGAGAGGAAGAAGGAGATGGGGAGGGTGTCCCCTTGCCTGGAAGGGAACACCCTGCAAATGAGAAAACAAGTAGGAGAGTAAGGGCAAGAGTTACTTGTCTAGTTGTTTTACTATGCATCATTTTTCTCCTTATATCATTCTGTGCTTCATGCCAGATCGAATATGGCGTAGCTATATGGCTCGACCGAGATCATCGAAGCTTCCAGGGTCACTTTGCCCGTCAGCAGCTTGAGCCGGCCGATGTTGTGCCTATCGGCATCGAAGGTGCAGCTTTCCTTAGACAGGTTGACGAGCACCAGGCGCTTTCCGCCCTCTACCGGCCGGATAAAGGCCATGACCGGCGTATCTGTATAGATATATTCGATCTCCTTGGAGTCGCCGATATATTCTTTCCTGTCAGCAAAGAGCTTTTTGAAGAAGTCACGGAGCACCGGGCCTTCCTTAAGGTATATGGCCGGATCCTCGTCACCCTGGTATATCATGGGCATACCGTCTATCAGTGTGATGACAGCCCAGAGGGCTTTTGCAGTCTCGACTCCGTAGTAGTCCGTCGCTCTGGCTGACTGCCATACCCAGGACACGGTGTCATGGTTGCCCAGGAACCTCATTTTTGTGTAACCGACCGGTGTCGACAAGTATTCCTTCTCCAGCCAGGAGGTCAGCTTTTTGACGTATTCAGCCGGATGATCGTGGATGAGCCTGTCCAGCTCGCATAACACCCGGTATAGGTTCATGCCGTAGAACACGTCGGTATAGGGATAATAATTGGGGATAGGGTGGAAGTTCTCAGGCAGGTTGAAGGGCTTTTTGCCGCCCTTTATGAACCCGTCCCTGACTGCCTTGGATATGCTGACTCCGGCCTTGACACCGTTGGCGCTGGGACGGTTGTCACCGTAGGGACGCCAGTTGGAAAGCCCGCCCATGGCGCAATCGATACGGGCTCCGTCCACTCCGAAGCGTTTCACATGGTCATATGCAAGGTTGACCGTATATTCCTGGTATTCAGGGTTGTTGTAGTCAAAGGACACACATTCCCACTCTATCTGCAGGGACCCGTCCTGCTTCCTGGAGCACCAATCGGGGTTGTTGACCGCCAGGGGCTGGTGTTTGGCAGGTCCATGGGGTACATAGTCAAAGAGGACCGTCATGCCAAGCTCGTGGGCTCTATCGACAAAGTATCTGACATCCTCGTCGGTACCGTACCTCTTATCTATTATGGCCTGGTCGCTGGAATGATAGCAGTTGCCGTCGGGGTGGTCGAAAATGGGCAGGAGCCATACGTGGTCTATGCCCATATCCTTGAGCTTTGGAAGGTACTCAGCATATTCATTCATCTTGAACCTGAGGGGGAAGTTGGAATCCATGGTGCCGTGGGGATGGCAGGAGTACATGATCCCTTCCCTGATGCCATCGTCGGCTGCCTTGTAGCCCAGGTCCTCGTACAACTCCCTTATTTTAATATAGGGATTCTCTTCCTCAACCGGCTGGAAGTACAGATCGCCGCAGACAATGGGCTCTCCGGGCTTTGCCATCACCTCAAGGTTCGGCACATAGGCATACTCGGTGATGGTGCCGGTAGTCCACACCCCACAGGACCATTTCTCTATAGGGTCGATGAAGGCAAGGTTCAGGTGGCCGGTGCCTATGACGGAGTGGACGCAAGAGTTCACAAGGCCTGTGATCACAGGCTTGTAAGGTTCAAGCGCCCTGGTATCGAATTCGCCGCAGGGGACGTTGGTAGGAAAATCAAACACGGCATCGGACTCAAGGCCGGTTATGAAGGCCAGCCCGTTGAGCCACAGCTCCTTTTCTGTCCTGTTGACCAGCTCGGCATGGACCTTGAGGGTACCTGCCGCAAAGGAGTACACCAGCCTGAGGTCCAGAGGGCCGAGGGTGTAGCTGGCGATAAGCCTGTCAGCTCCTTCCTCAAAGCCAGTGAATACGGCTGCGCTCCTGCCCTGCTTAGGGGCAATGAGGGGCAGCTCCCAGGTCCGCTTGTCCAGCATGCTGTCAAATACCAAAGAGTCCAGGATGTAGTCGCCGTCACAGCCTACGTCCACGGTTATGCCCTTAAGCGGAAGCTTATAGCTGCCTTTTTCAATGGATTCGAGGGTGCCGGTGCCAAGATCGAAGGTGCATATCAGGCTGTCGGAAACAAGCTTTAATTTGGATCCCGTTTTTTCTATCCTCATTTATGCATTTCACTCCTTAAAAAGTATTTATGTTTATTTTGCCTGAATACCTGGTTTAGAATTTTGTGGGTGGGAAAACGATTACAGCGATGATAGATATATAAAGTGTTCCTTATTTATATATAGATTATAAGGTGTGCGGCTACATATGTCAATCCATACGGAATAAATGGGTACATAGGCAAATAGGTGCAGTACGGAAAGGACATTTGATGTTGACACCCACCTATTCGGGTTGTATAATAAACGTAAGTTATAATTGTATTGTTTATACAATAAAGCATCCATATATAATGTAAGGTTTTGATCAGGGCTCCAGCAGCCTGGATACCGCCCGGTTTAAAGATATGCACTCAAGCTGTGGGTATGGATGAGTGTCCATTAGTGTTTAAATCGGGTAAACGATTGCCCAAACGAATCAAGGGAGTATCAAACGATTTGGAATCAGAGGTGCTGTTATGAAATCCTTCAGTAAACTAATTGCCATACTACTTGCGGTTCTGATGCTGACCGGGGCGCTGCCGGCCTTCGCTCAGGAGACCGAAGGAGGAGCGGAGGAACCTGCCGAGGGCGGCGATATGAAGCCCGGCGGCTATTATTCATATATAGATAAGTACAAAGGAGCATCCGTGCCTCTGGCGGAGGTATCGGTAAAGGGCTCTGATTATCAGCTGGATGACGGTGCCAATGTCACGGTAAAGGACTATGAGGGCAAGGAGGACGTGCTCTACTGGGATTCCCAGCAGGGCGGCGTGGAATGGAAGATAAGTGTGCCCGAATCAGGCCTTTATAATATAGGCATCAGCTATTGCCCGATAGTCAGCAAGGCCAGCGATATACAGCTCACCCTGAGCATAGACGGCAGGGTCCCCTTTTCAGAGGTAGAGCTGTTCAAGCTGCAGCGCATATACAAAAACGATACCAACGAGTTTCGCACGGACGCCAGGGGCAATCACCTAAGGCCCAAGCAGGTCGAGGTTTTGAAATGGCGCCTTGTCCCCGTGACGGATTCGGAAGGCCGTCACAACGACCCCTTCAAGTTTTACCTGGAGGAGGGCGAGCACACGATCCGTCTCGACCTGATCAGCGAAGCCCTTGCGATAGAGGAGATCAGGCTATACCAGGTGCCCGTCCAGAAGCCCTATGCAGAGCCTGTCATCAATACACCGGTGAAAGGCGTCCTGGAGATATTCCAGGGAGAGTTCACCTATGAGAAATCCCATGCCACCCTGTATCCCACGGAGGACAGGGGCAACCCGGCAGCCCAGCCGGCCCATCCATACCTGGTGAGATACAACACTGTGGGCAAGACCACCTACAGGCTTCCCGGCCAGTGGATCTCCTGGGAGTTTGAAGTTCCGGAGGACGGGTATTATCATATTGCCTTCAAGGCAAGACAGAACGTCAACAGGAGCATGTACAGCACCAGGCGCATCTATATTGACGGCGAAGTACCCTTCGACGAGCTGAACAACGTGAAGTTCCCGTACAGCATCCGCTGGTACAACCAGTTCCTGGGCGGAGATACACCCTACCTGTTCTATCTTGAGAAAGGCCGCCACGAGATCAGGATGGAGATCGTCACCGGCGATCTGGCCGAAGCCTTGTCGGAGCTTGAGGACATCATATACGAGCTTAATACCTGGTACCGGAAGATCATCATGATCACCGGCTCCAATCCAGATGCCAGCAGGTCGATAATAGACGTGAACCGCGACTACCTGCTCGACCAGAAGGTACCCGGCCTGATGAAGGCTTTTGGCGATATAGCAAACAGGCTGGAAAAGAACAAGGCGATAATCGATGAATTCAGCATGGACCGCGGCAATACGGCCTCCTTCATAAACCAGATCGTGGCCCAGCTCAGAAGCTTTGTAAAGGAGCCGGAGACCATACCGCTCAGGCTGGACAGCTACAAGAGCAACATAAGCACCCTGTCGACCGCAGTGCTCGACATGAGGGAGCAGCCCCTGGAGATCGATTACTTTGCCCTGGTTTCCCCGGACATGGTCAAAAAGCTGCCGAAAGCTACTGCAGGCTTCTTTGAGACCCTTAGCTTCAGGTTCCAGATGTTTCTATCCTCCTTTACCCAGGACTACAGCTCTGTAGGGGAGGTCTATGAAAACGATCCCATAGATGTATGGGTCAGCACATCGGATATCGCCATGACCGGCATATCATCCGGCCGTGACCAGGCGCAGATACTGAAGAGCCTAGTGGACGACCTCTTTGTACCGGATAAGGGGATAGGGGTCAACTTAAGCCTTGTCAACAGCTCGGAGGCCCTGATCCAGGCGGTCCTCGCCAACAAGGGCCCGGACGTTGCCCTCTTCATAACCAAGGAGACCCCGGTCAACCTGGCGATAAGAGGAGCCCTGGTGGACCTGAGCCAGTTCGAGGACTTCCCGGAGGTGGCAAAAAGGTTCCACGAATCGGCCCTGATACCATACTACTTTGACGGCAAATGCTATGCCCTCCCTGAGACCCAGAACTATGACGTCATGTTCTACAGGAAGGACATATTCGAAGAGCTTGGCCTGTCGGTCCCGACTACCTGGGATGAGTTTTACGAGATAGCCGCCAGGCTGTATATCAACAACATGATGATAGGTATCCCCGAAAGCCAGCGCACCTTTGAAATGCTGCTCTTCCAGAACGGCGGTACCTTCTACAACGAAAAGCTGACCAAAACGGCCTTTGATACCCCTGAAGCCCTGACGGCTTTCAAACAGTGGACGGAACTCTATTCCAAGCACGGGCTTCCCCTTGTATTCGACTTCTTCAGCCGCTTCAGGACAGGGGAGATGCCCCTGGCAATCATGCCGTACACCCAGGCCAACTATCTCCATGCCGCAGCGCCGGAGATTAAGAACCTGTGGGAAATGGTCCCGGTCCCCGGTGTGGTGGGTGAGGACGGCACCATAAGCAACGCCGTTACATCCTATGGGACAGGTGCCATAGCCATCAAGGGCGACAAGGAAAGAGAATCCTACGAGTTCATCAAATGGTGGACCAGCAGCGATGTCCAGGCCAGGTTCGGCAACGAGCTCGAGCAGCTTATGGGGCCTGCAGCCCGGTATCCCACTGCCAATGTGGAAGCATTCGACATGCTGCCCTGGGAAAGGGCCCAGGCTGAGTACCTGAAGCAGCAGTGGGAAAATGTCACCGACGTGCCTCAGGTGCCGGGCAACTACTATATACAGCGCAACATCAGCTTTGCATTCAGGGCTGTTGTAATAAATTATGCAAACGTGCGTGAGACCTTGAACAAGTACAACAAGGAGATCAACAAGGAAATCAGACGCAAGCGCATAGAATTCGGTCTGCCGACCGATTAGGAGGTAAGGGATATGAGTGCTGTTCAATCGGATATCAAAACTGCAAGAAAGGTTAGGAGAAAGCCGTCCTTCCTCAAGGAGAACGGGCCCGCACTGGTATTTCTTGCCCCCTTTACGCTGTTTTTCTTCGTGTTCACCATACTGCCGATCCTGACATCAATCTTTTTCAGCTTCACCTACTTCAATATGCTGGAACCTCCGAGACTGATCGGCTTCACCAACTATATAAGGATGTTCTTCGACGATGACGTGTTCCTGATCGCCCTGAAGAACACCCTGATATTTGCCTTCATCACCGGCCCCCTCGGCTATACCCTGAGCTTTTTGTTCGCATGGCTCATAAACGAGTTCAGGCGCGGAGTGCGGTCCTTGCTGACCCTGATCTTCTACTCACCGGTCCTGGCAGGCAACGTGTATTTCATCTGGGTGTTCATGTTCAGCGGCGACGCATACGGCCTCATCAACAGCACGCTGATAAAGCTGAGCCTGATCAAAGAGCCGATCCAGTGGCTCACGGACCCCAAGTACAATTTCACAGTCGTGACCCTGGTCATATTGTGGCTCAGCATGGGCGCCGGCTTCCTGGCCTTCGTTGCAGGCCTTCAGTCCCTTGACAGGTCACTGTTTGAGGCCGGGACCATCGACGGCATCAAAAACCGGTTCCAGGAGCTGTGGTATATAACCTTGCCGCAGATGGGCCCCCAGCTTCTCTTTGGTGCCGTAATGTCGATCGCGGGAGCTTTTGCGGTCGGATATGAGAGTATGAGCATAACGGGTTTCCCGAGCACTGACTACTCTACCCATACCCTGGTGCTCCATATCCTCGACTTTGGAAATATGAGATTTGAGATGGGCTATGCATCCGCTGTCGCTGTCTTCCTGTTTGCCTTGATGCTGTTGGCATGGTGGATAGTCAGCAAGACCCTGTCAAAGCTGACAGACTGACAAATTTAGCCCGGTTTGATTAAAAAGAAACTGTCGCAAGGATGGAAAGGGATGACGAAATGATCCACAGCGCTGAAACACCGGCTCTTGGCAGGAAAAAGCACTTTGGCCGGTATAAAAAGCCCAGCTTGAGCAGATCGAAGGGCGGTACCATAGCGATATTCATATTCCTTATCATGGTAAGCGTGTTTATGGTCATGCCCATGGTGTATACTATCGTGCAGTCGCTCAAGCCGATAAACGAAATATTCCTGTATCCGCCAAGGTTCTTTGTCCAGCAGCCTACCCTGGACAACTTCACCATGATGATACAGCTTGTGCAGGATATGTGGGTGCCCTTTGAAAGGTATCTGTTCAACAGCTTGTTCGTAGCCATAGTCGGCACCGGCTTGTACATCGTTGTCGCCTCAATGGCTGCCTACCCGCTTTCGAAGCTAAAATTCAGGTATGCTGCCCTGTACTATCAGATCATCGTATGGGCTATCCTGTTCAGGCCCGAGGTCACAAGGATCCCCCAATACGTTATAATCGCAAAGCTCGGGCTGATAAACACATACCTGTCCATCATACTGCCGGTCCTGGCGACCTCCTTCGGTGTGTTCCTGATGCGCCAGTTTATGATCACCGTACCTGATGAGATCATCGAAGCGGCCAAGATCGACGGCGTAGGGCACTTCACGATGTTTACGAGGATAATCATGCCAATGGTCAAACCCGCCTGGCTCACGCTCATCATATTCACGTTCCAGCAGCTTTGGAACACGACCGGCGGCCAGTATATATACGATGAGACAGTAAAAATGCTGCCTACGGTACTCCAGCAGATATCCTCCGGCGGTATCGCACGATCCGGTGCCGGGGCCGCGGTTGCTTTGATACTGATGATTCCTCCGATCACTGTTTTCATAATTTCCCAGTCCTCCGTCATGGAGACGATGGCTCAATCGGGAATCAAGTAGGGCGTACCAATTTGAGAGGGTGAAAGCAATGTCAAAACTGAAAAGAGCTGCTGTATTGCCGCTAGTGCTGCTGATGCTTTTGTTGCCCTGCAAGGCAGTTTTTGCGGACGAGGCGCCATACAGGTCATACACATACGACAGATTCCATAATGCAGTTCCGTCTCCCAACGGCTACCTGCCAGGGGCCCAGTTGTTCGGAAGTGACCTGGGAGTAGGAGATCTCAACAACCCCAACGACCTGTTCGTGGATAAGGAACGCAACGAATTGTATATCGTGGATACGGGCAATAAGAGGATAGTGGTCGTTGATGAGGACTACAAGCTGGTCAGGGTGATCACCGAGTTTGACAATGACGGCGAGGTAGTGACCCTGAATGTCCCAATAGGCATATTCGTCGACAAGGACGGCACGATGTATATAACGGACCAGGCCGAGCAGGGTGACGGCAGGGTACTTATAAGCGACAAGGACCTGAAGATAAGGAACATCTTCGGCAAGCCCCAGTCTGACCTTATAACCGGAAATTTCGTATACAAGCCATCCAAGATCGTGGTCGACCGGTACGGAAAGATATATATACAGGCGACGGACGTTACCCAGGGGCTTTTCTGCCTGACACCGGAAGGCAAGTTCCTCAACTACTTCGGCAGCAACAAGGTTGAAATGGACGCCCGGAAGCTCATCCTCCAGCTATGGAGAAAAATCCTTCCGAGGCAGGCTGCGCAAAGCATAATCAATTTCATACCGATCGAATATTCGAACGTCTATATAGATGACAAGGGCTTCATCTATGCAACGGCTGCTGCGTCAACAACCTATGAGTACCAGGTCATGAGCCTCAATCCCCTCGGCAGTGACGTTTTAAGATGGAAGAGGCTTGACTGGTTCGAAGGCTCCAACTTCAAGGACATATATGTGGACGAATACGGATTCATTACGGCAGTGGACCAGACCCGGGGCAAGGTTTTCCAGGTGGAGCCCGATGACGGCACCATGATGTTCACCTTTGGGGGCATCGGCAGCATGACCGGCCTGTTCACCAAGCCGGTAGCCATCGAAGGCTTCAATGGCAAGCTCCTGGTATTGGACAGCGAGAAGCGGGCCATAACCGAGTTTAAGCTGACCACCTTCGGCAAGGCGGTCAGGGATGCCCAGGTCCTGTATATGGAGGGCAGATATGTCGAGAGCATCGAGCCCTGGCTGGAAGTCGTGAAGCGCAATGCCAACTACCTCTTCGCCTACGTCGGCCTTGGCAAGGCATACTACCAGCTGGAAGACTATCAGACTGCCATGAAATACTTCAAGCTGGGCTACAACAAGGAGTATTATTCCGAAGCCCTGCGCGAGTATTCCCTCATAGCCATGAGGAGCAATTTCGGCTATATAGTACTTGGGATCGGATTATTCATAGCTTTGATAATAGTGATCAGGACACTTAGAAGGAAAAGGGTATTAATCAAACTGGGAGGTGCAGTCTGATGGTTGAGGAGTTCAGGTTTCTGTTTTACACCATGCTGCATCCGTACAACGGCTTCGATGCCGTCAAGTATGAAAGGAAAGGCTCTGTCAAGACCGCTGTACTGGTAGCCCTGCTTTTCTTCCTGCAAAATGTCATTTCAGCGGCAGGCTCAGGGTTTCTGTTCACATACGGAGACCCGGACAAGATATCAGTGCCCAACATATTCATAATAAGCATCGGGGCCCTGGTGTTCTGGATCGTTTCCAACTGGGCTGTTGACTCGCTGATGGATGCCGAGGGAAAGGTAAGAGAGATCATCATAGTCACCACCTATGCACTCATGCCCTACATCATCTTCAGCCTGGCCAATACGATCATCGGCAACTTTGCGACCAATGAGCTCAGGCCGTTCATGAATATGCTGTCGATCGTCGGCATGGCATGGAGCGTGTTCATCTTGTTCGTCGGCATGTACCAGATACATCAGCTGACCTTCGGCGGCACCGTCGGCATACTGCTGCTGACAGTGTTCGGCATGGCGGTGATGATATTCATACTGGTGCTCTTATACAGCTTGTACCAGCAGGTATATATATTCCTGTATACCTTGTTCAGCGAAATAATGTTCAGGATGTGAGGTGATGAGGGTGAAAGGACTGCAATGGCTAAAGCCCTTCAATATAATACTGGCAATACTGCTTACGGCTATGCTTCTGACATCTACAGTCCCTGTGATGGCTGTGACCGGCGATGGCCAGGAAACCGGTCAGACCGGGGAAGAAGTGACAGAAGGCGACCAGGCAGGGGAAGAGCAGGGTGAGGAGACTTCCGAGCCTGAAAACCCCGATACGGAAGCAGGCCTTGAGACCTATGAGAAGATAGCCGAGCAGCAGCGCCTCGTGCTGTATGCCAGGCTGAAGACAGGCGAGATAGCAGTAGAAGACAAGCTGACCGGGGAGGTCTGGTATTCCAATCCTCCGGACAGGGAGAAGGATACTCTTGCCAACGGATTTTACAAGGTGAGCCTCAACTCCCAGCTGCTTATGAGCTTTTCGGACCCCAAGGGAGTCGTCCTCCAGCGCGGCAGCTTCCTCCACAGCGTCCAGCGCAACGGACTTTCCTACGAAAAAAGAGGGGACACCATAGTTTTCAAATACAGGTTCGCCCAGGACGGCATTATGATCCCCGTGCAATACAGCATCTCGGATGACTGCTTCAGCGCGACCGTCCTGACAGACGAGGTGGAAGAAGGCGAAAACACAAGGCTGCTGACCATAGACCTCCTGCCCTTCTTCGGAGCGGCCGGCACAGAAGATGAGGGATATATCCTGGTCCCTGACGGATCCGGCGCCCTGATCTACCTGAACAACGGCAAGACGGCGGCCAACACCTACCAGGCTCCGGTCTACGGTGAAGACCAGGGGCAGGGTGGACTGCTGATCCCGGCTTCCTCGGCCCACCTGGCTACGATAACCAACAAGGAAGCCATCCGGATCCCGGTCTTCGGCATGAAGAAAAACAACACGGGATTCCTGGCTGTCATAGCATCATCCGAAGCCAGGGCCAATATAGTTGCCGATATAGCCGGCAGGGGCACATATTACAACAAGGTGCACTCCCAGCTCGAGTTCCGCAGGTCCGGCAGCGTCATGCTCACCCAAAAGGAATTTGCCGAGCGTAAGTCCTCGATACCTGAAAGGCTTTCCGCAAGGGGTACCCCCTTTGAAGTCAAGTATTTCTTCCTGGATGAAGCAGACGCCGATTATGTCGGAATGGCGAAAAGATACAGGGAATACCAGAAGTCTGCGACCGGCCTCGACTCCAAGGTGAAAGCCGGGGACATCCCGCT
Source organism: Bacillota bacterium (assembly GCA_029549985.1). Lineage (GTDB taxonomy): Bacteria > Bacillota > Clostridia > Caldicoprobacterales > DTU083 > JAKORJ01. The sequence continues at coordinate 54,751 of JAKPIB010000037.1, forward strand.
GTATATAGATCTCTATGGTTATATCAACAAGGTCAAGCCCTTCCTTGGCATCCCCATCGAACGGGTGATACCCCTGACTACTCTTGAGGACGTCCGGACGATCATCGGGGAGCTCTTCGACAACGGCATCAGCAACGTGGTAGTCAAGTACAACAACTGGGCCAAGGGTGCCTCATTCAAGAAGCTCCCGGTCAATGCAACGATCGAAGGCAAGCTGGGCTCGGTCAAGGATTTCAAAGCCCTGGAGCAGGAGCTTAAGGAGATGGGCGGCAGCATCTACCTCTCCGCAGACCTCATGAATGTTTACAGGGCTGGCAACGGCTTTTCCAAATACAGCGATGCGCTCAAAAACGTGGCAAACACGCCCCTGGTGCTGCAAAAATACGTTCTTGATTCAGCTGCGGTGGACAGCAGCATACCGGGCTGGTACCTGCTCAACCCGAAAAAGTTCGATAAGTTCTATTCAAGGTTTGTAAACAACCTGTCCAAATACGGCACAGAAAACGTCGGGCTCGACAGCCTGGGCAGCATGGCATACTCGGACCTTAGCTCAAACGGCACAAGCAGGACGGATATACCCGGGATCGTAGCCGGCCTACTGGACAAGATACAGGACAGCCTGCCCTCGATACTCCTTGAGCAGGCCAACGCCTATGCAGTGCCCTATGCCGAGCATGTGGTCAACACGCCGGACCATGCGACCTTCTATGATATCATAGACGAGCACATACCCTTCTACCAGATCGTGTATCACGGGATGGTCAACTACTCCATGGTAGCTACCAACCTCAGCTCCAATCCCGAGTATGTGTTCCTCAAATGCCTGGAGACGGGTGCTGCGCCGATGTACTCCTGGGTAGGCAGAAACAGCGAAGAGCTGTTCAACAGCAGGCTCAACCACCTGTTCAGCGCTGACTACAAGGCGTGGATAGATGAAGCTATAAGCGATTACAAGAAGATAAACGAAGTGCTCTCCAGGGTCTCGACCAGTGAGATAACAGCCCATGAGAGGCTGGCTGTCGGGGTTTATCGGACGGCCTACGGAGATGCGCTTGAAGTATTTGTGAATTATAACGACGAAAAGGTTACTGTCGACGGGGTGACCATTGACGGTTACGGCTATACCGTAAGAGAGGCTGGTGGGCTTCAATGACAAGTAAAGGCAAGGGCAGAAGGAGAGTACCCTACGAGGTGCGAAAGCAGCGGGCGGGATATGTGTTCATCCTCCCGTGGATACTGGGGTTTCTGTTCTTCTTTGCAGAGCCGATGATAGAATCGATAATATTCTCTTTCAGTGATGTGACCGCCGGCCAGTCCGGCTTGGTGACGAAGTTCGTCGGCCTGGCCAACTACGAAATGGTGCTGGTCAAGACCGATGAGTTCCTCCGGTATCTATGGACGGCAGTTGTGAACATGCTGAGCGAAATAGCGATCATACCCCTGTTCAGCCTGTTCATAGCACTGATCCTGAATCAGAAGTTCAGGGGAAGGACGGTGTACAGGGCGATATACTTCCTGCCTGTCATCATGACCTCAGGTGTCGTCTTCACCATGATGTCCGGCGTTATGAGCTCTTCCCTGAGCGGCACCCAGAATGCCTATTTCCAAAGCACAGGCCTTATGAACATCCTCATCCAGGGAAATGTGCCAATGAGCCTTGTCAACTTCATAACCTCGGTAGTTGACAGGATCTTCTCTCTAACGCTGAAATGCGGGGTGCAGATACTGCTGTTCCTGAGCGGACTGCAAAAGATCCCGGCTTCCTCCTATGAAGCCTGCAAGATCGAAGGCGCTACTGCCTGGGACAGCTTCTGGAAGATCACCTTCCCCCTTATCCTGCCCATGATGATGCTCAACATCGTATATACGATCATAGATTCCTTCACAGCCTATGGTACCCAGGAAGCCGGCAACGTGGTCATGGCCTACATCTACCGGATAGGCTTCGGCAAGAGCATGAAATTCGGTTTGAGCGCAGCTATGGCGTGGTTGTACTTCATAGTGATAATTTTGTTCCTTACGGTGGCTTATCTTGTGGTAGGCCGTAAGGCTTCCAGAATAGAGAGTTAGGATGTGAGAGACATGAAGGGTCCAAAATCACTGCCTGCCGTCGACCGGCAAGCAATAGACAGCTTTATAGAAAAAGCAAGGCACTATATAAGATCGAAGCATCCTCAGAGAAAGATCTGGGCTGTTTTCAGGCACGCCCTGCTGATAGGGATCGGTTTTGTGATCATGTACTCCATCCTGTACATGATAAGCAATGCCTTCAGGCCTCCGTCTGAAAACTTCGATCCTTCCGTCATATGGATACCCAAAGCGCCGACCCTGTCCAACTTCACGGATGCGCTGCAGGTGCTCCAGCTGGAAAAGATCATGGGCAACACCCTGGCTATTACCATAGGTACGACTATAATGCAGGTCATAGTATGCCTGTTTGTCGGGTACGGCTTCGCCAGGTTCAGGTTCAAGGGCAACAAGGTGCTCTTCGGCCTGGTCATCCTGACGATCATAATCCCTCCGCAGACCCTGGCTGTTTCGATGTATTCAAAGTTCAGGTATTTCGACCTGCTGGGCATCATTGGCCTGCTGAAGAATATAACCGGAGGGGCGATCCAGCAGCCCAATCTGATAGGCAAATACTGGGCGGCCTGGCTGCCTGCTCTGACGGGCATGGGCCTAAGGTCAGGCTTGTATATCTTCATGTACAGGCAGTACTTCATGGGTATGCCCAGGGAGCTGGATGAAGCGGCTGCTATCGATGGCTGCGGCCCTTACAGCACCTTCCTGAGGATCATGGTACCAAATACGAAAAATATCGTAATTACAGTGTTCCTGTTTGCCATCGTGTGGAACTGGAACGATTACTACACCCCGGCCTTGTATATGCAGGGCAAGCCGACCCTGGCCACGTCCCTGGCGGAGTTCCAGAACAACCTCCAGATGCTGGCCAATGTAGGCGGCGCCAATGTGGATCCGATAGTGGTCCTGACCAGGATACAGGCAGCCTGCCTGATCGCGATACTTCCTTTGCTGATACTGTATGTCTTCACGCAGAAGTACTTCACCGAAAGCATCGAGAACACCGGTATCACAGGTATATAACCGCTTTATGGCGGTAAAATATAAATCAATCAAAGAAAGGGAGAATAAGAAAATGAAGAGAAAGCTCTTTGCGCTTATCTTGATCGCCGCAATAGCCGCAGCAGGACTCATGTCAGGCTGCAGCAAGGGCAATGACGGCCCCTCCGGCGGCAGCGGTAAGGACATCTCGATCATCTACTGGATGAGCGAAAACGGTTACAAAGCACAGGTAGCAGCAAATGACACCGTATATGATCCCATACTGGATGCAATCCCGGTATACGAGGAGAAATACAACGTTGATGTCAACCTGATAGCTGTTCCCTGGGGCGATATGCTCTCGCAGATGACCCAGCTGCAAAACTCCGGCCAGGCTCCGGACCTTGTAGAGGTCTATGACCGCACGATGCACAACGTCATACTGAACAACTATGTCATGGCCCTGGATGAGTATGTAACAGACGAGGATTATTCCCACTTCAAGGTCAGCAGGGACCTGTTCTCCTGGAATGGCAAGACATATGCGATCCCCCTCAAGCCTTACCTGTACTACATTATGTTCAACAAGGACATGTTCGACATGGAGGGCCTGCCCTATCCCGATGAGCTGTTCAGAAACGGAGAATGGACCTTCGACAAGTTCGAGGAAGTCGGCAAGGCCTTGACCAAGTATGTTGACGGCGAGCGCGTCCAGTATGCATTCACCTCCTGGACCGAGCATCTTGCCGCTACGATCGTAAGCAACGGCTCAGCCATCGTAAAGATCGACAACCAGAACGGTACAGCCGAATCCGGGCTTTCCGACCCCAAGACCATAAGGGCACTTGAATACCTCTCCCGCTGGGTCAACCCCGTAAACGGCATCATAGAGATCTCAGACAATATGTGGGGAGACTTTGACAACAACAGATGCGCTATGAACCGCGGTAAAGAGTATCCCGACGGATGGGATCTGCCCTTTGCAACAGGCATGGTGCCCCTGCCGGCAGGACCCGATGCCCCGCCCAAATCAGTATACGTTTATCCCCAGGCTATGGCAGTGCCGACCGGTTCCAAGAACCCCGAGGCCGCAGTCGAGTTTATGAGGATCGTACACCAGAGGCAGAAGGAAGTCGGAGACGCCAAGGAAGCTGCCAGGATCGGGCAGGAAAACTACGATATGATCTACTCCGACGATACCAACTTCATATATGCCTATGACAAGGGCATCGAAGGCTATGACGAGATCGAGGCTATGATCTACGAGATGTTGGTAGAAGGCATTCCGCCGGCAACCATCGCTGAGACGATAGCACCTGATATCAATGCAGCCATCGAAATGATGTTCAAGTAAAGCATATACGGTGAGGGGGCAGGCATATTGCCTGTCCTCTTATATCTTAAGCACATATGACCTGCAATATTATACATAGAATGGTGGTTATCTGATGGAAAGAGGAATTTACTTCGATGCATGGTACAAGAACAACCATTGCTATCATCCGAGTCTTCCTATGCGCAGCATGCAGATGATCGAAGATTTGGAGAAATACAAGGGCACCATCCTCGTGTGGTCAGCCCTGGGCGGCGGGTCCATATCGCTGCCCTACCTGGAGCATGAGGCCTTTGGCGAGGTCGACCCGAGGCTTCGTTTCTACGGCTTCATGAACGACAGTGAGTTCATTGCCGAATGCAACAAGCGCGGCATCAAGGTCTTTGCCATAGTCTTTGAAGTACAGGGCTGGGAGTTCCCTGCGGTCATTGACGATAAGGGCAACTTCAAGGAGCTCAACGTGATGCGCTCAGAGGGCGGCCATGACTGGTACGGCCTCAGGGAGTTTTCAAACGGCAAGCATGACAAGGTGTTCAACAAGACCTTGAGGGACTATTTCCCCGAAGGCCTTTACAACTCAGCCGGAGACGAAGTCACGGACCTTTGGGCTGAGGTCGCGGCAGTCGATTACAACGGCACCCCTGTTCATGCCCAGTGGGTCGAGGTAGTAGGCCACAAGGCTATCTGCTATCAAACCTGCAGGAACAATCCTGTATGGCGCAAATACCTGAAGAAGATAATCGAGATCCAGATAGATGCAGGCGCGCCCGGCATACAGCTTGATGAAGCCGAGCTGCCCATCACATCACTGAGGCATGGCGGCTGCTTTTGCCGTGACTGCAGGCGGCAGTTCACCGAATACCTGAAGGAGCTGCGGGCCAAGGGCGAGCTGTCAAGCGAGTATGACGATATCGACCTTGACAGCTTCGACTACGGTGAATATCTGAAATCCAGGAACATCAAGTTCCCCTCTGATGAAAAGGGAGTCCCGCTCTTCAGGGAATACTACGAGTTCCAGCTGCGTGCTGTGAAGAAGTATTTCACAGAGCTGGTCGACCATGCGAAGGAATACGGCAGAAGGAAGTACGGCAAGGAGATCCTTGTGTCGGGCAATTTCTTCAATCTGATGCCGGTCTACTATCCCATTGAAAATACGGTGGACATCGTTATCACCGAGATGGAAAAGACCCTTTTCAAGCAGCCCTACTGGTACAGGTATGTAGCCGGCTATTCCGGCGACAAGCCCGTGATCGTAGTGGAGAACCCCTACGGCGGCATCATCCCCGAGCTGCTCAGCCAGCTGGACAAGGGCAAGGCCTATGACCTATACCGCATATTCCTGCTGGAGGCAGCGGCTTATGGCTGCAACATGGCAGTGCCCTACGGTGGCTGGATGGGCAATACGATAAAGGATGCCTTCTACCCGCCCAGGGACGTGACCAAAGAGGTCCAGACCTTCCTTGCGAACAATGAGAGGCTGTTCGCAAAAACCTCGGGATCCGGCGTAGCCGTGCTTTACAGCTGGAAGAGCTACTACTGGACAGAGGCCACCAAGGCATCGACCGGCAATGTCGAAGGCAGCGATGAATCCATCCTCTTCTTCACGCCTACGGACATAGATGACCCGAAGACGACCAGGCTGCCCTTCTGGGAGACCATAAAGGCCCTTTCGGATGAGCAGGTGATCTATGATGTCAAGGTACTGGCCGACGGCGAAATGCGGGCTGACGAGTTCAAGCTGGCAGACCTAGACGGAGTCAACCTTCTGGTCCTGCCTGACTGCCATGACCTGACGGCCAACCAGGCTGAAGTTATCCTGGATTATGCAAAAAGCGGCAGGAAGCTTTTCGTATACGGCCGCATCGGGGAAAACATCGAAGGGCTCAGGGAAAGGCTGGCAGCCTACGAAAATGTGATATTCTGCCCCAACCCGGATGACAAGCAAAAAGCCACTGCTATGTTTAAGCAGGAGTTTTCAAGGGTATACGATGATATGTGGCTGGTCAGGACCGACAACAGGAACGTTGGCATACAGCTGCATCAAAACAGGGAATGCAAAGCAGTACATCTCATTAATTACAGCTACAACAAGGAACGCGACGCCATATTGGACATTCCTTCGATAGAGGTCGAGTTCAACCTCAGGCTGGGCGATGTGAAGCTGCATACCTTGGACGGGCGGGATGTCAGGTTCGACCGTTTCGATGAAAACGGCAGGACCAGGCTTGTGCTCAAGGACATGCCCCTGTATACCGTCATAGAGTTCAACTGAGCAAAATTTACGACCTTAGGAGGTAAGAAATGGAGTACAACAAGCTGGTAAACGGCGAACCCCTATCCAGGGAAAAGTTCAAGCGGCCGTCCAGGGAATTCGGCATCATGCCCTTCTGGTTCTGGAACGGCGAAATGAGCTATGAAGAAATGGAGTATCAACTGCGGGAATATTACAACAAGGGCATTCCCGCCATATATATCCATGCACGCTTTGGGATCCTTGAGCCCATCGGCTACCTGTCCGATGACTGGTTCGACAGGGTCAAGTTCACGATCGAAAAGGCCCAGGAGATAGGCCTGCAGGTCTGGGTATATGATGAATACAACTGGCCCAGCGGCACTGCCGGCAAAGAGGTAATGAAGCGCAAGCCTGAGCTTACGCAAAGATACCTGGAGCTGGTGGAGAGCGACGTGGCAGGGCAGTATTTCACCTTTATGGAGGGCACGGACTCCAGGTACAACGACCTGGAGGAATCAGAACCCGTATATGCCTGCGCCATCCTGAAGGAGGACCTGGAGAAGGGCAACCCCAAATTTGTCAACCTGATGCCCTCCCTGTCCTTTGACAAGGTCATATCCTGGGAGGCTCCAAAAGGCCCGTGGAAGATGTTTTACTTTATAGAGCGCAAGGCTTCATGGTACAGCGACGTGCTGAACCCTGAGACCACAAAGGAGTTTTTGAAGCTCACCCATGAAAGGTACAAGGAGTACCTGGGCAAAGATTTCAAAAACCTAAAGGGCTTTTACACCGACGAGCCAGCCATGCATTACTTTGAGGTGGCCAGGGACAACTTCATCATACCCTGGTCCAGGCAGATGTTCAAAATCTTCAAGGAGCACAACGGCTACGACCTCAAGGAACACCTGCCCCACCTGTTCTACAACATCGGCGAAGAGTCGGAAAAGATCCGCTATGACTTCTATAGCGCACTGACCAAGCAGTATGAAAAAACCTTCTACAAGGAGATCGCCGACTGGTGCGATGAGAACGATATGGTGTTCACCGGCCACCTCCTCTTCGAGGAATGGCTGCGCCTGCACGCCAGGACCGGCGGCAACCTCTTCAAGCACCTGCGCCATATGGACATGACGGGTGTAGACCATCTGTACCCCAGGATAGGGACCAGGGAAATGCCTGATGAGCACGTGGCACTTAAGCTCGCCAGCTCGGCAGCCCACCAGTTCGGCAGCACCAGGCTCCTTTGCGAATCCCTGGGCGGGTCATATTGGGACTGCACCATGGAGCGCATGAAATGGATCGCCGACTGGGAATATGTACTGGGTGTAAACCTTTTCAACCCCCATGGCTTCCATTATTCCATAGAAGGGGAGCGCAAGCGCGACTGGCCCCCGTCCCAGTTCTATCATCACACCTGGTGGGAGCAGTACAAGCTGTTCAATGACTATATGACCAGGCTGGGCTATACCTTAAGCGGCGGCAAGCATGTTGCCAAGATCGCCATGCTGTACCCCCTGAACAGCATCTGGGCTACCTATACGCCCCAGGCGCGCAACAAAACAGGCAACACCATCGAGGGCGAGTTCAACTACATGACCGACCGCCTCCTCAGGCTGCACACTGACTTTGATTACCTCGATGAAGACGTTATGACAGAATGCACTATCAAAGACGGCAAGCTCTGCATCAGGGATGAGGAGTATGAAGTCCTCATACTGCCTGCAGCTACCCACCTGAAGGCTTCGACCCTTGACATAATGGAGAAGTTCGTCAGGGAAGGCGGCAAGATCATCGCCGACACCATGCTGCCCCGCAGGTGCATAGAAGGCCAGGCCGATGACTTCGTTGCCAGGATCGAAAACCTCTTTGGAGCCGATCCCTTGAAGGTAAACGAAGCCTATCTGAATGACGAGGCCAAGGAGTTCAAGATATTTGAGAAGGCCCACGGCGACAAGGGCGGCAAGACTGTCCTGATACAAGGGCCCTCACTGGCCAAGGCGGATGCGCTGGATGTACTGAAGCGCGCAGTTCTCTCCTGCCTGACCCCCGAGATCGAGATAGACAGCGAAGAGGTATTCTACCTGCACAGGGTCAAGGATGGACAGGACCTGTATTTCCTGATCAACCCCACGGATGAGGAGCGGCTTATCCGGGTCAGCATAGAAGGTGAGTTCACGCCTGAGCTGTGGAACCTTGAGACCGGCGAGATCAAGGATATCAAGGTATACGAATGCAAAGACGGCAAAACGACTTTCAGCCTCCGCATGTACCCCTACGGGTCCGCCATGGTCGGCGTTTCCCCGCTCAAAGCAGGGCTTAAGGTCGCCGGATCCGATATAGAGGTCACTGAGATCTCAGGGAACACGGTCAAGGGCTACGGCCGGCTTGAGAAGGGCGGCAGCCTGACCGTACTGAAGGACGGCAGCCTGATCAGGGCCGATGTCCCTGCAGTCAAGCCCTTAGAGCCAATCAGCCTGAAGGGCACCTGGAAGATCCGGACCGACAAGCCCAATACCATATTGACGGACAACTGGAAGGTCACCTACGATACCGGCCAGTGCGCCGCTGATTTTGCAAAAGAGGATTACTCCTTCGAAGGCTTCTATGACTTCAGGATGGGTGCCTGGGAAGCCCAGCTTCCTTCTGAAAGGGACGAGGATACCTATCCCGTAAGGCTGTGGTACGTGACCAGGATAAAAGCGGAGTATGTACCGGCAGACCTGAGGCTGATGATCGACGGCTTCAAGGGCAGCGACTACAAGCTGTTCATAAACGGATCGGCCGTGACAGAAAAGCCTGTTCGCAGCTACCTCGATGCAGAGATCAAGGAAGTGCCTGTATCCACTTACTTCAAAGAAGGCACCAACACGATCGCGGTCCTGCTCACAGTCAACAAGAAGTCCGATGGTATGGTGGACCTGCTGAAGGTGATCGGTACATTCACGGTCTTTGAAAAAGACGGCGCCGATACCATCTGCGCTCCGGTCGATACCTTAAGCACCGGTGATTTTGTACCCCAGGGCTTCCCCTACTATTCGGGCACCATGGAGTACACCAGTGAATTCGAGCTCCCGGCTGATTATGCGGGCAAGCGATTGGTGCTCAAGGCCGATCCGGGACGCGACGTATTCGAAGCAGACGTGAACGGGACAAAGGCCGGGGTATGCCTGTGGAAGCCATATGAGATCGATATCACCGATCTTGTGAAGCCTGGCAGGAACACTATCACCGTACGGGTAGTGAATACCCTGATCAACATACTTGAGGGTGTAAAGCAGGCATCCGGGATATTCGACATAGAGCTTGTACCCTATGATATATTTGAGCTGAACCTTTAGTAGGCTGAACCTTTTATAGATGATACCGGAGCGGGACATAAGTCCTGTCTCCGGTATTCATGCTAAAGATTCTATCTGAGGGAAGGGGTTTATATGGATAAAAGCAGAGTTCGTATACTGGTTGTCGGCAGCATCAACATGGACCTGGTCATGAGCCTGGAGCGGGCCCCCGAGGCTGGCGAGACCGTACTTGGAGATTCCTATACATACATACCCGGCGGCAAAGGCGCAAACCAGGCAGTGGCAGCAGCCCGCCTGGGGGCGGAAGTCACCTTCTGTGGCAGGGTCGGGGATGACGCCAACGGTGAGATCCTGCTCGAGAACCTAAGGAAAAACGGAGTAGATACAGCCTATATCACAAAGGACAAGGACTCTCAGACCGGGCTGGCTGCCATACCTGTGGATGCCACGGGCCAGAACAGGATAATCGTATTCCCGGGCGCCAACGGCAGGGTCTCAAAGGAAGACGTGGACAAAGCCCTTGAGCAAACCTATGATGCGGTGATGATGCAGCTTGAGATACCCCTGGAGACTGTATACTACACGTACAAAAAGGCTGCTGAAAAGGGGATCCCGGTCATACTGGATGCAGGCCCGGCCATGAAAGTTGACCTCTCAAGGTTTGAAGGCATAAGCGTCATCAGCCCGAATGAGAGCGAGGCATCGGCTATAACCGGCATAAAGGTGCAGGACGAGGAAAGCGCCCTGGAGGCTGCCAGGTACCTGGCCAGGGAAACAAAGGCCGGATACGTGCTTATCAAGCTCGGGTCGAAAGGCGCCCTGCTCTATGAGGACGGCAGGCACGAAATATTCCCGGCTTTCAAGGTCAAGGCCGTTGATACGACAGCAGCAGGCGACTCCTTCACCGCTGCCATGACCCTGAAGATGATCGAATACGGAGATATTAGGAAGGCAATGCCCTACGCCAATGCAGTCGGCGCCATATGCGTCAGCCGGATGGGGGCCCAGCCCTCATTGCCCACAGCCGAGGACGTAGCTGAGTTCATGGCCCAGAGGGGCTTATAAGGAGCCGTGCATATGAGTGATATAGCAAAAATACTGATAGACACCGATATAGGCGGGGATATAGATGATGCCCTGACGCTGGCAATGGCGCTGAACTCTCCTGAGGTAGAAATAAGGGGGATCACCTCCGTATACATTGCAGGGGAGTGGCGGGTCGGCATCATACGCCGAATGCTGGAGACTTACGGCCGTAATGATATAGAGGTAGCGATAGGGGCAGAAAAGCCCCTTTGCGGATGGTGGGATGACAAAAGGCAGCTTTCCTCCCACCTGGATGTTGAAGGCACAGTGAACATGCCTGCCTGCGACTACATCATAAAAAAGGTCAATGAAGAAAAGGATCTGACCCTTTTGGCGATAGGGCCTCTTACCAACATTGCACTGGCTATAGCCAAGGATCCGGACCTGCCGCGAAAGACCAGGCTTGTACTCATGGGCGGACAGGTAAACAGGGCCCATCCCGAATGGAACATAGCCTGTGATCCGGAAGCTGCCAGGATCGTGTTTGAGAGCGGCATTCCGATCAGGATGATTGGGCTTGATGTCACCAACCGGTGCAAGTTCGATTTCAGCCATATAGATAGGATAAGGGCAGGCGGCAACAAGCGGACGGACCTTCTTTCAGAGATGCTGGACAAGTTTATGAAGGACTTCAACTTCATGCCTACCCTGCACGACCCGCTGGCGCTGGCATCGATAGTATGGCCGGAGCTGCTGACCTTTGAGGAAAAGACGATCCTCATAGAGACCAGGGGCGAATTCACCCGGGGCGTCACCGTGGACTGTGACTGGAAGCATGAGCCGAACGCCCAGGTTGCAGTAGATGTCAGGAAGGATGAGTTCATCGAGCGGGTACTTGCCCGGCTGGTCCTCTAAGCTTCATCTGCAAACACTTGTTTATAGGAAGCAGGATCAACACCTATATAATTACCTTATTTTATATGTACACAAAATCAAAACTATCAGGGGCGGGGGTTTAATATGTTTGATTTTAAAGGCATTCCGGTGATCGATGCCCATTTCCACATCATGGGTGGCGCTGACCGCATCGAGCTTCTAAAAAAGCAAAAGGAACGCTATGGTTATGACAGGGTCAATGTATTGAGCCTTGAAGCGACCGACGGTCTGCAGAACGCAAAATGCATCACCTATAAGCTGATGTCTCCCGGAGATTATGCCTTTGCAGGTCTAAGCTACAACTCAGATGAAGATTTCCTGTCTCAGGCCAAAGCATTATATAATTTAGGATTTGATGGGTTCAAAATGATCGAGGGCAAGCCCGGCCCCAGAAAAAAGACCGGCATACCCCTGAACGACTCGGTCTATGATCCCTTTTACAGCTTTTGCGAGGAAAACGGTATACCAGTTTTGCTCCACGCAGCAGACACGGCTGTATTTTGGGATGAGTCCAAAGCGCCCTCCTTTGCCAAAGAAAGCGGATGGCTGTATACGGACGGGACTTTTCTGTCCAAGGAGGAGATAACCCGGGAAGTGATAGAGGTTCTCGAGAAGCATAGGCAGCTTAAGCTGATACTGGCCCATTTCTTCTTCATGTCCGACGACCTGAAGAGAGCAGGAGAGATGTTTGACAGGTATCCGAACCTATGCTTCGATATAACGCCAGGTACAGAGATGTACATTGACTTTGCCAGGGATACGGCGGCTGCCAGGGCCTTCTTTGAGAAGTACCAGGACCGGATCATATTCGGTACGGACAACTATGATGTTGACCCCCAGGAAGAGAAGGAGATAAAGGATGTCATAAACAGCCTGATGTACAGCTTCCTCTTTGAAGACAAGCCCTTCAGGGCCTGGGACCTGGAGCTTCATGGCATAGGCCTGGACCGAGAGGCCCTGGACAAAATCCTGCATAGAAACTTTGAACGGCTTACCCCCTTACAACGAGTGGACAAGGCCAATGTAATCGATTTTATAGCAAATGAGCTTGGACGGGCCCACAAGACGGAGGAAGTAAAGGAAATCAGGGATATACTTGCCTTGATTTCAGATCTGTAGATTTGCCCGGATCAAAAAATAAGGTTGATTTGTACAAAAAACTATGCTATAGTGTATATAGTTATAACATACATGTATGGAGCTTTAGCTGAGTAAACGTTATCCCAGCATAAACCAATAACCGGGTATAGTCATCACGGAGAAAATTCCGTGACTATAAATAAAATCATTAGAGAGGGGTTATTAGTAATGAAGAAACTTTTATCAGTTGCTCTGGCACTTGCTCTGGTACTGGCATTGGGTACAGTATCCGCATTTGCTGCCGTCGGTGACAAGTATGATGCATTTGAGCAGTTTGACAAGGTTAACAATGATGCATCCAATGTTCCGTGGAAGTACATGATCACAAAGGACAAGGGAGCAACCTTTACAGAACTGACCTTATTCGAGGTCCGCAATTACGGCAAAGACTACAATGGCTGGTTCCAGGCTTCGGACAACTATTGTGGTCTGGGTATCAACCTGGATGCTCCTGAAGGAACGCTAGAACTGAACATAGACAAAAATCAGGAGATTGCAGTTCTTGCGTTTGTAGCACCTAACGATGGCAGCTTCAAGCTCAGCGGTAAAGTGCTGAATCCCTTCAACCAGGATGCACAGAGCTTCATGATCAAGAAGGGCTCCAATGAAGTACTGAATGCCAACATAACAGCGCTCAAAGCCGAAGGGGATATGACTGAGTATGCCTTTGTAAAAACTGTGGACTTAAAGGAAGGCGACGTAGTTTACTTCTTCGGTACTACCAGCAATGAGGAAAGCGGCTGGTTCAGCATGATCGTTGACATCGAAGTAGAAGAAGTAGAGCCCGCTACCGAAGAGCCTCCGCAGACCGGTGACAGCTCAGTCGTTATGTTCGTAGTTCTCGGCCTTGCAGCTCTGGCTGGTATCGTTGTATTCAGCAGGAAGTTAAGGATCCAATAAGGTTAAAGAACCTACGTATATCAAGGAGGAAAAATCAAAATGAAAAAAATAGTATCCCTTCTGTTGGTCGGGATCATGGTACTGGCTTTCGCAGCTTGTGCAAAGAAAACACCGGAACCGCAAGTCAATAAGCCTGACTGGCTGGCTGAAGTACCTACAGTTACAGATGAAGACAAAGTAGCAAACTACAAAGATGCATACAAAGGCGACAAGGAAAACGGCCCTGTATGGTACTATCTGTGCGATGACGGCACAGGCATAAGAGAGCTCCATTATACAGAGGAGTGGGGCGACAACTGGCAGTATTCCGAGAATCCCACTGTTGACCAGGTCTACTACTCCCTTATGGACTGGGAAGGCCTGAAGGTCAATGCTGGTATGTGGGGAGACGTCAACGTCAAGATAATCATCGGATGGCGCGCATATAAAGACGGCACTGCCAAGATCGGTGAGTGGGACTACACAGCATATGACGGATCTGCCAACCTTGAAAGCTTTGTTGCCGGCTCCAAGGTCACCATCCTCCACAACGATACAGAGATCTGGACAGGCACATCCACAGCTGAAGGTGGAGACGTTTACGAAGGTACCGAAGTAGAAGTTAAAGAAGGCGACTTCATCTACTTCGTATTCGACGGCAAGGATGCTTCCAATGCTCATCATGCCCTCGATACTCTGTCTGTTACTCTGGAATAATCGACAACCTGAGCCAGGAGAGCTGCTGCAGCAATGCAGCAGCTCTATTAAATTGCCATGGTAATTAGCAACAAGTGTAAATCGCATATGGTCATCCTGTTTGATTCAAGAGGAGGATATTATAGATGAAAAAAGCACTGGCTGCCCTATTGGCAGGTATAATGCTGCTGGCATTGGTATCCTGCAGCAAACCCTCGGAGGAGGACACTTCATCGCCATACAAGCCCCAGGTAACTGAAGTCAAGGAAGAAGACAAGATAGTATATTTCAAGGATGCGGTCAAGGGTGACACAGAGCAGGGCCCCGTCTGGTTCTATCTCTTTGATGACGGCAGCGGGTACAAGGACCTGTATTACACCGAGGAATGGGGCGACAACTGGCAGTATTCCGACCACCCCACAGTGGACAATGTATATTACTCTATATTTGACCAGGACGATGCTGAAGGCGTGCATCAGAACTATGTATGGGCCGGCCCCTATGGAGATTTGAATGTCAAGATCGTCATCGGATGGAGGGCATACAAGGACGGTACGGCCAAAATCGGCAGATGGGATTTCACAGCATATGAATATCAGGCTATGGTAAACAAGCTGGACGGCGGTATAGTAACCATCCTGAAGAATAGGGAAGAGCTGTTCAACGCGACCACGAAAGCTGACGGAGAAAACATTTTTGAAGGTAAGGAAGTCGAAGTAAAGGAAGGCGACATGATCTTCTTCGTATTTGATGGCAACAACCTGCCCAAGGCAAGCTTCCTAATTACCGACCTGAGCGTTGAGCTCAACTGATCTTTCTGGCAGATAGATATGGGCATTAAAGCTGCTGTATGCAAATGCAGCAGCTTTGATGCTTTGATTACTTGTGTGATGCGATTTGATTGAGCCGGCAGGCTTTATATTTTCATATACTTAATTGAGAAAGCAATCAAGTGTTTATATATATATCAAGAATAAGCCCTGATGTGGCATTGAGAGGAAGAACGATATGGCAATAGGAAAACTTACAAGGGAATTGCACTTTACCGAAGTGTACAAGAAGTATAAGGATGAGCATATCGCCATAAGAGAGGCCATGTGCCTTAAGGCACAGTTTCCGGGCTTTCTCGGCGGCATAGAGGATAACGACCTGTTCGCAGGCCGGCTGGACCTTCCTGCAGTAGGCATTACGCCGGATGAGTGGGGGCCGACTTCCTTCGGGTACTATTGCATAGAGCAAAGGCTCATCGCAGAGATCGAAGATCCCTCTCTGGATGAGGACTACAGGCAGGCGGTAAAGGACATGCTCGATTTCTGGAGGGAGGAGAACACATCCACAAAGCTGCGCCGGGCTTTTCCGGAGAAGATGGCCAGAGAGCTTTACACCGACGACTGGATGAACCAGTCGGGCATATCCTTTCCCCTGTACAGGCTTTGCGGAGGCTACATCAACTTTGACAAGCTTCTGCAGATAGGCATCCCCGGCCTGTATGAAGAGGTTGAAAGGTACAGGCAAAAGGCCGAAAGGGAAGGCGGGGACGTCAAATTCTATGAGGGTGCCAGGATAGCCCTTGATGTCTTTGTTGATACCTGCCTGCACTTCTCCAATATGGCCTTCGAGATGGCAGAAACAGCCAGGACCAAAGAGCGGGCTGAAGAGCTCAGGCTGATGGGCACCACTCTGAAGAAAATAACAAAGGAGAAGCCGGCCCACCTCTGGGAGGCCATCCAGCTTATGTGGCTGTACTCACTGGTTGCTGATGTAAGGAATCTGGGCAGGATGGATGTCTACCTGGGAGACTTTTATGTAAATGACCTTGAGACCGGCGCCCTGACCGAGGAGGACGCCCTCAGGTATCTTGAATCCCTCTGGCAGCTGATTGCCGACCGCAACACCCGGGTACACGGACGGGTCATCATTGGCGGCAAGGGCAGGCGCAACGAGGAGAATGCGGACAAGTTCGCCCTCCTGGCCATGGAAGCAACAAGGAGGGTACTCGAGGTCGAGCCCCAGCTGTCCCTGCGCTTCTATGAGGGCATGAACCCGGCCCTGTTCGCAAAAGCCCTGGATGTGATCGGGGAGGGCAGGACATACCCGATCCTGTACAACGACGATGTAAACATAAAGGCAGTGGAAGAGGCATTTGGATTCACAACTGAGACGGCTGAGCAATACGTGCCCTTTGGCTGCGGGGAATATATCATCGATCATCAGAGCTTCGGCACGCCCAGCGGGGTCATAAACCTGCTCAAAGCCCTTGAGGTGACCATGCACAATGGCATCGATCCGATGACCGGCAGGAAAATGGGCCTTGCCCTGGGCAGGTTTGAGGACTTTGAAACCTTTGACGAGCTGTTTGAGGCATATAAGAAGCAGGTCGAGTATTTCGTGGAGATCATGGCCGACCATGAGGAGCTTGAGTACAAGATAGCCGGAGAGACAGCGCCATTCCTGTATATGAGCATGCTTTACGACGACTGCCTGGAGAGGGGCAAAGGCATGTTCTCCGGTGGCGTAAGGTACCTGGGAGGTACCCTGGAGACCTATGGCAACACGAATACTGCAGACAGCCTGACTGCCATAAAGAAGCTGGTGTATGATGAGAAGGTCATCAGCAAGGAGCGGCTCCTGGCAGCATTGGATGCGGATTTCGAAGGCTACGAGGATATCCGACAGCTCCTGCTGGATGCGCCCAAGTACGGCAATGACGACGATACTGCTGATGAAATGCTCCTGAAGGTGCATAACCATGTGTGCAACGCGGTAAGGGACCAAAGGCATCGTACAAGTCTGCATTCATACCTCGTGGTAATAATCAACAACAGCGCCAATACGCTCATGGGTCACCAGACATCGGCCTCTGCCGACGGCAGGAGGAGCGGGCTGTACATGAACAACGGCAATGCGCCTATGAGCGGCATGGATAAAAACGGCATCACCGCCATGCTGAACTCCATAGTCAAGCCAAGCACCCATATCCATGCAGGCGCAGTACAGAACATGAAGTTCAGCCGGGAGATGTTCACCACCCGGAGGGCGGAGCTGGAGGCGCTTCTGAAGACCTACTTCCAGAATGGCGGAGCTCAGGCCATGATCACGGTCGTAAACCGCAACGATCTGGAAAGAGCTATGGAGGAGCCGGAGAAGTACCACCATATCTTCGTACGCGTAGGCGGTTTCAGTGCAAGATTTGTTGAGCTCGGCAGGGACGTGCAGCTCGATATTCTGAACAGGACCCTGTACTGATGCCGGTAGAGATAAATTGCTGTGAAAGGCAGGCGCATATGGATAGAGTCCAGGGAACGATATTCGATATACAGCGGTTTGCCCTGCATGACGGGCCGGGGATAAGGACTACGGTATTTCTGAAGGGCTGTCCCCTGCGCTGCATATGGTGTCATAATCCGGAATCACAGGATTTCAACCCCCAGCTTTCCTTTGACAGGGCCAAATGTACAGACTGCTTCAGGTGTGTGAAGGCCTGCCCCGCCGGTGCCCATAAAGTCGTAGACGGAAGACACGTAGCAGATCATGGCAGATGCTGCCTTAGTGCGAAATGTGTTGAAGCCTGCCCGAACGGGGCACTGAAGATAATCGGCAGGAAGCAAAGCGTACGGGAGGTCATGGATGTAGTCATCAGGGATATCGCCTACTACAACAACTCAGGTGGCGGCATGACGATCTCAGGCGGCGAACCCATGTCCCAGTTCAGGTTCACCCTGGAGCTTTTGAAGGCTGCAAAGGAAAAGGGTATCCATACCTGTCTGGACACAAGCGGCTATGCCCCCGGGGACCTGTTTGAAAGGGTCCTGCCATACACGGACTTGTTCCTCTATGACTACAAGGCCACGGATGACAAAGAGCATCTTAGGCTCACGGGGGTTTCAAACCGGCTCATCCTGGACAACCTGGATCTCCTGTACAGGGAAGGTGCCTCCATCATACTGCGGTGTCCCCTGGTAAAGGGGATTAACGATACGGACGAGCACTTTATGGGCATCGCAGAAATAGACAGGAAGTATCCTGGCCTTGCGGGCATCGAGCTGATGGCCTATCACAATATGGGGCACGAGAAGTATGAACGGATCGGCCGCAAGCCTGAGATGGAGATGCTGCCGACCACGGATGAGGCGACAAAGGAATCGTGGCTGGAAAGGCTGAAAGCCTTTGGCTGCGGCAAGGCGATCATAGGATGATGCTTGTCTCAGGATAATCTGACATACTGATGAATTATTATATGCTGCCCCTTCTTTGTACAGGCGGGGCAGCTTTTTGTTACGGAAAAAAGCCGTATGCCCTTTACAAGTCAGGTGAAATTGATATAATCATAGACAATCGATAGCTGCTTGCTAAGCAGGCGCAATAATGGTTACAATGTAATTGATGTGCTGGATATACCTATCACAAATACTGTGCAAAGGATGAGAAGTATGAAGGTGGATATAATCGGTGTCCCCATCGATCTAGGCGCCAACAGAAGGGGCGTCGATATGGGCCCGAGCGCCATACGCTATGCCGGCTTGCGGCGGGAGCTTATGGCCATGGGCATAGAATACAGGGACAAGGGCAACATAGCGGTCGATGTCATAGAGTATGAGGAGCCCCAGCCCAGAAGGGCAAGGCACATCGATCAGATAAATGAAGTCAACAAGTCGCTGGCCGACCAGGTGAAGAGGAGCCTTGAGGACGGCGCTTTCCCAATCGTGCTTGGCGGCGATCACAGTATAGCGGTCGGCACCCTCTACGGTGTACAGAGCGTGCTCAGAAACGTTGGCGTCCTTTGGATAGATGCGCACACGGATTTCAACACGCTGGAGACCACCATGACAGGCAATGTCCATGGCATGCCCCTGGCAGCCTTGACCGGCATCGGGGCCAAGGAGATAATCCCCTTCAAAACCGATGATGTCCCCTACATAGACCCTGAAAAGGTAGTGATCATAGGGGCCAGGAGCATAGACGAGGAGGAAGCGGTCCTGCTCAGAAAATCAGGTGTCACGATCTTTACGATCAGGGACATTGACATGTACGGCATGCGCTCTGTCATGGAGGAAGCCATCAAGCTGGTTTCCGACGGTACTGTCGGGTATCATGTCAGCTTTGACATGGATGTGCTGAATCCCAGCGAAGCACCTGGCGTCGGCACCCCCATTTACGGCGGCCTGACCTACAGGGAAGCCCTGCTGGCAGCCGATATCATCGCCAATGACAACAAGATCAGGTCCCTGGAGCTGGTGGAAGTCAACCCGATGCTGGACAAGCAGAATCAGACTGCGGAGATGGCTGTTTCCCTTATATGCGCCATGGTTGGCAGGAAGATAATATACTATTGACAGGCGCTTAAGAAGGATCAGACGTTGTTTCTCAAATGCACCACAAAGTCCTGGATGTTGGTCACTATTGAGATCACCGACAGGCTGCCGCGGTCCTGCAGCTTGTTCACGACAAACTCGGAAATATCTACGGTAAATATGAATACAGGCCTGACCCTGCCCTCATGCACGATGTATGAGGGCGTCATATTGCCTGAAGCAATGGTATGGAGCTGGGTGGCCAGGCAGATAAGGGTCGTAGCCTTTCTTGTCTGGTCGCGCATCCTGTCCTGGGCTTCATATGCATCAGCTATCACATCGGGCAGGGGGCCGTCATCCCTGATGGAGCCCGCCAGGACAAGGGGTATGTCCTTTCTGATGCAGGCCTGCACGATACCGGTATCAATGTTCTCACCCTCTACAAAGTCCCTGAGGCTCTTATACTTACGTGCCCTGTTGATGACATCGATATGATGATAGTGCCCCTTGGCTATTGGGACCTGGCTGTATATATCCTGGCCCAGGGCCGTCCTGTATATCGCTGCCTCAAGATCATGGGTCGCCATGGCGTTGCCTGCCAGGACCGCATCTACATAGCCTTTCTCGATAAGGGATACGAAGCCGTTCCTGCTGTCTGAATCGAAAACTACGGCGGGCCCCAGGACCCAGACGATGTAGCCATGGTCCCGTTCGTATCTCAGGAGCTCATAAAGGAAATCATAATCCTTGGAAAAGGATGTCTCCCTAGAGCGGCCTGTCCTGAACGCGAAGGGTTCCCTTATGGTATCGCTTGTCCTGAACCCATCCACATGTACTAAAATCCCCCTGCTCCCATCCTCTTCCCGGCCGACCAGGACCTTGTCACCGGCCTTCAGCCTGCGGAATTCAACGACCTCCAGCTCATCATCATCCCTTAATACGACGGCGCAGTCCATCCGGCTTTCCTTCAGCAACCTCCATTGGCCCTTCACTTTGACGTATTCAGGGAAGATCGTGGTCCCGTGATAGCCTTCCGGCGCTGTCCCGACCGTCTCTACAGGCCTGAACTCAGCATCGGGGCTGCTGGCCATAGGCTCCCTTGTAAAGTCCGGTTCTCTGTATACAGGCAACTCAAACTTCATTTCAGACTCCTTTCATTGACAACTCTGTCCTGGATACTACCACAGGCAGGGTATTTTTCATATGGATCTATGCTATAGTTTCCCTTGGCATAATATCGCATATGAAATTCGTAATTATCCTTATTTATGTTTCCATAGGCAGAGAAGAACGGTATTATATATGTAATACTGTACCAATCTGCAAGGAGGGACCTTATGAAGAAAAAAGCATTTGTCACCGGAGCGGACAGGGGCCTCGGCTATTGCCTGACCGAGGTGCTCCTGGTGAACGATTATCGCGTGTTTGCCGGCCGGTACATGAAGGACTGGCCCTGGCTCGACCGGCTGAAAGCAAAATACGGGGATGACCTTATCCTGGTGGACCTTGACATATCGAGCAGCGACAGCGTAGAAAAGGCTGCACGGCTTATCAAAAGCGAAACCGACAGCCTCGATCTTTTGATCAACAATGCAGCCATATTGGGACCGGATGAAAACAACCTTGCCATCTTTGAACCGCTGGATTTTGACAGGCTCCTCAGGGTCTATAACGTGAACACCCTTGGCGCGCTGAGGGTGACCAAAGCCCTGATCGACCTGGTCCTGAACAGTCAGGACAAGCTCATAGTGAACATCTCGTCGGAGGCCGGGAGCATAGAGCGGTGCTGGCGCACGGGCGAGTATGGGTACTGCATGTCCAAGGCGGCCCTGAACATGCAGTCTGCGATCTTACACAACAGCATCCGCGACAAGGGCGGCCAGGTGCTTGTGGTGCAACCGGGCTGGATGCAGACCTACATGCATGGCATGCGGAATGACAAGGCTGATTTTCCCCCTGAAAAGTCCGCTGCGGATATTTATGAGCTCATCCGGAGAAAGGATGAATTTAAAGGGAATAAGCCCGTATTCGTCGATCACCTGGGGAACCTGTGGCCCTGGTAGGTCTCGTATATGGCGGTCAGCAGCTCGTTGTCCTCATCCTGGGACCATTCCCAGAACATGATGCCGGCCAGGTCCCTGCTTACTACAAAACTTACCTTGTGGTAAAGGGATTCGGGGTCGTCATAGCCAACAAAGGTATCCCCGTCCCACAGGTAGGGGGCTTTGGCCTCATCGTCCCAGCAGCGCTTCTGGCTGCCTTCAGCTATGGCCTTTGCGCAGGCAGGATATCTGAATGAGACTCCGGGCTTGCCGGTCTGGCCGACCGGGTGCCTGCTGCTGTCAAGGCCTGACCAGCCCCGGCCGTAGAATGCGGCGCCAAGCACCAGCTTTTCAGCGGGTACGCCTGCTGCCATGAAGACTTCCACCGCCCTGGAAGCGCTGATCGTCTGTCCGGCCATAGGATACAGGCATGTGTGGTGGGTCACGATATCGGGACCGCTGCTGAAATCATAGGTCATAAGGTTGATATGATCAAAGCAGGGCACCAGCTCATCGAGCTCCAGGTCATTTGCAAATATCTCGGCTGCCCCGGCTGCCATGGACAGAAGGTACGGCCTGCCCGTCTTTTTGGTCAGGTCATCGAGCCTGGCGCGCAGGAGCTTGACCAGCAGGGTATAGTTGGGCTTGTCTTCAGGCCGGGCTTTTATATTTGCCCAATCCCGGCAGGGATACTCCCAGTCCAAGTCGATCCCGTCCAGTTCGTGCTCGAGCATGAGATCTATCGCCGTGTCGGCGAACAGCTGCCGTGACTCCTCAGTGAAAACGGCATCTGAAAACCCGTCCGCCCCCCAGCCCCCAATTGAGATGATGAGCTTCAGGTCCTTGTTTTTCTGCTTGAGCTCCTTGAGCAAATGCAGCTTTTTGAGATGGTCGCCGCTGACCCGGCCGTCCTTGATGAGCGCAAAGGCATAGTTGATATGGGTGAGCTTTGCGGCATCCATCCTGTCCGGCTCCCAATCGGTCCAGTCAGCAAGATAGGCTATAATATGCTTTCTCATCATGACACCTGCTTTCGTTCGATTTATCAAGGCAATATGCCTTACATAATGATTCGCTGGGGTGCCGCAGAATTCCTTCCAAATTGAAAAACCCTTCCATACGGAAGGGTTTTTCAAATCACCAATCTATATATAATTATAGAGGAGAGCTTATTTAATATATATATTTTTATTCAGGAGCATACAGAATGTTAAAATATTAACGATTTAGTTAATTCTATAACATTTGTGCTATAATTGCAAGAGGTATCAGCAAAATTATGCGATTTTCATAAAAAATAAGCTTTGCAAGAGGATCATCCCACATCCAGGCCGGTGTTCGGTGTCAGATGGTTGACTTTGCAAAGGGATAGCAATATAATCAGACATAGGTTAATCGTTTAACCTCACTGACTGGAGGTATGCAGATGAAACTAGCATTGATAGGCGGCGGCAGTGTAAGGACGATATACTTTGCCCGTTCCTTTGCGGCCTATGCCCAAAGCCTGGGCTTCGACGAGCTGTATATAATGGACATGGACAGGGAAAAGCTGCGCATATTCGGGAGCCTGGCCAGGTACGAGGCTGAAAAAAAGGCTGATGCCCTGGGGGTCAGGCTGGAGATAGTGCTGACGACCAGCCTGGATGAGGCGGTCAGGGGTGCGGACTATGTGGTCACCACCATCAGGTCGGGCGGTGATGAAGCCAGGGTGCTCGATGAGCGCATAGCCCTGAAGCATGGCCTGATCGGCCAGGAGACCACAGGAGCAGGAGGCTTTGTCTATGCCTTGAGGTCCATTCCCGACCTGATCGGGATCATGGACAGGGTGAAGGCCTTGAGCAACAATGCCACGGTCTTCAATTTCACCAATCCTTCCGGCCTTGTGACCCAGGCACTATACGATGCGGGCTTTGACAATATAGTAGGCATTTGCGACAACGCTACCGAGACCAAGATAAGCCTGGGCAGGACCCTCAGGCTCAACGCCTCGGAGTTCAATGTACGTACCTATGGGCTGAACCACCTTACCTGGTCCGACCAGGTGGTCATAAATGGCAGGGATATACTGCCGAAGCTGTTTGAACACGATGAATTCATCGAGAACTTCCATGAATTCAGGTACTTTGACTCCGACCTTGTAAAGCGGCTCAGGTCCATACCGAACGGTTACCTGTACTACTATTATCACAGGGAGCGGGCCCTGGCCAATATGCTGGCATCCCCCAGGACCAGGGGCGAGAGCATAAAGGAGATAAACGACCAGATGCTCGATTCCCTGCGCCATGTGGATGTGGAAGCAAGCCCGGAAGAAGCGCTGGATATTTACAAGTACTATATGCAGAAACGGGAAGGCTCCTATATGCAGATGGAGCTGGGCGGCAGCGGCAAGGAGATGAAGCCCATCGACATAAGGCAGTTCGGCATAGAGGAGCTCAAAGGGGACAATGACGATATCGAACTGCTGGAAGGTTATGCCGGGGTTGCCTTCAACTATATACAAGCCCGGAAGAACGACCGCAGGGTCGAGATAGCTGTAAACGTGCAAAACAAGGGGGCCGTGCAGGGTATGGATGACGATGATGTGGTGGAGATATCCTGCATAGTTGACAAGGATGGCCTGCACAGGGCCAAAGTAGACAAGGTACCGGGATCCAGCCTCCTGCTCATGAAGACCATAAAGCGCTATGAGAAGCTTACGATCGAGGCTTGCATGCACAAGTCAAGGGATCTTGCGATCGAGGCCCTTATGATCCATCCACTGGTGAACAGCTATTCCATAGCCAGGGACCTGTTCGATGACTACCAAAGGGCCCACAGCCGGTATCTGGGGGACTACAGATGAAAAACGACCTTTTGTGTATAGCTTCATCCTGCCTGGATCTGATCTTCACAGGCATGAAAAGGCTGCCCGCACCGGGTACCGAAGAGTTTTCCGAGGATTTTGTGATCAAGGGCGGAGGTGGGGCCAATACCCCTGTCGCAGCATCCAGGCTCGGGCTCAGGACTGCCTTCATCACCCAGCTAGGCAAGGACCTGATGGGGGAGATAATGCTCAGGTTTTTCAGGGATTCGGGCATGAACACGGAGGCTGTCATCCAATCAAGGAAAAAAAGGACATCTGTCACCGCAGTCATGTCCTTGGGCCACGAGCGGGGTTTTGCGAGCTTTGACAAAAATGACTTGTCGGATGTCGACCTTAGGTTTCTGGAAGACCATATAAAATGCTCAAGGCATGTCCATTCCCATATAGCCTATGTGAGCACCCTGCCTATCATCGAGCTGGCAGAAAAGCATGGGTGTACGATATCCATTGACACCTCCTGGTCGGCTGACCGTAAGGCGGACGGCATCAAGGATATATTGAGGCGAATAGATATCTTTACACCAAATGAGGTGGAGGCCTGCACCCTGACCGGGACAGAGGATGCATGGGAAGCTGCCCGTATCCTGTCACAATATGTGAAGGTCCTGGTCGTCAAGCTCGGGGCGAAGGGCTGCCTGGTGGCAAAAGGCGGGGAGTTGATAGAAGTCCCACCGGTCATGGGCATCACGCCGGTAGATACGACAGGGGCGGGAGACCTCTTCAATGCGGGCTTCCTGTATGGCTTCCTAAGCGGTTTCAGCCTTGATGAATGCGCCCGGTGGGGCAACGCCAGCGGAGCCCTGGCAGTCACCTTTCCCGGGGGCATGGATGATTCCTTTACCTATGAGGCTGTAAAAAGAATCTACGAAAACAATTATGCATAAGTTGTAATACTCCCGGCTTTTTGCTATAATATGTGGCAATAGTATGTAAATGCCGGTAACGATATGAGCTGGTGCATATACAGGTGATGAAGGGAAGTAGTAGGCTTTTACGTTTTTCAAAGAGAGCCGCCGCTTGTGGTGAAAGGCGTGCAAAAACGGGAGCCGAACTCGTCCCGGAGCTGCCAGGGTGAACCGTAGTAGCCCCGGCCGGTAAAGCCGTTATCTTTTCAAGGGGCCGCATCATGGCAAAAAGCATTCATGCTGAGCCGGAAACGGCAAATAGAGTGGTACCGCGGGCTTTCGTCTCTATGGAGGATGAAGGCCTTTTTCTATTAAATGAAATTACGCATATCAGGAAAAAGGAAGTGACTCAGTATGCATGAATACGATCCGAAAGCAATCGAAAAGAAGTGGCAGGATATATGGGACAGGGAAGGTACGTTCCGTGCATCCGAGGACAAAAGCAAGCCGAAATTTTACGCCCTGGTAGAGTTTCCATACCCCTCGGGCCAGGGGCTCCATGTAGGGCATCCGAGGCCGTATACGGCGCTTGAT
Organism: Bacillota bacterium; assembly: GCA_029549985.1. GTDB lineage: Bacteria > Bacillota > Clostridia > Caldicoprobacterales > DTU083 > JAKORJ01. Next base: position 80,991 of record JAKPIB010000037.1, read on the forward strand.
ATCGTTGCCCGCAAGCGCAGGCTCCAGGGGTACAACGTGCTCTACCCCATGGGCTGGGATGCCTTCGGCCTGCCTACGGAGAACTATGCCATACAGAACAAGATCCACCCCAGGATCGTCACTGAAAACAACGTAGCCAGGTTCAAGGCCCAGCTGAAGGCCCTCGGCTATTCCTTCGACTGGTCCCGGGAGATCAACACCACGGATCCGGGCTATTATAAATGGACCCAGTGGATATTCCTGAAGCTCTTTGAAAAGGGGCTTGCCTATAAAAGCGAATCACCCATCAACTGGTGCACCTCCTGTAAGGTCGGCCTGGCCAACGAAGAGGTGGTGAACGGGGTCTGCGAACGATGTGGCAGCGAGGTCGTGAGAAAGGTCAAGAACCAATGGATGCTGAAGATCACCGAGTATGCCGAGCGGCTGCTCAATGACCTTGCCACCGTTGACTACATCGAAAGGGTCAAGATACAGCAGGAGAACTGGATCGGCCGTTCGACCGGCGCCGAAGTGGAGTTCGAGGTCACCGGCGGGCATAAGCTGAAGGTGTTCACCACACGGCCTGATACCCTCTTTGGAGCCACCTACATGGTCATATCCCCGGAGCACCCCCTGATCGACAAGCTCCAGGACAGGATCGAAAACATGGACGAGATCAGGAGCTACAGGGAGTATGCCAATAAGAAGTCCGATTTTGAGCGCACGGAGCTTTCAAAGGAAAAGACAGGAGTCGAGCTGAAGGGGATAAAGGCTGTTAACCCCGCAACAGGCAAGGAAATCCCGGTCTTCACATCCGACTATGTGCTGATGTCCTACGGGACGGGTGCGATCATGGCCGTACCGGGGCATGACACCCGTGACTGGGAGTTTGCAAAGAAGTTCAACCTGCCGATAGTAGAGGTCGTAGCAGGGGGCAATGTGGAGGAAGAGGCCTATACCGACACCGAGAAAGGGGTAATGGTCAACTCAGGCTTCCTGAACGGCCTTGAGGTGGCAGAAGCCAAGGCAGCGATCATAAAATGGCTGGAGGAAAAGGGCCTGGGCAGGGCAAAGGTCAACTACAAGCTGCGGGACTGGGTATTCTCCCGCCAGAGGTATTGGGGCGAGCCTATACCGCTGGTCCACTGCGACCAATGCGGCTGGGTGCCGATCCCGGAGGAGGAGCTCCCGCTCCTGCTGCCTGAGGTCGAGAGCTACGAGCCGACCGACACCGGGGAGTCGCCCCTGGCCAACATGCCCGACTGGGTCAACACAAAATGTCCCAGGTGCGGAGGGCCCGCCAAACGCGAGACGGATACCATGCCCCAGTGGGCAGGTTCGTCCTGGTATTTCCTAAGGTATCTCGATCCCCACAACGACAAGGAGCTGGCCTCCAGGGAGAGCCTCGAATACTGGCTGCCTGTCGACTGGTACAACGGAGGCATGGAGCATACGACCCTGCACCTTTTGTACTCAAGGTTCTGGCACAAGTTCCTGTATGACATCGGCGTAGTGCCGACGCCTGAGCCTTATAGGAAGCGTACCTCCCACGGCATGATCCTGGGGGAGAACAACGAGAAGATGTCCAAATCCAGGGGCAATGTGGTCAACCCTGACGACATAGTCAATGAGTTCGGGGCCGATACGCTCAGGATGTACGAAATGTTCATCGGCGACTTCGAAAAGAGCGCGCCCTGGTCGCAAAACGGCGTCAGAGGCTGCAGGAGGTTCCTGGACAGGGTATGGAGGCTTGCCGAGTTCCTGACCGATGATGAAAACTACTCGCCGGAGCTTGAGACCAGTGTCCACCGCACCATAAAGAAGGTGAGCGAAGACTTTGAGACCCTGAAGTTCAACACGGCGATCGCAGCCATGATGTCCCTGGTCAACGAATTCTATGCGGCAGGCAGGATAACCAGGGGCGAGTTCAAGACCCTGATGATACTCCTGAACCCCGTAGCGCCTCACATAACCGAGGAGCTCTGGTCGATCTACGGCAGCGGAACCAGGATCACTGACGAAGAATGGCCCAAATGGGATGAGTCCAAAACAGTGGATGAGGTGGTCGAGATAGCTGTCCAGGTCAACGGCAAGGTAAAGGGCAAGATCATGGTGGCAGCCGGTGCGGCCCAGGAGGAGGTACAGCAAAAGGCCTTTGAGGACGAGAAGCTGAAAGCCGTGTTCCAGGACAAGACGATCGTAAAGGTCATCTATGTACCGGGCCGTATACTGAACGTGGTTGTAAAATAAGCTGATATACCTCCCTGTATCCAGCGATCATACAGGGAGGTTTTTTATGCCGCTTTTACAGTCAGATGATATTAATGTTTACTCAGATATGATAAAATGTGACAGTAGACCCAAGATGAAAATACGGAGGTTTTGAATCGATGCAGGAAAGCAGCAGCAAAGACAGGCTTCACCGTACCAATGGATCCGTAATACCCTTGCTTGACAAGGTAGGATATGGCAGCGGAAATCTGACCTATGGCATAGTATTCCAGCTGGTTGCCACATATGTGGTTTTCTATTCCACTGCGATACTGGGCGTACCCGGCAGCATAATAGGGACCGTTGTGGGCTTGAGCGTCATCTGGGACGGAGTCTCGGACCCCCTGATGGGCTATATATCGGACTACACCAGGTTCAGGAGATTCGGAAGGCGGCATTTTTACCTGCTTAGCGGCTGCATGCTCATAGCGGTTTCCAACTACTTCCTGTGGGTCATTGATCCGGGCCTGTCTACAGGGCTGAAGACGGCATATCTTGCCATACTGCTTTTTGTGATCAAAACAGCCATGACCATATACTCAGTGCCCCATACAGCCTTGGGAGCGGAGCTCTCCGATGACTACAACGAAAGGAGCTCGATCCAGGGCATAAAAACCATATTCTTCATACTCGGCCTCTTTGGCGCTACTGTCATGGGCATGTTCCTGTTTTTCAACCCGACGCCGGAGTACCCCCAGGGCCAGCTCAACCCTGCGGCTTACAGGAACATGGGCCTGACTTCCTCGGTCATTGCCCTGGTATTCGGCCTTGTATGCTTTTTCAGCACAAAGAAGTATATCCAATACCTGCCGATGCCAGACGATAAGGGTGGCAGTGATCACGAAAAGAAGGGCAGCATTCTCAATGATGTGAAGCAGGCTTTTTCCAATGCAGACTATAGGCTTGTGGTAACAGGCTACCTGCTAACCAATATAGCCTCGGCGCTGATTAGCTCCATTGGCATGCACGTTTTCACCTATACCTTCCAGTTCAATAATACCGCCATTGCAGTCATATTCGGTGTCCTGTTCGGCATGTGCGTGCTGTCCCAGCTGGTCTGGGTAAAGATATCGACCATGCTGGACAAAAAACGTACCGTTGTATCGGGCCTATCAGCGTCCCTGCTGGGAGCCCTGTACTTCCTCGTGCTGGTTTTCTTTAGAGACGCTGTGACGGGAAAGGTATTGTATTTCATTCCATTTGCAGCCCTGTCGGGCTTTGGCATGGGCGGACTTTTCTCTCTCCCTCTGTCCATGATCGCCGATACGATCGATGTGGAGGAGCTGTCCACCGGATTCAGAAACGAAGGCGTGTTCTACGGGTGCATGACCCTCTGCTACAAGCTGTCCCAGGCAGTAGCCATATTCCTGCTGGGCATATTGCTGGATTTGGTAGGGTTTGACGCAGAAGCGGTTTCTCAGCCCAGAGCCACACTAATGACCCTGGGCCTGATACTTGCGATCGGCTGCATTGTGAGCCTGGTTGCCGCCATGCTGGCATATTCGGGCTACTCGCTGAACAAGCAAAAGGTTGAGTCGATACAGCGGCAGATCCAGGAGAGGCAGCAGAAAACAAACAGTAAAAACTAGTACGCCATCGTATCAAAAAGCTTCAGATGTTGAACCGGGCAGGTAAAGGTGTACTTTACTATCCTTCGGGTATCAATGCGATCAGGCGAAATAAAAGTATAGGGGTGTACGCTATGGAGGGGCCAAGGCCGGTCAAAAAGGAGGAGCTCTCCCAGGTGTTGGAGCTTATCAACTCGGTCTTTCGAACCAACGAGGGATTGGCGCCCACGATGGGTGAAGAATTCCCCCTGCTGCTATGTGAAAAAAACGCACCGAACATGCGGGTTATATTGGAGGACGGACGCCCGGTGTCCAGCGTGAACTATTATCCCGCCACCGTAAGCATCCGGGGCGCAAGGGTCAGGGTGGCATCAGTTGGTTCTGTATGCACACACCCGGATCACAGGGGGAGGAACTACGCATCCATACTGCTTGAAGACGCTGAAAGCTCCATGGTCCGGGAAGGCATTGAGATCATGCTGGTGTCCGGTTCCCGCAGTCTTTACTTGCGCAGAAGCTGCGTAAAGACAGGTGGATTTTTCGAATGTACCATATCTTCTGATGATACCAAGGCATGGGATTGGGCAGATGATGTTGATCTATTGGAGATCAATGAAGGAAATATCATAGAAGCAGCCAATATATACAGCAATGAGCCCGTAAGGTTTGACAGGACCTTTGATGAGTATAAAGGCTTTTTCAAGGGCGCGATGACACCCTGGGGCAGGTACTCCTTCATATCATACCTCATAAGAATCAGGCAAAGGCCGGCGGCTTATATCTTTGCAAGGCTGGAGGAAGGCAAAGGCTCTGCTTATGTCAGGGAGTTCGCCGGCGACAGGTCCCTGGTGTTGCAAGGCATGGGCAGGCTGTTGAAACGGCACGGGCTGGGTGAGATCAAGCTGGTGGTGCATAAGCAGGATGTGCTGGCTGCCCTCCTTGAGGCATCGGATATCGAGCTTAAGGATATAAATCAGCAGGGCACGGTAAAAATACTGAACTTCCCATCCTTGATGAACAGCCTGAAACCCTATATGCGCCTGTATTTACCGGAGAAAACGGTCGATGGCTTAAGGTTCGGCACCAGTGGTGACACCTATATATTTGAAGCAGGAGACGAAAGGATCGCGATCAACGGCATGAACGCTTTGTGCCGGCTTGTATTCGGCGAAGCAGAGCAAGAAGTGGGCCTTGAAGGGCTTAAGGCTGAGCTGGCCCGTAAACCAAGGCTCGAGGAGATCCTTGGATCGGTATTTCCGATTCCATTTCCATGGACTCAGAATATGAACTATATATAAACACAAGAAATGGAGAACAAAATCACGGGGAGGTCTTCAATATGCTAAAAACCGGATTGGTTGGATTGGGATTCATGGGCAGAGGTCACCTGGACAATCTTATCAGGCTGACACAGGAGGGGTATCCAGTCAGGCTGACTGCTGTCTGCGACATCGATGAAGAGAAGTTCAGCGGCAAGACGATAGCGGGCAATCTCCAGATAGGCCTGAAGGAATATGACTTCTCACAATATGCCCTCTATACAGACTTTGACGAAATGCTTCAAAAGGAAGAGCTAGACTGTGTGATCATCGCACTGCCTACATATCTGCACAAGGAGACGACGATCAAAGCGCTGAAGAGGGGCATCAACGTGTTGTGCGAAAAGCCGATGGCCTTGAGCTCAGCAGATTGTGAGGAGATGATAAGCACGGCGGAGGAAAGCGGCAGGAAGCTCATGATAGGCCAATGCCTCCGCTTCTGGCCTGCATACGAGTACCTCAAGCACTGTGTGGACACAGGCAAGTTCGGCAAGGCCGTAGGCGGCTATTTCTTCCGCGGCGGCGGCACTCCCCAATGGTCATACCAGGGATGGATGATGAAAAAGGACCTGTGCGGCGGCTGCCTGATGGACCAGCACATACACGATATAGATATGATAAACTGGCTGTTCGGGAAACCCCTGTATGTATCGACTCTGGGCAAGAATGTGATACCGGGCAGCGGCTATGACATTGTTTCGACCAACTATTACTACGATGACGGCAAGGTCATAAATGCCCAGGACGACTGGACCCTGAACGGTGACTTCGGCTATGAGATGCTCTTTCGTGTAAACTTTGAAAGGGGCAATCTGGAGTTCAAAAACGGAAGGCTAAAGGTAAATCCGAATGACGGTAAAAGCTATACCCCCGATTTGTCCGCAGAGGATGGCTATTACCGGGAGCTCATATACTTCCTTGATGCAGTCATGAACGACAAGCCGATCCTTATATCCACTCCTGAGAGCACGGCCGATACGATACGGATCGCCGAGGCAGAGGCCAGGTCTGCCGACAAGGGTGGGGAAAAGGAAGCAGTACTCTGATCACAAGCATCCATATCTGATGTTTCACCCTGATTGTCCTTATTTCTTTCAGCCTGCCTAAAACGGACGCTCCCTGCATACCATGTACTAAGGGGGTGTGGTGAATGAAGATATTCTTCTTCCGCAAAAAACATCTAAAGTGGGCTGCAGCGCTTATTGTTGCTGTGATCGTACTTATCATCCTGCTCAAGGTGCTTTGAGCTCTCTGGACCCTTATGTACATAGACAGGATTTCCTGCGTCATGAAGCAATCGGGACTATAATGATGCTGCCATACGGACGTCATGATCGTCCCGAACTGTCTTAGGTCGGACAAGCAGCGAACCTATAGATAATCCACCTTTATAGTTTGCCGGATATATGCTACAATTGAAAACAAAAGGGACAAGCAAAACGTTCATACCGGGCGGTGATATCATGAAGTACACCCCGAACATAAAAGGGACCTTGCGCAAGCATATGATAGAGGTCCCTGAGGTGATCCAGGAGGCCAGCGGCATACGGATCTTCGGAAAGCTTATCCGGTCTCTGGCTTTTACAACGGATGTGGCGGTCATCAAAAACATAAACGCAGATGCCATAATCGCGGTCTATCCCTTTACACCCCAGCCCGCCATCACTAGCGCCATCACAAGCGCGGCTGACGTGCCGGTGTTCTGCGGTGTTGGCGGAGGGCGTACTACAGGCAAGCGAGTGGTGAACCTGGCCCTTGACGCTGAGTTTGAAGGCGCCATAGGCGTGGTGCTCAACGCACCTACATCCAATGAAACCATCAGGGCAGTGCGGGATACCATAGATATCCCAATAGTGATAACCGTCGTTTCCGAGCATACCAATGTGAAAGAGAGGCTGGATGCAGGCGCTACCATCATAAATGTTTCCGGTGCTGCGAAGACGCCGGATATAGTGAAGAAGATCCGGGATGAATTTCCCCTGGTGCCGATCATAGCAACGGGAGGCCCGACGGACGAGACCATCTATGCAACTATCCAGGCGGGCGCCAATGCCATAACCTATACGCCGCCGACCCCTGCAGAGCTGTTTCATGACCTTATGAAAAAATACCGCGAAGAGCTGGCGGACGGATAAGAGTTGAATGCAGACACGGTAAAAAACATACTGATAAAGCTCAGGCCTTATGACCTGAGCTTGTTTATTTCTTCAAAGTATCCGGGGAAGGAGATGTCCGCCCATTCGGCTCCGGCGATCACCGTTTCGCCCCTTGCGACAAGGCCGGCAACGGCTGCCGTCATAGCGATGCGGTGGTCCATGGTGGAGGCTGCCATGCATCCGTTTAGGTTTGCAGGCCCTTTAATGACCATCCCGTCGTCCGTTGCTGTTATGTCGGCACCGAAGCCTTTCAGCATTTCCACTACGGTTTTGATCCTGTCTGATTCCTTTACTTTGAGCTCCTTGGCATCCCGTATCACGGTAGTGCCCTTGGCCTGGGTGGCGGCCAGGGCGATCACTGGGATCTCGTCTATGAGCCGGGGGATGTCATAACCTTCGATAACGGTCCCTTTAAGATTGGAAGAGTAAACGATGATATCCGCCACAGGCTCGGCTTCCGTATTCCTGACATTTTCTATCCCGATTGAAGCCCCCATGCGCCGGTATACGTCAAGGATCCCTGTGCGGGTCGGGTTGATGCCCACATTTGTGATTCTGATGTAGGAGCCTGGCACCAGGAGGGCAGCCGTGATGAAGAAGGCGGCGGAGGAGATGTCGCCCGGCACTGTTATATCCTGTCCATATAGTTCCGGTACGGGAGTCAGGGTGATACTATGCTGGCTGACATCTATATTGCAGCCAAACTGCTTCAGCATAAGCTCAGTATGGTCCCTGGATGCTACCGGCTGATGTATAGTACCCGGGCCGTCAGCGTAGAGCAGGGCAAGCAGGATAGCGGACTTGACCTGGGCACTGGCGACGGGGAGGGTGTACTCGATCCCCCTGAGTTTTCCGCCAGAGATGTGCAGGGGTAGGAACCCTCCATCCCGGGCTGTTATTTCTGCTCCCATCATGCTGAGAGGCTCGATCACCCGTCTCATAGGCCGCTTCCTGAGGGACGCATCGCCGTCAACAATGGACTCAAAGCCCTGGCCTGCGAGGATACCGGACAGCAAGCGGGCGGTGGTGCCTGAGTTGCCCGCGTCGATTGCTCCTGATGGCGCAGAAAGCCCCCGAAGCCCTTTGCCATGCACCAGGACCTCACCGTTGCCTGAGCGTATATCAATACCCATCTGCTCAAAGGCTTTGATCGTGCTCATACAGTCCTGGTTTGCAGGGAAGCCTTTCACCCTGGTTACGCCCCGGGAAATCGCGCCGAGCATTATAGCCCTGTGGGATATTGACTTGTCGCCGGGTACACTTATTTCTCCTGAGAGCCTGGCTGCAGGCGTCATCGTTATATTCACGGCCATTCTCCTTAATTCTCGCAGCTATTTGGCATATGCCTTCAGCCCGTGGCTTATCAGCAGGCCGCGGGCTTGTGCCAGAGAGGGCCCGTCAGGGATGGACAGCAACAGGCAGCCGGGCTCATTCTCACGGCTGTTTATCACCCTGATGTTCTTGATGTTGATGCCATTCGTGCCAAGGATCGTAGCGACCTGACCGATGGCGCCGGGCTTGTCCTCAACATCGACATAGAGCTCAAAAAACCGGGTTTGGTACAGGTTTTCCCTGAGGGGCAGGCTGTCGCGATAGGATTTTGCCCTTTGGAAGTAATCCCTGACAGCCTGGGTGTCACCCTGGTCCAGCATGGATCTAAAGTGCTGCAGGTTGTGTATAAGGCCTGACAGGAGCGGGATCAGGTGGTCCCTGTTCGCGAGGGTTATCTCCTGCCACATTTGCGGGTTTGAGGAGGCTATACGGGTGATATCCCTAAAGCCGCCTGCGGCCAGCCCGGGGATCAGCGATTCCTTATCCTCCATGTCGATAACTGCATTCACGAGAGCAGCCGCTGCACAATGGGGAAGATGGCTGACTCCGCCTACCAGCCGGTCATGGGTCTCCGGGTCCATCACAAGGGGCAGGGCCCCTGTGGACGATATAAGGCGGGACAGCATGTCCATTGCTGCTTCATCAGCATTCTGCCCCGGCGTCAGGATATAATAGGCATTTTCAAAAAGGTGGGCCCTGGCTGAGGCATACCCGCTCATTTCAGCCCCGGCCATGGGGTGGCCTCCCACAAAGGAGGCCTTTTCGGGCAGATATTCCGCTGCTGCCTGCATGATTGGAGTTTTTACGCTGCATGTATCGGTTATCACCGTATCAGGCCTGATGGCTGGGCCTATGGCCTTCAGCGTCTCTGTGACCTGGCCCATAGGGGTGCACAGGAAAACCACATCCGAGGCAGCGGCAGCCTCATCAAAGCATTCTGAAGTGTGATCGACCACACCTTCTGCAAAGGCAGCAGACAGGTTGTCCTTGTTCAGGTCGATGCCGGTCATGTAAAGGTCAGGATTGGTCCGGCGCAGGGCTTTGGCCAATGAGCCGCCGATCAGCCCCAGGCCGATGATCGTTATTCTCACAGGCGTCATACTCACAGCTCCCTGCCGAGGATGCCGGCTATGCTTTTGATCTCCGTCATCAGCCCGGAAAAGGATTCGAAGTTCAGCGACTGAGGCCCGTCGGACATGGCGGCGTTCGGACACGGATGCACCTCAACGATCACTCCGTCTGCACCTGCCGCTATGGCAGCCCTGCTCATGGGCGTGACCAGCTTCCACTTGCCTGTGCCGTGGCTGGGATCAGCGATGACCGGCAGGTGGCTCAGCTCCTTGACAGCAGGTATGCTACTCAGATCCAGCGTGTTGCGGGTATAGGTCTCGAAGGTGCGGATGCCCCTTTCGCACAGGATTATGTTGTAGTTGCCCTCGTTCATCAGATACTCCGCTGCATTGAGCCATTCCTCAATCGTGGCGGACAGGCCGCGCTTCAGTATGACGGGGATCCTGGACCTGCCGACCTCCTTGAGCAGGTGGAAGTTCTGCATGTTGCGGGCGCCGATCTGGATCATGTCGACATACTTTTCCGCCAGGTGGAGGGACTCGGCAGATACGATCTCGGATACGGTGATAAGGCCGGTCTCCTTTCCGGCAGCTGCCAGTATCTTAAGCCCGTCCTCCTCAAGGCCCTGGAAGGAGTAGGGGGAGGTCCTGGGCTTATAGGCTCCGCCCCGCAGGAACCTGACGCCCAGGCTCTTTAAAAACCGGGCAGTCGACAAGACCTGGTCTTCGGATTCGACCGCACAGGGGCCTGCTATGACCGCGATCTGCTTTCCGCCGATCTCCACGCCCTTGATATTGAGTACCGTGTTCTCAGGCTTGAAGGCCCTGCTGACCAGCTTGTAGGGCTCGACGATAGGAATGAGCCTGTCGACCCCGGGCATGAGCTCAAGAGGCGTATCGGCCAGCAGGCGCTTGTCGCCGATGACTCCAATGATCGTCCGCTCTGAGCCTGACGATATGTGGACTCCCAGATTCAGGCTCCTGAGCAGGTCTTCCACACCTTTGATGTCTTCCTTCGTCGCTTTGGGTTTCATCACTATTACCATAGGTTTTACCTCCTGTTATGCCATACCATATCCCTTATCCCTTCAGGCCTGCCTTGCCATATCCAGGGCCACGCTGATGATCTCAGGCTTTACATCCTTGTATATGCAGGCCTGTCCCGGGCCTTTCGGCAGTGCAAATACGAACCTGCTGCCTGTGGTCTTTTTGTCATGCTGCATGAGGCGGACAAGGCTTTCATTGCTGAAGTCCGGCAGCCTGACCGGCAGGCCTGCCCTGCGAAGCAGGTCTCTGATCCTGTCTGCAAGGCTGCTGTCTATGAGGCCCAGTAGGAGGGCTATGTTCGCTTCGGCGACCATGCCTATCGCCACGGCTTCACCGTGGGTATAGGCCGACATCCCTCCCAGGGCTTCTATGGCATGTCCCACAGTATGGCCGAAATTCAGGACAGCCCTGATACCCTGGTCTCTTTCGTCCTTTGATACGATCTCAGCCTTTATGGAGCAGGAACGGCCGATCGCATGGACAAGCGCCTGGCTGTCCAATGCAACGATGCTGTTGATGTTGGCTTCAAGGAATTTAAGGAAGCTTTCGTCGGCTATGATGCCGTACTTGATTATTTCCGCCAGGCCCGACAGGACCTGCCTTTCCGGCAGGGTCTTGAGCGTATCCGTGTTTATGATCACAGAGGCAGGCTGATAAAAGGTGCCCACGATGTTTTTCATTCCGGCGAAATCCACACCGGTCTTGCCCCCTACGCTGCTGTCCACCTGGGCCAGCAGGGTGGTGGGCATCTGGATAAACTTAACGCCCCGCATATAGGTAGAAGCTGCAAAACCGGTCAGGTCGCCGGTGACACCCCCGCCGAGGGCAATAAAGGCCGATTCCCTGTCCAGGCCGGATTCCAGGGCCGCTGCATAAAGGCCGGCAACAGTATCCAGGTTCTTGGCACCTTCTCCTGCCGGCACTGAAACCAGTCTTGCAGCAATATCCCCCGAGGCGATCAGGTCCTGCACCATTCTGCCGTACAGGGGCCCGGTATTGGTGTCGGCCACGATCAGGGCTTTGTTAATATTTATGCGGGCGCATTCGCTGATAAGGATCCCGTCCCAGCCTGTGCCTATATGTATCGGGTATGAGGATAAGCCAAGGTCTACAGCTATCGTTTGCATGCCAGACTCCTGTCGTTCGACTCGATCTTTCGTAATTTTAAAAATTGTATTCCGCAGCATGACAAAAGTCAATAGAAGCAAGCCTGCCGGCATGGTATAATATAACATGGAAATCCGTAAAATAAACACTGGAGTTTGAACATTTTTGTTTTTAAATATGTTACAATTAAAGAAGGGAATTTGAGATTCTTATCGAATTTGTACTAAGTATGTGCGTCAGTATACCCGTTTTTGATCTCAGCTTAACTGAATCAGTGATTATGTTAATAAAACCATAGGGGGAATGTTAATGAAGAGTTACACGACCGACAAACTGCGCAATATCGGAATAATAGGCCACGGCGGCGAAGGAAAGACCACCCTTACCGAGGCAATGCTTTTCAATGCGGGAGCTATTGACCGCTTGGGCAAAGTTGAGGATGGTACCGCAACCACCGATTATGACCCGGAAGAGATTAAGCGTCATATATCCATCAGCGCTGCGCTCGCACCGTTTGAATGGAATAATCATAAGGTCAACGTGATTGATATTCCTGGGTACTTCGATTTCATCGGTGAAATGGTTGGAAGTCTCAGGGTTACTGATAGCGCTTGCATAGTAGTGGGTGCCGTTTCCGGCGTGACTGTCGGTACAGAAAAGGCCTGGGATTATTGCAGTGAGCACAATATACCCAAGCTGATATTCGTAAACCAGATGGATCGTGAAAATGCCAACTTCACCAAGGTCCTGGATCAGCTCAAGGAAATGTACGGGACAGCCATCGCACCCTTCCAGGTCCCGATTATGAGCAAGGAGCAGTTTACCGGTTACGTGGATGTGATCTCCATGAAGGCATACACCTACAAGGGCAAGGATGTTACCGAAGTGCCGGTGCCCGATGACATGAAGGATGTCATTGAGCCTATCCGGACCATGCTTGTAGAAGCAGCGGCAGAGACCAGCGAAGAGCTTATGGAAAAATACTTCGAGGGCGAAGAGCTCACAGAGGAAGAGATAAGGGGAGCAGTACGCCAGGGCGTCGTTTGCGGTGACATAGTGCCCGTATTGTGCGGGTCTGCTGTCAACAATCAGGGCGTTGTGCAGCTTATGAACGTCATTACCCAGTATATGCCCGCTCCCGGTGAATGCGGCAGCGTAAAAGGCGTCAATCCCAAGACCGGAGAGACAGTCGAGCGCCACTACAAGGCCGACGAGCCCTTCTCCGCATTCGTGTTCAAGACGGTCGTCGACCCCTTCGTGGGCAAGATGAACCTGTTCAAGGTGATGTCAGGCGAGCTGGCAGCAGGGACCGGCTTCTACAACGTAAACAAGGAAAAGGCTGAGAAGGTCGGTACTATTTACCTGCTCAGAGGCAAGAAGCAGATCACCGTCGACAAGGTCACAGCCGGCGATATAGCTGCGGTAGCCAAGCTCCAGTATACCGTGACCGGCGATACCCTGAGCGATCAGAACAACCAGATAAAATACAGTGAGATCCAGTTCCCCGAGCCTTCCATATCCCTTGCTATAGCAGCAGAGAAGGAAGGGGACGAGGACAAGATCTTTGCAGGCCTCAACAGACTGACCGAAGAGGATCCCACCTTTACGGTCTCTAAAAACCTTGAGACCAACCAGATGCTCATATCGGGTATCGGTGAAATGCACCTGGAGATCATTGCGAAGCGCCTGCAGAACAAGTTCGGAGTCACAGCCGTGTTCAAGGATCCCAAGGTCCCCTACAGGGAGACCATACGCAAGTCGATCAAGGCCGAAGGCAAGCACAAAAAGCAGAGCGGCGGCCATGGCCAGTATGGGCATGTCTGGATCGAGTTTGAGCCCCTTGAGACCACGGATAAGGACTTTGAGTTTGTTGACAAGATCGTAGGCGGCGTCGTACCCAGGCAGTATATCCCCGCAGTCGAAAAGGGCCTGAGAGAATGCCTGTCCAACGGTGTCCTGGCCGGATATCCCACTGTCGGACTCAGGGCCACCTTGTATGACGGTTCCTATCACAGCGTCGACTCTTCAGAAATGGCCTTCAAGGTAGCGGCCTCCCTGGCCTTCAAGAAGCTTGACCAGGCATCTCCGGTGCTCCTGGAGCCCATCATGAAGGCGGAAGTCGTGGTTCCCGATGAATACATGGGAGATATCATCGGTGACCTGAACAGGCGCAGGGGCAGGATACTGGGCATGAACCCGGCCGGCCACGGGCTGCAGAAGGTCGAGGCGGAAGTGCCTCAGGCTGAAATGTTCAAGTATGCTACCGATCTCAGGTCAATGACCCAGGCAAGAGGCAGCTTCAAGCTCACCTTTGTCAGGTACGAGGAGGTTCCTGCCAACATCAGCGCCAAGATAATCGAGCAGGCAAGGCAGGAAGCCGCCCAGGAATAACCTGAAAGATGAGGCTTATGAGCCTGAGCAAAATAAATTAAAGGATAACTCCCCGATACATCTTGTCGGGGAGTGATTTTTTTGATTCAATATATCCATAAAGTCAGATAATGCACAAGCGGCACAGGATGCCAGGGGGGAGTAGCTATGACCATATTCGGAAACGGCCTGATATTTCTGGAAGGCAGGTTCGAGGATGGCCTGGACCTGGTAGTGGATAATGGAAGGATAGCAGACATCATACCACGGGGGACGAGAAAGGACGGGGACTTTGTTGATGCCAAAGGCAGTTATATCGTGCCCGGCTTCATCGATATCCACATCCACGGGTCCGTGGGCTGTGACGTGATGGATGCGAGGTTCGATTCCCTTGAAAGAATAGCCGCATTTCTTGCAAAGAACGGGACCACGTCATTCTTGGCCACCACCATGACCTTGAGTGCCGATGCCATAAGAAGCAGCATCAGGGCAGCAGCGGATTTCATGAAGCGGGACAGGGCTGCAGGCGCGCAGTGCCTGGGTATACACCTGGAGGGGCCCTTCCTCAACCCCGATGCAAAAGGTGCCCATGATGCAGCCTATCTCGCTGAGCCCTCAGTGGAAGGCTTCAATGAGATCGCCGGAGAGGATATCGATATTATCCGCCTGGTCACCATAGCGCCGGAGCTGCCTGGCGCAGCCGAGCTGACATCATACCTCAGGGCCAGGGGCATCAAGGTTTCCATAGGGCATACAAGGGCGGACTATGACACGGCCTGCAGGGCGATCGACCTTGGCATGGATCATACCTGCCACTTTTACAACGCCATGACACCGTTTAGGCACAGGGAGCCCGGAGTCGTGGGCGCTGTGCTGGATCACGGCGACAATACCATTGAGCTTATCTCAGACCTTGTACATATCCATCCGGCAGCTTTAAGGCTTGCCGTAAAGCTGAAAGGGTGCAGCAGCTGCGCCCTGATCACAGATGCGATGGCGGCAGCAGGCCTGGGGGACGGCATATACAGCCTAGGAGGGCTTGATGTACATGTTGAGAAGGGTGTTGCCCGCCTGAAGGACGGGACCCTTGCCGGCAGCACGCTGACCCAGGGCATGGCCTTGAAAAACATGGTCGGCATCGGAGTGCCTTTGGAAGACACCATTACGATGCTGACTTCCACTCCGGCTTCGATAATCGGTGTATCAGCCTTCAAGGGTTATCTTAAGGCAGGCTATGACGCCGATGTGGTCATACTTGACCGTGACCTCAGTGTTGCTTCTACATATGTGAAAGGTATAAAACAACTTTGATCCAAAGATAAGTGCTTTTGATAAACGGCTGACCGGGGGTTTGGTTGCTTGAAAAACGACAAGTATTTGCTTTTCAAAAACTACAGTATAGATCGCGGCCTTATGCTCGACCTGAACCGGGTCATACTCGGGTCCGGGCTGGGCATGGTATTTTTCAGTACGTACAATGGCGCACCTTTTTCAGGCTTTGTACGCAGCCTGGGTGTCGGAGATTTCATGTACGGCGTGCTTATGGCCTTTCCCGTGATGGGTGGCCTGTTTCAGGTACTTGCAGCCTACGTGCTGGAGCGCACGGGGCTGCGAAAGAAGCTGTTCCTGATAAGCGGTGTGATGCAGCGCATCGTGATCATACCCATAGTTTTGATTGCATACATCATGCCGCAGGAATACAAGCCCTTCACGATAGGGTTCATAATGCTGATGCTGCTGATCTCAGCCATTGGCGGTTCATTCAACGGCGTGACGTTTTTTTCATGGATGGCTTCTATCGTTCCCATCAACATACGGGGCAGGTTTTTCGGCCAAAGGCAGCTGTTTTTTACGATAACGAGCCTACTTGGCGGATTGGCCCTGGGCTTCCTCCTGGACCTTATCGGAGGCAGCCTGGGCTATATCGTGGTGCTTATCATAGCGGCCATATTCGGCTTGCTGGATGTGGCTTGCTTTATAAGGATCGGTGACCCGCCTATGGACATACCGGACAGGAACATAAGCCTGCTCAAGGTATGGAAGGAGGCCCTGGGCCACCGCAACTTCAGGAAATACCTGATCTTCTGGTCGGTATGGACCTTTGCGGTCAACCTGTCCGCCCCCTTTTTCAATGACTACATGCTGAACTTCCTCAATATGAAGTTCCTGCAGATAACCCTTCTGGCAAGCACCGTATACAGCATAGCCACCGTCTTCTCCGTCCGCAGATGGGGAAACATGATAGACAAGTACGGCAACAAGCCCGTCATGCAGATCTGTGGCCTTGGTGTCGTCCTTCTTCCGTTTCTGTGGATCTTCGTGACGCCTGCCACGATCGGTATGATAGCTCTTATAAACATGCTGTCAGGCCTGTTCTGGTGCGGAGTGGAGCTTACGGCAAACAATATGATGATCGGCTTGTCGCCTGAGAAAAACCGGTCCTTCTACATAGGCAGCTTTTCTATGGTGACAGCCATAATGGGCAGCATAGTGGCCTATTTCACCGGGGGCATACTGATGGAGTCCACCCATGCCCTGTTCGACCGGCTCAATATCATGCTCCTCGGTTATCCTATCAGAAATTACCACCTGCTGTTCGTGATCACATCATTCTTAAGGGGCCTGGCCGTGATCTGCCTCCTGCCCGCAGTGGAAGAGGAGAACTCATCCTCCTCCGGCAAGCTCGTAAGGGACACGATGAACTCCATAAAGCGCAAAATAATGGGCTCTCTGACCTAGAGAGCCCATGGTTCGAATCTGCGCCTGAGCGTACATACAATGAAGCGGGGGTAGCCTAGAACCTTGCGGACGGAATGCAGCAAATGGCTGTAAAATGCTTTCATGTGTTCTATATCATCCATTTGCAGCTGCCTATGGCCAAACTCGCTTTCCACCAACAGCTTCGATATGTCCGTCATAGTGCCTTCAGGGTTGACCAGCCATGTGTCGACCCTTTCTGCATATCTATAGGGGGTTTCACCGGTTTTTATCGGCTTTTCGTAGAGCTTGAGCAGCCACAGTATCTCACGGTAATAGTAATGCAGTTGCTTGTTGAGCGGCATACGGAGGATCCGCCGGTGCCTGAGGCTGCTGATGATCAGTATGAGGAGCATGACAGCGACTATCCCGGACAGGGCCAGGGATGCCGCCAGGCCTATATCGTACCAGGACAGGGGCCTGTTTACCTGGGGAGGCTTGGCGGGCTGGGGAGGCTTGTTGGTTTCCTCCCTATGCTTTTGCTCATAATAATGCCTCCAGTATTCCTCCCAGTACCGGTCGTAATAGGGATCACCGCCGCTGGGTGAAGACGGGTCGCCCGATGAACCGGATGGCGTGGGATCGAAGGTGAGCCAGCCGATCTCCGGGAAATATACCTCTACCCAGGCATGGCCGTTAGTGTTGCGGACCTCGTACAATCCGTCCTTGTTCTGCTTTGAAGGCATCAGGTATCCTTCGATATATCGGGTCGGCACTCCGGCCACCCGTCCCATGACAGCCAGGGCAGAGGCAAAGTAGGTGCAGTATCCCCGCTGCAGATCAAACAGGAAATAATCCACGAAATCCTTTCCTGAGGGCGTGGCCTGCGGGGCAAGCGTATAATCGTAATTGGCTTTCAGGTATTCCTGTATGGCAACGATCTTGTCATAGGCCGTATCCTTGCCTTCGGTTATCAATTCTACGAGCTGTTTGGTCCTCTCTGTCACTGATTCAGGCACCCTGGTGTAATTCTCCCGGATATACTTCAGCTTCTCAGCATAAGCAGGATTGTTGTAGTATGAGTTTACAGGCCGGCTCCAGTCAAGGGTAGGGGAGGATTCCCTAATATAGGCGGTAAACTCCGAGCTTATGCCGGTGTTGGGTATCATAGCGGTGATCGTATAGGGCTCATCCGGTGATATATCACGGGTCGTGAACATCTCGCCCCTCGTGTTGTAGTAAGGGGTCGATGCCCCTTTCACGGTTTCAAGGCCTGTAGGATGCATGGGATGGAAGATGGTTGAGATCTTTATGCCTGCATGGATTATAACGGCCTTTGCGGTGCGATAATACAGGACGTTCAGGAGCTTTTCATCAACCTCTCTCCATATGGGCTCATCCAGGTCATAGGCCAGGGACCTTGCCTGTTTCCAGGCGTTGTCCCTGTACTTGTAGCGCAGGTCCTCTACGGTGTCAAGCCACGCAGACCCTGTGTATTCGTTCAATATGGATCCCCTTAGGTAAAGCGGGAAGGGGGCGTCGACCAGCAGGGCAAGATCGGTGTTTTGCATAACCGGGCCGCCAAGCTGGCTGGATGAGGAGGGGAACCCGGTCTGGGACAGGCGGAAGGGCTGCCTGGGCTCATTGAATCCAAAGGCGTCATTCACCCTCTCCTCAAAACGGTCGACCTGCTCAACAAGGTACTTCCATTTCAGGTTTTTGGATTTCTGGCTTGGTATGAGAAAGCCGGATGTGATCACTATCGCGGCAGCCAGTAGGAGGGTACAGGCCTGCCAGTAGCCGCGGGGGGGCATCCTGAACTTCTTTGAAAGGCTTTCGTGATAGCTTGAGCCCCACATAAGGATGCTTCCCAGGGCATATAGGCGGATATAGGTGCTTATCTCCTCATTGCCCATGAACCACAGGCCGATATAGGAGGCAGTGCCTATGATGAAAGGGATGGTGAACAGGCGCAGCCTTACGGCAAGGACATGGAAAATCGCTCCTGTAGCGATCGTTATGAAGAGCAGGGAAGCAAGCCTGTAATCCGGATCGTAATGGGTATAGCGCATGGCATACTGCCAGAGCCAGTTGAAAAAGGCTATGGCATCTGTAACCATATCCCCGCCGCTGACTGCCAGTAATATCAACAGCATGCCTATAACCAGAAGGGGTATGCACAGAAGAGCTGTCAGCCTGTTGTACAGGGCAGCCTTCAGTACGAAAAACACTGCTGTGGTTATGACGAGCACCTCAATAATGCTGAACACTACACGGAGCGAGTACAAAATAGCTGAGCTTAAGCTGCCGGCCAGCAGACACAGCAGTATGCACTCGGTAAGTATCGATGCAAAAGCGGCTTTTTTCATAATATCGCCTCCAGTGCCTGATCCACTCGCTGGTCGGTATATATGAGAAAGGCTGGTATATCCTTCAGCCTGAGCTCTTCAAGCATCTTGAACTGGTTATCGCTTATATGTTCCCGGTGCTGGACCAGAAAGACCATGGGGTACACCCCGGTCTGTTTCAGGATGCACAGGCTGTTGTAGAGGATAAACTCAAGCTTTTGGACGATCAGGATTATGCTGCCCTGCCTGTGGAAGGAGGGTGACTCTATTTTCATTATGTCTGACATGGAAAAGGGGCTGTCAAAGGCCATACCTGACAGGTATTCGTAAAAGGCATGAAAATCCTGGGGGTCCTTCCCCGTGATATCATGACGCTCACTGTTGTATACGATAAGCTTCAGGGGCAGCCACCTGTTCAGTATGTAATGGATAAGGGCAGTAGCCGTCTCCACTATCTGATCCTCCAGCTGATATCCGGCTATGCCCGGTATGGTGCCTGGCGTTGTCTCGATAAAGAGTAGGGTCTGCGGCTGGGTAGTCATTTCATAGTTCATCACATAAAGCTCCTGGAGCTTGGATGAGATCTTCCAGTGGATCTTTTTCATGGGATCGCTGTACTGATACTGCCTTATGTCGGATATATTGGCTGCTTCATCGGTCTTGCTGAGTTGGGTGTTGTGCATGCCCTCCATGGGTATATGGGGCAGGGGGAGATCGATCAGCCTGATTATCCTTGGGTATACCTTCAGGACAGGCAGCTTGTGATATATCTTTTTGGTCAGGTCCATACTGAATCTGAACAGGCCGAACATGTCACTCACCTCGACGCGGACCATGCCCAGCGGATAGGTGCCCCGCAGTGAGCATACGAAGCTGTTGGTGATCTCGCCATGCTGAAAGGGAAGGATCGACAGGTAGCCGACCTCCTCATCGCCGGTGAGGCAGGACATGGGGGTACGGTAGTATACCTTTATGAGCGGGTAGATGAAAGGCTTGTCATTGTGGATCTGCAGCCTGAGCTCAGCCCTTTCGCCCTTCTGCACACAGTCCGGAGTGACGGTCTGCAGGTACTTGAAGCCAAACAGCACCCAGATGTTGGTAATGACCGCGTAAAGTGTTATGGCAAGCAGGATCCCAAAGCATATGTAGTAGATATATTCACCGGTATAAAGGCCTGCAAACAGTGTGAAAAGGGCAGCCGCTCCAAACACGATCCTTTTCAGCCAGTCCTTCATGATGATGTCACCGGCACATGCAGGGTATTGATAATGGACCTGAGGACTCGTTCCGCGGTCATCTGGTTGAGCCTGGCCTCAGGCTTCAGGATCAGGCGGTGGGCCAGAACCGGCTCCGTCATCCTTTGTACGTCATCGGGGATCACATAATCCCTGCCCTGGAGCAGGGCGTATCCCTGGGAGGCCCTCATCAGGTACAATGCGCCCCTCGGGCTTGCCCCGAGGCTTAAGTCCTTGTGTTCACGGGTCAGGGCCACAATGTCCGATATGTATTCCTTGACAGGCTCTGCAACCTTGATAGTGGCGACCAGCTCCTGCAGCCGGCTTATATCCTCTGCCGATGCTACCGGCTTTAGGTCCGTGAGGGGGTTCTCAGTCTGGAACCTGGACAGGATATGCATTTCTTCACGTTTGGTGGGATAGCCCATGGTCACCTTGATCATAAACCGGTCCAGCTGGGCTTCCGGCAGGGGGAAGGTGCCTATGTATTCGACAGGGTTCTGGGTGGCGAGCACCATGAAGGGCTGGGGCACCTTATAGGTCGTACCGTCTACGGTCACCTGGCCCTCTTCCATGACCTCCAGCATGCTGGACTGGGTTTTAGGCGAAGTCCTGTTTATCTCATCCGCCAGGATTATCTGGTTCATCACCATGCCCGGCCGGAATTCCATCTGGCCTGTTTTGAAATTGTATATGGAAAAGCCGGTAATGTCCGATGGGAGCACATCAGGTGTGAACTGGATCCGCTTGAAGCTCAGGTTGAGCGATTTTGCCAGGGAGGACACCAGCATGGTCTTGCCCACCCCGGGCACATCTTCAATGAGCACATGGCCACGGCTGAGCAAGGCTATCAGGATGAGCCTGATGGGCTCGCTTTTTCCGACAATGACCTGCTCGATGTTTTCCTGGATCTTCTTCAGGAGCATGACTGCTTTCTCCATAGCAACACTTCCTTCCTCGCATAGTTGAATAAGTAAATCCTGTATATACTAAATATGTATATCTACCTATATATTAATATGTTACTAAAAACTTGGCAACGTGGACTGTCGATTTGTAACGGATATTTAAAGTTTATTTAATGTTTTTTGTAGAAAAAATCCCGGTACTGAAGTATGATGTAAATGGCAGAAAGCGAAAGCAGCGTGCTTTTGGACCATATCAGACTACAGTAAGGAAGGGTCTTGCATGACAGACTTGGACAGGCAAGTCATCTCCGATTGGCTGGATACCAGGGCATTCGGCAGAAACATCGAGGTGCATGAAACGATAGGCTCAACCAACAAAAGGGCCAGGGACCTGGCCCTGGCGGGCGCTCCCAACGGGACAGTGGTGGTTGCCGATGAACAGGTCGATGGCAGGGGCAGGCGGGGCAGGTCCTGGCTATCTCCCAAGGGGACCGGCATCTGGATGTCGGTGGTCATAAGGCCGGGGTTTGAGGCAAGCTTAGCCCCCAGGATAACGGTGATAGCCGCCTTGAGCATATCCGAGGCCGTGTATGTGGCAACAGGCTGCAGGCCGTCGATAAAATGGCCCAATGACCTGATCATGGGCAATAAGAAGGTATGCGGCATACTGACGGAGATCAAGGCGGATGACTCATATACAGACTATGTGATAGCCGGCATAGGGCTTAATGTGAGCACACGCACCGACCAGTTCCCCGGTGACCTTGCTATGTCAGCCACATCCATATACGAGGAGACCGGTACACTGCCGGACCGGAACCGGCTTATTGCAGACATTTTGAACTCCTTTGAATATATGTATGAGAGCCTTACCCAACCCGGCGGATTTGACAGGCTCAGGATGCAGTACCGGGACCTTTGCCTGACCCTGGGCAGGAGAGTGCGGATCAGCGGCGTAAATGAGGAGTTTGAGGCCATTGCCAAGGATATATCGGATGACTGCGCGCTTGTTGTGGAGCTGGATGACGGCACGAAAAGAGAAATCCTTTCGGGGGATGTTTCAGTACGCGGGATCGCGGGTTATATATAGACCGGTGGCCGGACAAGGCGGGGCTTATGGCAGATGCAATTTATACGTATAAGAAATGCAGTAAATACATATAAATTCAGAAGGTTTGTTTGCTGCAGAGACACATATGCAAATGAAGGCTGATTTTCAGCCGATATGATTGCTAGAAGCCTTTGCTTTTATCAAAGTTGTAGACTAATATAAAGGAAACTCCCATGTATTTTAGTAGAAATCGGGGTACATACCTGCAATACGGAGGTTCATCTTGGACATCATACATCGCATACTCAAATATAGCTCAAAGCATATCGGCAAGGCTGTCTTTGCAGTCATCTGCCTGATGCTGAACATCGGCATCAACCTGATATCACCACAGATAAGCAAGATCATAGTTAACGATGTCATAAAGGGGGGCCTGCGGGACCTGCTGCTTCCGCTGCTGCTCCTGCTTTTATTTGCGTCCGTTATCAAGGCAGCTGTCATATACCTGCGGAGCCGCTATTTTGAGCAGTTTTCCCAGGACTGCCTGTATGACCTGCGCAACCATATGTACACACACCTCCAGGGCCTGCCCTATTCCTTTTATGACAAGAACCGGGTAGGAGAGCTCATGTCCCGGATGACGGGCGACCTGGAGGGCATCAGGGTCTTCCTGGCCGTAGGGATCTCCACTTTGCTTGAAAATGCCGTATATTTCATAGGCACGACTGCGATCGTGCTCACCATGAACTTCGAGCTGGGTATTGTCACGATGGCGGCGACTCCTTTCATAGCCTGGTGTGCATACCGGTTCAACAAGATAGTCAAGCCGGTGTTCAGTGAGATAAGGGAGCAGCAGGCGGTACTGAACACCGTCACCCAGGAAAACATCTCAGGGGTCAGGGTGGTCAAGGCCTTTGCCCGTGAGGCCTTCGAAATCAGGAAGTTCGAAAAGGAGAACCTTCTGAACCAGGAAAAAAATATAGAAGCCAGCCGTACTTGGGCCAAGTATTTCCCCATCATGGACTTTTTGTCAAGCATATGCCTTGTGGCCGTGATCTGGTACGGGGGCAGCATGGTGGCTGCGGGCAGGATAGACCTGGGCACGGTCGTTGCATTCAACGGCTACCTCTGGATGCTGATCATGCCTATGAACATGCTCGGCTGGATGATCAACCTGGCAGCCCAGGCCATAACCTCGGGGCAAAGGGTCTTTGAGATCCTGGATACAGGCTCTTCCATAAGGGAGAAGGAGGACCCGTACAGGCCGGAAGAGTGCCGGGGCGAGGTGACCTTTGACCATGTTTCCTTTGCCTATCGTGACCAGAAGATACTAAAGGACCTGAACTTCCATGTCTCGGCTGGAAGCACTATAGCGATCATGGGTGCTACGGGCTCGGGCAAGACCTCGATCATAAACCTTATAGGCCGCTTCTATGATGTCACCTCGGGCAGCGTCAAAGTAGACGGGGTGGACGTAAGGGACTGGAGCATGCAGAGCCTGCGGTCCCAGTTGGGCATCATAATGCAGGAGACCTTCCTGTTCTCCGATACCATCGAGGGCAACATACTTTACGGCAATCCGGGCGCCACCAGGGAGGACGTCGAAAGGGCAGCCAGGATCGCCAACGCCCATGAGTTCATCATGGAGATGCCCATGGGCTATGAGACCATAATCGGTGAGAGGGGCATGGGCCTGTCCGGCGGGCAGAAGCAGCGCATAGCCATTGCCAGGGCGATAGTCAGGAACCCCAGGATACTCATCATGGATGACTGTACCTCTGCCGTTGATATGGAGACCGAGCATGAGATACAGGAAGCATTGAAGGAAGTCATGAAGAACAGGACTACATTTATAATCGCCCACCGGGTATCCTCCGTCAGGAATGCGGACCAGATCATCATCATAGACGACGGGCAGATAATCGAGCATGGCGACCATGAGTCCCTGATGGAGAAACGAGGCAGGTATTACGAGATGGTGAAATTGCAGTACAAGGATATTGATACTCCTGAATTCCAAAGGCAGGTGATATGATGCTCCGCCAGCGACCAACCGACGACGAGATCCTTGAAAGACCATTCAATATGGCCCAGTTCAGGCGCCTGCTGGCTTACCTCAGGCCTTACAGGAAGCAGGTCATCGTTACGGTGATCCTGATGTTCGTTGCAGCCCTGGCAGGGCTGTCCGGCCCGAAGCTGCTGCAGGTGGCCATAGACGACTACATGGAGCAGACAAACTACCTGGCCCTCGCGGTCATAGGAGTGCTCTATATCCTTATCAATATCATAAAACTGCTGTGCACCAGGCAGAGGGTGTACACCATGTCAAAGGTCGGGCAGGAGGTATTGAGCACGATCAGGCATGATATGTTCGTCCATATCCAAAAGCTTTCCTTCGCCTACTATGACAGCCGGCCTGCCGGCAAGATCCTGGTCCGGATCATAAACGATGTCAACTCACTGGGCGACCTGATCACCAACGGCATTATAAATGTGCTGACGGATGCGGCCACCCTTGTGTTCGTATTCATATTCCTCTTTACCCTGGATGTCCGGCTTGCGCTGATAACGACTGCCACCATGCCTCTTATGGTGCTGGTCATACTGTCACTGAAAAAGGTCATGCGGCTCAGGTGGCAGACGGTGCGCCGCAAGTCCTCCAATATGAATGCCTACCTCCACGAGACCCTGGCAGGCATGAGGGTCACCCAGGCCTATACCAGGGAACCGGAAACCGCCGAGATCTTTGAACAGCTCAGCGGCGACCTGCGCAAATCCTGGATGGATGCCATCAAGATGAATATCCTGATGGGCCCGTCCATAGAAATAATAGCAGCTATCGCATCATTCCTGGTGTACTTTTTCGGCGTGGACATGGTAGGAGATGTTGGCGTGCTCATAGCCTTCGGCGCATATGTCTGGAGATTCTGGCAGCCCATTTCGAACCTGGCCAACTTCTACAACTCCGTGCTGACCGCCATGGCTTCAACGGAGAGGATATTTGAGCTCCTTGACACCCCGGTAGACATCTATGACCGGGAGGGTGCGATCGACCTGCCCAAGATCAAGGGCGAAGTAAGGTTCGACAATGTGTCCTTCTATTACGAGCCGGAAAAGCCGGTACTGAAAAATG
Organism: Bacillota bacterium; assembly: GCA_029549985.1. Taxonomy (GTDB): domain Bacteria; phylum Bacillota; class Clostridia; order Caldicoprobacterales; family DTU083; genus JAKORJ01. The sequence goes on from JAKPIB010000037.1 coordinate 106,582, forward strand.
TAAGCTTCACAGTAAGGCCGGGCGAGACCATTGCCCTGGTCGGGCCGACAGGGGCGGGCAAGAGCACCCTGGTGAACCTGTTGAGCAGGTTCTATGAGCCTGTTGAGGGCAGGATCCTGATCGACGGCAACGACATAAACGAGGTGACCCTTGATTCCCTGAGGACCCAGATGGGGGTCATGATGCAGGATTCCTTCATATTCTCCGGCACCATCATGGACAATATCCGTTATGGCAGGCTGGACGCCACCGACGAGGAGGTAATGGCTGCAGCCAGAATAGTCCATGCCGACGGCTTTATACGGGAAATGGAGAAGGGTTATTACACGGAGGTGAACGAAAGGGGGTCCCGCCTGTCCCAGGGGCAGCGCCAGCTCATATCCTTTGCCAGGGCCTTGCTGGCCGACCCCAGGATCCTGATACTCGACGAGGCCACCTCCAGCATCGACACGGAGACCGAGATACTGGTGCAAAAAGGCCTGGAGCAGCTGCTTAAAGGACGTACCTCCTTTGTCATCGCCCACAGGCTGTCGACCATACGGAACGCTACCCGCATCATGGTGGTGGATAACGGCACGATAATCGAATGCGGAAACCATGATGAGCTTATGAAGCTGAAGGGGGCATACTATAACCTGTATACCGCCCAGTACCGCTTCCTTCAGGCCGTATAGCAGGTGGAAAAAACAAATAAAATTAAATAAGGCGGACAATACTCCTTAAAAAATTGTAAAGGAATTTAAGCTGAGGCGTCGAAATAAGAAATGATTTCATTTCTTTATTATCTATAAGTAAAGTAATAAGGAGGATGTGCTTTATGGGAAATGACAGGAAAGTCAGGGTTGGTATCATCGGCTGCGGCGGTATAGCCAACGGCAAGCATATGCCAAGCTTGTCCAAGCTGAAGAATGTAGAGCTGGTCGCTTTCTGCGACATCATCGAAGAAAGGGCCGTTGCTGCAGCAAAGAAGTTCGGCGTACCCGATGCAGGGGTTTACGTTGATTACAGAGACCTTCTTAAGGACGAATCCATTGAAGTAGTCCATGTCTGCACCCCCAACAAGTCCCATGCCGACATTACTGTTGCTGCGCTGGAGGCCGGCAAGCATGTCATGTGCGAAAAGCCCATGGCCAAGACAGCCGCTGATGCCCGCAGGATGGTGGAAGCCGCCAGGAGGACCGGCAAAAAGCTGACTATCGGCTATCAGAACAGGCACAGGGCAGACTCAATATACCTGTACAACGAATGCAGGGAAGGTACCCTGGGCGAGATCTATTTTGCCAAGGCTCATGCCGTGAGACGGCGCGGCGTACCGACCTGGGGAGTGTTCCTCAATGAAGAGGAGCAGGGCGGCGGGCCCCTTATCGATATCGGCACTCATGCCCTTGACCTGACCCTTTGGATGATGGACAACTACAAGCCCAAATATGTAGTAGGTACTGTCTACCACAAGCTCAGCGGCAATAGGAATGCTGCCAATGCCTTCGGCCCCTGGGATCCGGAGAAGTTCACCGTTGAAGATTCCGCCTTTGGCTTTATCGTGATGGAAAACGGAGCCACGATAGTCCTTGAGTCTAGCTGGGCCCTGAACACCCTCCAGGAGGGCGAGGCCCGTACGACCCTGTGCGGGACCAAGGCCGGCGCTGACATGATGGACGGCCTCAGGATAAACGGTGAGAAGTTCAGCAAACTCTATACGACAAAGCCCACCCTTGGCCCCGGTGGCGTAGCCTTCTTCGAGGGTGAATCCGAGAGCGAGGCGGACAGGGAAGCAAGGCTGTGGATAGAGAACATCCTGAACGATACCGAGCCTGTTGTCAAGCCGGAGCAAGCCCTTGTGGTCACTGAGATACTGGAGGCCATATACACCTCCGCCAAGACAGGCAAGCCTGTCTACTTTGACAAGTAAACGGCCTATTTTTACACCCACGAAGCAAAACCATCATACATAGCAAAGAGGGATGCACCCCGGATGCCACTATTCAGGCATCACAGCGGTGCATCTTCTTATTTCGGGTTTCTTGACTGATAAAAATGAGAATGATAATATTGACAAAGAATCAGGGCAACTTTCTTAGCATGTTGAAAAGCGAGGTAGATAGGATCATGGACTATATGGAAAAGTACAGGCTGTGGCTGGACAGCCCGGTGATCGATGAGGAAACGAAAAATGAGCTGCGCGCCCTGGAGGGCAACAGCAAGGAGATCGAGGACCGGTTTTACAAGGACCTGGAGTTTGGCACCGGAGGCCTGAGGGGGGTCATCGGAGCCGGCTCGAACCGGATGAATGCCTATACTGTCGGAAAGGCCACCCAGGGCCTGGCCAATTATATAAAAAAAGCAGGCAGCGAAGCTGTCAGCAGGGGTGTAGTAATAGCATATGATTCCAGGAGGAGGTCATCGGAGTTTGCCCTTCGAGCCGCCCTGGTACTATGTGCCAACGGCGTCAGGGCATACCTTTTCGAGGAGCTGGAGCCGACGCCGGTCCTGTCCTTTGCAGTGAGGGACCTCGGGGCAACGGCAGGCATAGTGATCACGGCCAGCCACAATCCGCCCCAGTACAACGGGTACAAGGTCTACTGGAGCGACGGGGGGCAGGTCACTCCACCCTATGATGTCGATATAATCAAAGAGGTCAACAAGGTTAATGACTTTGCCGATATAAAGCTGATCTCAAGGGAAGAGGCTGAAGGCAGCGGGCTGCTCAGGATGATCGGGGAGGATGTGCTCTCCAGATACGTAAAGCGCGTAACGGAGCTTTGCTTTGACAAGGACCTGGTGCAAAGGATGGGCAGCAAGCTGAGGATCATATATACGCCCATTCATGGCTCGGGCAACAAGCCTGTGCGCAGGGTCCTGAAGGAAGTCGGGTTCACCAATGTGACCGTTGTAAAGGAGCAGGAGCTGCCAGACAGCGATTTCCCCACTGTCAGGTACCCCAACCCCGAGGAAAAGGAGGTATTTGACCTGGCGATAAAGCTGGCTGCAGCAGAGGGTGCCGATGTCATCATAGGTACTGACCCTGACTGTGACCGGGTAGGCGTAGTCGTCAAGAACAGGATGGGCGAGTACGTCACCCTGACCGGCAACCAGACCGGGGCCTTGCTGGTCCATTACTGCCTGAGCGCCCTCAAGTCCAGGGGAGAGCTGCCGGAAAACGGCTGTATCATAAAGACCATAGTCACCAGCGAGATAGGCCGGAAGATAGCTGAGTCCTTTGGCATAGAGACCCTGGACACCCTGACGGGCTTCAAATATATAGGCGAGAAAATAAGGGAGTTTGAGACCACGAAGAGCCATACCTTCATTATGGGCTATGAGGAGAGCTATGGCTACCTTGCAGGTGATTTTGTAAGGGACAAGGATGCTGTGATCGCTTCCATGCTTGTTTGCGAAATGGCCGCATATTACAAGGAAAAGGGGATGTCCCTGTATGAGGGGCTGGAGTCCTTGTGGGAAAGGTATGGCTATTTCAGGGAAAGCCTTGAGTCGATCCAGATGGAAGGCAAGGAGGGCATGGAAAAGATCACTGCCTTGATGAACGGCCTGAGGCACAGCAGCCCGAAGACTATCGGCGGCAGGAAAGTAACCCGCATCGAGGATTATCTGCAAAGCAGGGCGGTAGACCTTGAAACCGGAGAAGAGGTTCCTGTCACGCTGCCGGTGTCAAATGTGATGAAATTCGTACTGGAGGACGAATCATGGTTTACGATCCGGCCCTCAGGCACAGAGCCGAAGGTGAAACTGTACTTTTCCGTAGTCGGCACAGACCCGGATGATGCCGAGCGCCGGATCCGGACCCTCATGGACTCCGTGCATGAGATGATCGCCTGATATAGGGATAGCAGGTTAACATAATATATGATAGAATAGTACTTGAGAAAGCGGCATCATAGAGTCGCATCGATCGGGTACACATCGGATAATGCATGAGGTTGGGGGGTTTGGATGAGAAAGCTTCGCTGGGCATCTGCTGCCTGCGTCATAGTAGCCTTACTGTGCTTTGGCTCTGCCTTGGCAGAGGAAAATACGGAGCTGGTAACGGTACCGGTATCGGTATATGAAAGCAATGACGGTATCAGGATCATAAGCTACACGGATACATGGGCAGATGACGGACTCAAAAGGGTATACGAGGAGCTCAAGAACAATATGCACGGGGTCGATATGGAATATCTTGACAGGATAGAGATACACCAGGGCCCGGGACCGGACAGCGGCCCAAGCGTCTCAGCCACCTATGAGAAGGAGGCTCATGTGGTCAGGCTGCCGGTAAACCTTGAGGGTTTTCTGCCTGCAGGCTACGAGCTGCCGGTAAGCCTTGACAAGGGTGTCATCAAGCTGTACAACGGCGATACCAGGGCGGCGCTTGAGGACCTGGCAGTGGACATCTCCCATGAATACGGCCATCACTTCACCCTCTTCCACTTCGGGGACAAGTTCAAAAGCCCCGAGAAATTCAGAGACAGCGGCTATTACAAGGCAAGAGGACTTGATGCTTTCAGCCAGGTGAATGCAGATGCCTCATACGTGGAGGAAATACACAGGTGGGGCATATATGAGATTGCAGCCGAGGACTACAGGCAGCTCCTGGGTTCCGCGACCGGCAGGTCCATAACGGCCTTCAGCGATATCCAGCAGAAGTCGGGCCAGGACGTATACAACCCTGTTAACAGCATCAGCCGGAGGGACTACAATGCCCTTCCCCAGGAAAACTGGGAACTGCCGACGGCTTTTGAAGTAAGCGGGCTCTCGGATTATTTCCGCTCCTTTTTGAACGATGTGGTTGCCGCCGGTCACCTGGAGGAGTACAGAGTGCCTGGTCTTGTGTACCATAGGGAAAAGATATACGGCTTCGACCGGGTGGTTTTCAGCTGGCTGCCCCAGGAGGGTCCTGAGGGCGCGGTCTATACCCTGGTAGCTTATAGCGAGGACGCCGGCCTGATACCGATTAAAACCGTATTTCCAGGAGATGAGCCTGTCGCCGTTGTAGGAACTGCGGCCTTAGAGAAGAATGCCTATGTGTACTATTACCAGGACGGACTTGATGTTGAAAAGCTGAAATTCAAGCTTTACATGCTGCTGCCCGGCGGCATGGTCTTATCCGGAGAGCCTGTCTGCATAGATCCGTGAATGCAGACCTTATCGGCGCTTTCTGTTCAAATATACGAACGCTGCAGCGGCCAGGGCCGTCAGCAGCAAGGCGGATACTGACGCGGTGATATAGGCCATGCTGCGCGCAGACTGCTTATCATGGACCGATACGGCCGAGAGCGTCCTGACCTGTCCCGGGCTCAGCTTCCATGTGTAGGTCGCATTGCCGCGGCCTTCGCTTATCTTGTCGGCGTTGGAGCTTCTGACCTTGCCCGGCATAGTGAGGCTGAGTATGAGCTCGCTGCTTTCGAGGGCTTCGAAAGCAGCTTTTCTTATATCACCCGGCAGGCTTTCAAGCATTGCAGAGTCTATTATGCCTCTCAGATCGGCAGCAAGCTCTGCTGAATACCTGTCTTCAAACATCCCGGAGGTACGCTCTATTTCAACCATATCGAATACCGATGGCATGGTATCAAAGCCTAACAGCTCATGTCCCTGCCTGTTGAGATCAGTATTTTCGATCCTCTTGGATGCCTTGAACCCCTTGTAGCCCTCCTGGCTGTATGGCTGGGTCCTGAAGCCGTTGTCCCTGGCCGTATTCTCGGCAGCCTCCATGAGGCCTTCAATGTCGGCCCCATAGGAGCCCTCCTGCCTGACAGCGAAAATATAGGCAGAGTATATGGTGCCGTTATTTTCTATGACGATATCCATTTCCAGTCTGACACAGCCTGCCAGCAGCGCTGTGCAGACCAGAGCGAGGAAAGCAGCGATTCGTTTGAGTATTTGGCTACACCTCCGACAGTTTGATAGGTAGCAGGTACAGCAGGCGTACACTATAATTGTATCATCATAAGAGTCCGGACCCAAGTTACATATTATCCCTGTACCGGTGCTGCCTGGGTGAAAACAGACCCGAATGAAGGTGCCAGACTTTGCCTCTGGCGGCTTGATTTATGATGTATGCATGTTTATAATTAATCTATGCTGCATGTCAGGCAGCGGAAGGAGATAGGCATTTTGCAGACCAAAAAGATACTGAAGCATTTCATAAACTATTACAGGCCTCACAAGGGTTTGTTCATCCTGGATATGGTCTGTGCTTTCACGATTGCTGCCATAGATCTGTTTTTCCCTATGCTTACCCGCGAGGCGGCCAGCACCATGATACCCGCCGGTGAAATAGAGACCTTCTTCATATTCATAGGAGCCCTGTTTGTTTTGTACATAATCCGCACGATACTGCAGTATATAGTGCATTACTGGGGGCATGTGCTGGGGGTCCGCATGGAATACGACATGCGCCGCGACCTGTTTTCCCATCTTCAGACCCTGTCCTTCAGGTTTTATGACAAGAACCGGACCGGCCATATCATGTCCAGGATGGTGAACGATCTGAACGAGATCACGGAGCTGGCCCACCACGGCCCTGAGGACCTGTTCCTGTCCCTTGTCATGCTCATAGGCTCGTTTTTCCTCCTGCTGACCGTCCAATGGCAGCTGGCCCTGATCGTATATGCCCTCGTGCCCTTTATGATGTGGTTTGCCTTCAAGTACCGCAGGCAGATGAACGAATCCTTCAAAAAGCTCAGGGTCAGCCTGGCTGACGTGAACGCCCGGCTGGAGTCAAGCATCTCAGGCATACGGGTGGCCAAATCCTTTTCAAACGAGGAATACGAAAAAAGCAAGTTCGATGAGGGAAATCTAAGGTTCAAGGAATCAAAATACGCTGCATACAAGGACATGGCCGTTTTCCAGACAGGCATCGAATATTTCGCCAACATACTCAATATCGTAGTGGTAGCGGTGGGCGGATTTTTCGTATACAAAAAGCTTATGGACATCTATGACCTGCTGGCTTTCATAATGTATGTGGGGATCTTCCTGCAGCCCATAAGGCGGCTCAGCAACTTCATGCAGCAGTTTGAATCCGGAGTGACAGGGGTAGAGCGCTTCCTTGAGATAATGGAGGTCGAGCCTGATATAACGGACGCGCCGGACGCCATAGAGCTCAAGGATGTCAAAGGCGATATCGAATTCAGGAACGTCAGCTTTTCCTATGACGGCAATGAAAAGGTGCTTCACGATATAAACCTCAAGGTCCCGGCCGGCAAGACCATAGCCCTCGTAGGGCCTTCCGGCGGCGGCAAGACCACGCTCTGCCACCTCATACCCAGGTTCTATGAGGTAAAGAGCGGAGAGATCCTGATCGACGGCCAGGACATCAGGAGATACACCCTCAGGTCCCTGCGCAGCAACATAGGCCTGGTCCAGCAGGATATATTCCTGTTCGCAGGCACCATAGGGGAGAACATCCGGTACGGCAATATCGAGGCAGGGATGGATGAGGTCATCGAAGCGGCAAAGAAAGCGAATATCCATGACTTCATTACAAGCCTGCCTGACGGTTATGACACCCAGGTGGGGGAGCGTGGCATAAAGCTGTCCGGGGGCCAGAAGCAGCGGATATCGATAGCCCGTGTGTTCCTGAAGAATCCGCCCATACTCCTGCTGGATGAGGCGACCTCCGCCCTGGACAAAGAAACGGAGATAAAGATCCAGAAGGCGCTCGAAGACCTGTCAGCAGGCCGTACGACCCTGGTGATCGCCCACAGGCTCTCTACCATCAAAAATGCGGATGAAATCATAGTCCTGACCGAAGACGGCATCGTTGAAAGGGGCACCCATGAAGACCTGATGGCCCTTGACGGGGCATATTCAAGCCTGTACCGGGCCCAGTTCAAGGACCTTGATGCCCTATGCGAGGATGCTGCCCCAGGGTTGTCGTAGTACGGGCAGGCTTAGGATATCACCTCATGTCCGACAGGAGGGTAGGGTTTGAAAACATATCTGACGGTAGGCAGCCAGGCTGCCCATGAAATAACAATAAACAAGTCGAGGTTCATCGGTCTGGCCTTTAGCATAGAAGATGAGAGTGATATCGCCCTGTGCCTGGACAGGGCGAGGGTAGAATACCCTGCCGCGACCCATTACTGCTATGGGGCAGTCATCGGCCAGGACGGGCTTATCCAGCGGTTTTCCGATGACGGCGAACCGGGGGGCACTGCGGGCATGCCCATACTCCAGGTGCTTGTCCAGAAGGAGCTCAGGAACGTCCTGGTAGTGGTGGTCAGGTACTTCGGGGGTATAAAGCTCGGGGCAGGCAGCCTGGTGAGGGCTTATACGCAATCGGCCGTCGAGGTCATCGATAAAGCCGGTATCGTCAGGATGGTGCCGGGCAGCAGGGGCCTGCTGACCCTTGGCTATACCCAGCTGGGAAGTGTGGAATACCTGCTCAGGCAATGGGGGATAGGGATCGAGGATATAGCTTACAGCGACAAGGTCAGCATCAGGGTCACAACGGATATGCCCTGGGATGAGCTTTGCGGGCGGATAAGGGACGCCTGCAGCGGAAACGTTCAAATAATACGGCTGGACGATATCTATCTTGCAAAGCATCCCGGGCCCTGATATATTTGCCGCAACCAGAGTATAGCAATAGAAAGCAGGAGGGTGATCAAGCTGTGTTGGAAAAACTCAAAGAGCAGGTTTTACACGCCAACCTGGAGCTTCCCGGGAGAGGCCTGGTGATATACACCTGGGGCAATGTGAGCGGCATCGACCGCGAACAGGGCCTGGTGGTGATCAAGCCGAGCGGCGTGCCCTATGAGCAGCTTGAAGCGCGGGACATGGTCGTTACGGACCTTGAAGGCAACGTAGTGGAAGGGAGCTTAAGGCCATCATCGGACCTGAAGACCCATCTGGTGCTGTATCGCGCCTTTGAAAGCATAGGAGGCATAGTGCATACCCATTCGACCTGGGCAACGGTCTGGGCCCAGGCCGGGCTCTCCATACCGCCGCTGGGGACCACCCACGCCGATTACTTCTATGGAGAGGTCCCGTGTACGCGGAGGATGACCCTGGATGAGATCCAGGGGGACTATGAGCAGCTTACAGGTACTGTCATCCTTGAGGCATTTGCCGGGCTGGATCCTGGATTCGTGCCCGGAGTCCTGGTCAACAACCACGGGCCCTTCAGCTGGGGCAAGGATCCGGCTGAGGCCGTACACAATGCCGTTGTACTGGAGCAGCTGGCCTGTATGGCATATCATACTCTGAACCTGAACCCCGAGGTGAAGCCGATAAGCCAGGGCCTGCTTGACAGGCATTTCCTGCGCAAGCATGGCAAAAATGCTTATTACGGCCAGGGCTGATACATACAATAACCTAGATGTTTAAAGGGAAATGCGGCGGAGGTGATTCGATGGAATGGGAAGCATTGCTCAGGGTCTTCCTCGCCATGGTTTTCGGCGGCATCATTGGCCTTGAACGGGAAATAGGCAACCGGCCTGCCGGCTTTCGTACCCATACGCTGGTATGCATGGGCTCCGCCCTTGTGATGCTGACCTCAGAGTATCTTATAAACACATACAGCGATTTGTCCATACCCGACCCTGCCCGGCTGGGGGCTCAGGTCATAAGCGGCATAGGCTTTTTAGGTGCCGGTACGATCATAAAGGACGGTTCCAGGGTAAGAGGGCTGACGACTGCAGCAAGTCTCTGGGTCACAGCCTGCATAGGTATTGCGATCGGGGCAGGCTTTTACTGGGGTGCCCTCATTGCTGCGGTGTTTTCCTACATAACCCTGTTCCTGCTCAAAAAGTTCGAAGGCTTTATGACGGGCCTAAGGGGATATGACCTCCAGGTAGAGCTGTTGAACAAACCGGGCCAGATAGCCAGGGTGACGGAGGTACTGGGCTCACTCGACATCAGTATCAGGGACATAAAAATCATGCCCGGTGAGGACGAATGGGCGATAATATGGTTCAAGATCATTATGCCGAAGGGCTTGTCTGAAGCTGCGCTTTTGGCAGAGCTTGACCGGCTTGAAGGCGTCAGGGTCTGCGATGAGCCGGAATGACCGGCGGTCATTGACAGCGTGCTGCGGTGTCATAACACAGGCCTTGGATGCTTTATATAGATGAAAGGAGGAATCGTGGATTTGAAGGACTTTCTTAAAGAGCTCATAGAGATACCGGGTGTGTCCGGCTATGAAGCAGAGATAGCAGGATACATTGCCAATGAATTCAGACAGCATTGTGATGAAGTAGTTACAGACCCCTTTTACAACGTATACGGTATAAAACGGGGAGCGGGGGACAAGTCAAATCCGAAGGTCATGCTGGCGGCCCATATGGATGAGATAGCCCTCATGGTAAAGGATATCGACAAATCCGGATTTTTAAGGTTCACCAATATAGGCGGGGTCGATCAGAGGATCCTTCTGGCCCAGGAGGTCATAGTCCACGGCAGGGATAAGCTGACGGGCATAGTGGCAGTGATGCCGCCTCACCTGCTTTCGCCGGAGGATGCATCCAGGGCGATCGAGATGAAGGACATGTACATAGACCTGGGGCTTCCCTGTGAAAGGGTTAAGGAGCTCGTCCAGGTAGGTGACCTTATAACCTTCAAAAGCCCCCTGGTCTCGATGCTGGGCTCCTTTGTGAACGGCAAGTCCATAGACGACAGGGCCGGGGTCGTGATCCTGAATGAGGTCATGAAGGAGCTGGACAAGCTGGTATACCAGGCCGAGGTATGCTGTGTGGCTACCGTCCAGGAGGAGGTAGGCACAAGGGGCGCCATAATCAGTACATACAGGGCTGAGCCGGATATAGGGATCGCCATAGACGTCACCCATGGGGACACACCGGATGCCTCAAAGGACGATACCTATGCCATGGACAAGGGGATCGTCGTCTGCAAGGGCCCCAATATGCACCCCGGGCTGACTGAGAGATTTCTGGAGATTGCAAGAGAGTACCGCATGGATTGCCAGGTGGCCGTCTCGCCAAGGCCTACGGGGACCGACGCCCGTTCCATGCAGATATCCAGGGCAGGAGTACCGACCATCCTGGTTGAGATCCCCTTGAGATACATGCATACCACGGTGGAGACGCTCAACCTGGATCATATCAAATCGGCTGCAAGGCTGATCGCGCTCTTTATCGCATCGCTGAAGGAGGGATGGCAGGAATGGTTGAGGTATTGAAAAGGCTGGCAGAAGCCAGAGGCGTCACAGGCAACGAGAATGAGGTAAGAGATATCATACTGGAGCTTGCAAGGCCCCTGGCGGATGAATGCTATGTGGACCGCATCGGCAATGTGATAGCGAAGAAGAAGGGCTCAAAGGGCGGCAGAAAAGTCATGATAGCCGCCCACATGGACGAGATCGGGTTCATTATCTCCAGGATCTCCGACAACGGCATGCTTAGATTTCTGCCCGTTGGCGGCATAGACCAGCGTATCCTGGTGTCGAAGCGGGTGCTAGTGGGCAAGGACCGGGTGCCGGGGGTCATAGGAGTAAAGGCCATCCATCTACAGGAGCCTGATGAGCGCAGAAAGGTGATCAATCAAAAGCAGATGTACATAGACATAGGGGCAAGATCAAGGGAAGAGGCGGAAAAGGTAGTCAAAATAGGCGATTATGCATCCTTTGACAGCGACTTTGTCTGCTTTGGCGACAACAAGGTGAAGTCCAAGGCCCTGGATGACCGTGCAGGCTGCAGCATATTGCTTGAGCTGCTGAAAGATACCTATGAATGTGACCTGTATGCATGCTTTACCGTCCAGGAGGAGATAGGCCTTAGGGGGGCTGAGGTCGCTGCCTACCACATCGAGCCTGATCTGGGCCTGGTGGTCGAGGGGACTACCTGCGCAGACCTGCCCGATGTCCCTGACCACCTGCATACGACCAGGATGGGCAAGGGGCCTGCCATTTCCTTTATGGACAACAGCTCAATTGCCAATAAGGACCTGTTCAAGCGGATGGTGAAGACTGCGGAGGACAACTCCATCCCCTATCAGATCAAGGAAAATGTGGCCGGAGGCAACGATGCGGGCAGAATACAGACCTCCCGCTCCGGCGTGCCGACTGTAGTAGTATCTGTTCCATGCAGGTACATACATTCACCGTCTTCGGTAATGGACCTGGATGATTTCAAAAACACCCATCTCTTGATACAGAAATTCTTGAAAGGAGTTGAAGGCTGATGAAAAGGCTGCTTGAACTCTTGACCGGTACTTACGGCCCCTCCGGCAGTGAGGAGGACATAAGGGAGGTCATTGAAAAGGAAGTCAGGGAATATGCAGATGAAGTCTATACCGATGCCCTGGGCAGCTTGATCGCAGTGAAGAAGGGCAAGGGCAGGAAGGTGATGCTGGCCGCCCATATGGACCAGATCGGCCTGATAGTGACCGGTATAGACGATAATGGTTTCCTAAGGTTTTCCAATGTAGGCGGCATATCCCCCTTCAACGTGATCCACAGGAAGGTCAGGTTCCAAAACGGAGTGACCGGTGTAGTCAGCTATGAAACCGAGCTGGAGGATATAAGGAATCTCAAGCTCGGCAAGATGTACATAGACATCGGAGCGAAATCAAAGGATGAAGCCAAAGCCCTTGTCAATATCGGCGACGTAGCCGTCTATGACGCGCCTATGGCTGTATGCGGCGACAGGGTCACCGGCTGCGCCATGGACGACAGGGCAGGCTGTGCGGTGCTGGTCGAAACCTTGAAGAGAGTCAGGAATACTGACCATGAGCTTTACTTCGTGTTCACCGTGCAGGAGGAGGTAGGCCTGCGCGGAGCCAGGACCTCAGCCTACGGCATCATGCCGGATATAGGCATATCCGTTGACGTCACCCTGACAGGCGACACACCAAAGTCAAGGCCGATGGCCATAAATCTGGGAGAAGGCCCTGCGATAAAGGTAAAGGATGCCTCCGTCATAGCCCATCCGAAGGTAAAGGAGCTTATGATCCAAAGGGCCAGGGAAGCCGGCATCCCCTATCAGCTTGAGGTCCTTGAGGCCGGCGGCACGGATTCAGGCGCCATCCACCTGACCGGCGCAGGGGTGCCTTCGGGCGTTATATCAATACCCTGCCGTTATGTGCACAGCGCCCAGGAAATGGTGGACCTGAAGGATTTGACCCAAGCCGTTGAACTCCTGGTGACGATCCTGGAAAAGGAAATAGAGATATGAACATAGCCCCCTGGACCAGGCTGAGCCTGTACAGGGGGCTTTTTACCTGCCGAGTCTGTTTCATGCGATCCGTCTGTCGACTAATTGTAATATATAAAATTATGTTTGCCATCATATACAAGCAAATCTAATAATGAAATAAATTTACTCAAAAACCATTTGAGGACCGGCGGTGAACATTTTGCCAGTTTATATTGACGGAGGCCGTGGAATATCTTAAAATATAACTGAACCAATAAAGGGGAGTAATCCATTGCTTAAGGCAAGCGCTCCTGATCGTCATTACGGCGGCAGCCCGGTCAGGAGGCAGAGTTACTCTGGGGATGAGACCTTTATCCGGCTTTTGATGCTGGATAAAGGTTTTTTTGTTACAAACAATAATAAAAGACACTAACAGGGGTGGTTGAATGACAAGCAATCAATGGCACACGCTCGACATCGAGGAAACGGCGAAAAGGCTGGAGACATCTCTGACTGAGGGCTTGAGCAGTACACAAGCCGGTGAAAGACTGAAGCAGTTCGGCCCGAATGAGCTTCAATCAAGGGGCAGGAAAACGATCCTCTCCATGTTGCTTGAGCAGCTTTCGGACTTCATGGTGATCATACTCATCGCAGCAGCGGTCATATCCGGTCTGCGGGGAGAGTTTACCGATGCCGTCATCATCCTGCTGGTAGTCGTCATAAATGCCGTGCTCGGCGTGGTTCAGGAAAACAAGGCTGAAAACTCACTTGCAGCGCTAAAAAAAATAGCGGCCCCCCACGCCAAGGTGAAAAGGGACGGCACCATCGATGTCATACCGGCTTCAGGGCTGGTGCCCGGCGACCTGGTCGTGCTGGACACCGGTGACTTCGTGCCTGCCGACCTCAGGCTCATCGAATCATCCAATCTGAAGATCCAGGAGGCTGCCCTTACGGGTGAATCAGTGCCTGTTGAAAAGGATACCGCAGCCCTTGAGGATGTGGAGATCCCCCTTGGCGACCGGGTCAATATGGCTTATACCAGCAGCCTCGTTACATACGGCAGGGGCAGCGGCATAGTCGTCGGTACCGGGATGAACACTGAGATAGGCAAGATCGCTGAGATGATCCAGACCGAGGAGGAGATGAAAACGCCCCTCCAGAAGAAGCTCGAGGCCCTGGGCAAGACCCTTGCCATAGCTGCCCTGGCGGTATGCGCCGTCATTTTTCTGGTAGGCATCCTGTACGGCAAGGAAATACACCGGATGTTCCTGACTTCGGTAAGCCTTGCTGTCGCGGTCATACCCGAAGGCCTGCCTGCGATAGTCACCATCGTCCTGGCCATAGGGGTCCAAAGGATGGCCGCGCGAAATGCTATAATCAGGAAACTCCCCTCTGTCGAGACCCTGGGGAGCGCGACGGTAATATGCTCCGACAAAACCGGGACCCTGACTCAGAACAGGATGACCGTGGAAAAGGTCTATGTTGACGGAAGGCTGGTCGGTTTACAGGAGCTGGCCGGATATGATGAGCAGCCTCGGAATATCGAATTGCTCGTAACCATTGGGGCGCTCTGCAATGACACAAAGGTCAGGAATGAAAACGGGAAAACCGTGCTGGTGGGCGACCCGACGGAGACAGCCCTGGTCGACCTGGGTCTAAAGCTCAAGCTCTCCAAGGAAAGCCTGGAGCAAAGGTTTCCCCGGGTCGATGAAATACCCTTTGACTCAGACAGAAAGCTCATGACCACCATCCATAGCTGCGATACAGGATACAGAGCCCTTACCAAGGGGGCTCCCGATGAGCTTTTGAAAAGGTGTGACCGCATCCTTCATAACGGCCAGGTCATGGAGCTGACCCAGGAGATAAGGGACGAGATACTTAAGGCCAACACCGATATGGCTTCCAGCGCCCTGAGGGTCCTGGGTATGGCTTACAAGCATATGCCTTCTGATACCAGCCCGGCCGCTGCCAGGAACGAAGCGGAGAAGGGCCTGGTGTTCACCGGACTGGTGGGCATGATAGATCCACCCAGAGAAGAGGCAAAAGAAGCAGTCAGGCTGTGCAAGCGTGCCGGCATCAAGCCTGTCATGATCACCGGAGATCATAAGGTCACTGCTGCAGCAATAGCCAGACAGCTCGGTATGCTTGAGGCGGAAGACGAGATCATGACCGGCTCCGAGCTTGACAATATCAGCGACGAGGAGCTGACTCAAAATATCATGCGGTACTCGGTATATGCCCGGGTATCACCGGAGCACAAGGTCAGGATCGTGAAAGCCTGGCAGGCCCACGACGAGATCGTCGCCATGACCGGTGACGGGGTGAACGATGCACCGGCCCTGAAGCGGGCCAATATAGGCGCAGCTATGGGCGTAGTCGGTACTGATGTGGCCAAGGAGGCCTCTGACATGGTGCTGGCGGATGACAACTTTGCCACGGTAGTCGCTGCGGTCGAAGAGGGCAGGGTCATATTTTCCAACATCCTTAAGTCGATTCAATTCCTGCTCTCCTGCAATGTAGGCGAAATACTGGTGCTCTTCATAGCCACGATGTTCAACTGGGAGGAACCCCTGCTTCCCATACACATATTGTGGGTCAACCTGGTGACGGACAGCCTGCCTGCCCTGGCCCTGGGGGTGGACCCGCCTGAGGAAGGGATCATGGACAGAAAGCCCAGGTCGCCAAAGGGCCGCGTATTTGACAAGGGCATGGTTTCAAGGATAGTCTACCAGGGACTGATGATCGGCACCCTGACCCTGGCTGCCTTCTGGCTGGGCCATAACGGAAGCGCGGCTGCCGGCCTTGGGAGGGAAGAGAGCATAGCTGCAGGCAGGACCATGGCCTTTGCAGTCCTTGCCCTGAGCCAGCTGGTCCATGCATTCAACGTACGTTCGAACCGCTATTCGGTATTTAAGACAGGCATGCTGAGAAACCGCAGCCTGGTCGGGGCAGCAGCCCTGTCCGCAGCCCTGCAGCTTGGCGTCATATTGATCCCGCCCCTGGCCGGGGTGTTCAAGGCAGCTCCCTTGAGCGCCGGAGAGTGGATCACCGTACTGGTCCTGTCCCTGGCCCCGATCCCCATAGTCGAGCTTGTGAAGGCCTTCGGGCTCAACACGGCGGGGGATGACGCCCGGGAAAAGCGGCATTAGCATAGGCTGACATAAAGGCGGCAGCATGGGTATTAAGCCCATGCTGTTTTTTTTGCATAGATACGGTTAATAATTATTTAATACAGTTTTAACGGATTAGTCATGTTTTATATTTGTATATACACGTATTGATGGTATAATCAGTTAAGGCTACAAAAAAACACATGACGAATCAAGGGAGCGTCCAGGCATAATTTCAAGCTCATGCGGAAGGAGATTTTGGATGAAGAGGGTTAGGCTTATCGCTGCTCTGTGCATTTCCATGCTGATCCTGACTGCATTCCCCGGCAGGGCAGACGCGGCAGATATCATCACCCGGATAGAGGTCGGGTTTAACAGCGCATACAAGATGGAAAACTGGACCCCTGTCAGGGTCAGGCTGGAGAACACCGGCCCTGATATCGAGGGCAGCCTCGAGGTGGTTGTGCCCCATTACAACAGCAGCATATCATACTCCGTGCCCGTGGTCATACCCGGCGATACGACCAAGGAATATACCGTAATGGTAAAGATCCATGGGATAATACGGTCACTGGATGTCATGCTCAAAAATAAAAGCGGCAGGGTACTGGAAAAGCAGACTGTAAGGGATATCAACACCAATATGAACGATGTCAGCCTGCTCGGCATCGTGACCGATGACGGCTCATCCCTTGGTTATTTCAGGGATAAGGTCAGCGGCTTTGTCTTCAGTTATTTCAGTCCCGTGACCATGTCCGCAGGGACCTTCCCTGATAAGAAGGAGATCCTGGACAATTTCGGGATCCTTATCATAAACAACCTGGAATCCGACAGCCTGACCAAGGATCAGAAGGCAGCCCTCAATGCCTGGCTGAAAGGGGGCGGGGTCCTGATAATCGGGACCGGGATAAACGGCTCGCGTACCCTGTCAGGCCTGAATCCTTCGGTCGTGCCTGTAAGCGCAGGCGATCTCCTGACCCTTGATGACCTGTCTGCATTGGAGGATATGTCCGGGCTTGATGCTCCCGCCGGCAAGCTGACAGTCATGGACCTTGGCAATAGCACCGGAGAGCCAGTGCTGGCCCAGGAGGACCAGGTGCTTGTAAAGCGCATGGCTTCCGGCAAGGGATATATCTATATATCAGCCTTTGATCTGGGCACTGAGCCCTATCTTAGCTGGGAAGGCAACCTCAGGCTATGGGACAACCTGCTCAACCTGACGCTGCCACAGCAAAAGCTATCGGAAATGACCAGACCGAACGTATACAAGGAAACACCCGTAAATCTGCTGGCAGCCATTCCGGCCATGGACCTGCCCCCGATCACCTATATACTCTTCATTTTCCTCCTGTACCTGGGCATGGCCGGGCCGCTCAACTACCTTGTGCTTAAGAAGATCGACAGGCGGGAGTGGTCCTGGTTCACCATACCGGCCTTGTCGATAGTGTTTGCGGTCCTTATCTATGCGATAGGCTTCGGCACCAAGGGCAATGAAGTGGTACTGAGCACCATCTCCGTCATTGAGATGGATAAGGATTCCGGCCAAGGCACCCTGACCAGGTATATGGGCGTTTTCATGCCCACCAGGGGGGATTACAAGATCGATATCGACAGCGACGGCCTGATCTCGCTGGTGGAAGAGAACAGCATGTCACACTATCCGCAGGCGGCCCAGGGCGGCGACATAAGTACCAGGATAATCCAGGGAAGGCCTTCGCAGATAGTGTTTGAGGACGTCAATGTTTGGATGATGAAGACCTTCATGTTAGATGGGCACCAGGTCGATGCAGGCACCATAGACTCAGATCTGAAATATGAAAACGGCAAGATCACAGGGACCGTGACGAACAACACAGGGCTCCCCCTGGAGGACTTTATAGTCTATACGCCCTATTCCTATAAAAAGATAGGCAATATAGCAGCAGGCGAATCGAAAAGCGTGGAGCTTGATTCCCCCGTGGCCATCCAGCCGGGCTTTGACAGCAACTACTACATGATGCTGGAAGATCTGTTCCCCTACTATGGCAGGTACGGGGGCAGTCCGGAGGAAAGAGACCAGTATGTACGCCGCCGGCTTTTCAGCCAACTGGTGGTCAACGAAGGCGAATATGTCAAGGCGCCCATAGGTGAAAGCAAACCAAGAGGATTTACCGTAGAATTTTTCGCCTTCTATGATCCGGATGATATGGACGTGGTGAAGATCAATGACCGCCGGCCTGAAAGCATCGTCAGCTGGGGTGTGGTGAAAGGCACTCTGGACGCCGACCTGGAGACGGAGGGTCAGGTATTCATCCCACCGGGATATATATACGGTGAATACGATCATGCGATGTCGAACAACACCAGCTTTGAAGGCAGCCATGTCGTCCTGATCGACCGGCAGAGCTATGCGGTGTTTTCCGTGGACCTGTCACCCTACAAGGACCTGAAGGACCTTAAGGCCCTGATCAGCGTCCTGCCGGACTGGGGCAATATATCCATAATGGTCTACGACCAGGCTGCTGACAGATATGTGCCGATAAGCGATTATGCAGTCTACAATGATTATACGCTGGAGATCAATGACGAAAACAAGCACTTGCTGACAGATGAAAGAGGCATGGTATATCTGCGGGTTTCACAGACAAACCAGGAGTTTCTAAGGGTAAGCCTGCCCAATGTATCCGTTGAAGGGAGGACGGAGTGATGCTTGTGATCGAAAACCTGGTGAAGAAGTACGGCTCCTTCACAGCAGTGGACAAACTCAGCCTCAGGCTTGATACCGGCGATATATATGGTTTCGTCGGACCCAACGGGGCAGGCAAGACCACTACCATGCGGATCGTAGCCACCCTGATGAGAGCCACCAGCGGCACCGTCAAGGTGGCGGGCATCGATGTCGCTGAAGACCCGATGGCGGTAAGGGGCAAGCTGGGCTATATGCCGGACTTTTTCGGTGTATACGACAACCTCAAGGTACATGAGTACCTGGATTTTTACGGCAGCTGCTACGGGCTCAGCGTAAACGAGCGTAAGAAACGGACAGACGAGCTGCTGGAGCTGGTCGAGCTGAGCGACAAAAAGGACAGCTATGTAGATGCGCTTTCACGAGGCATGAAGCAGCGCCTTTGCCTGGCCAGGAGCCTGATGCACAACCCCGAGCTCCTGATCCTGGATGAACCGGCATCCGGTATGGACCCCAGGGCCCGCATAGAAATGAAGGGCATACTGAAGGCCCTTGGAAGCATGGGCAAGACGATTCTCATAAGCTCCCACATCCTCCCCGAGCTGGCCGAGCTGTGCACCAGCATCGGTGTGATCGAAAAAGGCAGGATGGTCTACTCCGGCAGGGTGGATGATCTGATGAGCAGGCTCACCGGAAAGACCCTGATCAGAATCAGGGTATTGTCCGATGCGGAAAAAGCCGTCAGGCTCCTGAGGGAGCAGCCCCGGATAGAGAATATCACAGGCGAAGCCAATATGCTGGAGCTTGAGTATACAGGCAACGAGGAGGAGATGAGCGGTCTTTTAAGGCTGCTTGTGACCGAGGGCATTCCCGTTGTTTCCTTCACCAAGGCTGAAGGCAACATCGAAAAAGTGTTCATGGAGGTGACCAAGGGTGAGGATGAGGTTTTACAATAACCCTGTTCTGTCCAGCGAGCTCAAGATCAGGATGAGGGGCTGGAAGACGGCGCTGGGCATAATATCCTATCTTGGCGTTATGGTATTCATCGCCTTCCTGTACTATATCACCTTTATCCAGAGCTCCCTGGACTGGAACAGGTCGGTCAACGCCAACCAGCAGGCAGGCATATCGATATACACGATGCTGGCTGTGCTGCAGTTCATCCTGATATTGCTGGTGACGCCTGCCCAGACAGCGGGCTCGATCAGCAGTGAGCGGGAGAAACAGACCCTGGACCTGCTGTTATGCACTCAGCTTTCATCCTTTGGCATCATTATCGGCAAGCTGTTGTCGTCCATGTCCCATATGCTCCTGCTGATCGTATCTTCTCTACCGCTGTTCAGCATAATATTCCTGTTCGGCGGGGTCACACCGGGTGATATGATCATGCTCTTCTCCTTTTATATAATAACGGCAATAGCAGTGGGTTCGATCGGCATATTCTTCTCGACCATATTCAAGAGGACCGTGACTGCGACAGTAGTGACCTATCTGACCATGTTTGCCCTGGGGCTCATAAGCATCATCCTGAGTGCATACCTGATGAATATATACTATCTGCACGGGGGAAGTGCGTCATATGTACCCTTTCCTCTGTATATCAACCCTGCCGCAGGCCTGGCAAATATCCTCCAAAACCAGATATCCGGCGGAAGCGGAGGCATCCTTGGCCTGGGAACGGGCTATCAGACCAGCTTCTGGATCTACAATTCCATAACGATGCTGGTGATCGCAGGCCTGCTCGTGCTTATCAGTATCATAAGGATCAATCCGGTGAACAGGCTTTTCAGCTGGAAGAAGAACAGCTAGCGCATATCCCGGATAAAAGGAGGGTTGTCCCTGATGGACAGGCAACCAAACAGCGAACTGAAGAAGGCCATGAGACCTGCATTAAGAAGGATCACGGCGAAGCACATGCTCAAGTACGGTGCCAGCGGTCTGGCACTTGCGTTGGGACTGGCAACCATAGCCCATGCCGTATCGTTTTTTATCCCGTACGAAGGTGCATGGGCCATAAGCATTGCTGCCATGCCCCTTGTCATGGTATCGCTCGCAGCAGGCTGGCTGACGCGGCCGACCATGTATGATGCGGCCAGGACAGTTGACAGGCTCGGCCTTCAGGAAAAGGCAACGACCGCCCTGGAGCTGTCCGGCAGGGACGACGCCTTTGCCGTCATCCAGCGCAGGGATGCCATAGACAGCCTGAAAAGGCTCGATCCCAGGAAGATATCCATCGGTATACCGAAATTACTGTATTATGTGATCGCCCTCCTGGTGCTTTCGATAGGTGTCCTCAATATGGTCCCCAACCCTATGGATACTGTGATAGAGCGCAGGAAGCAGGTGCAGGACCAGCTGGAGGATGAGCTGGATAAGCTGGTCGATGCCATAGAGGAGAAAGCCGGGGAGGATGGCCTGACCGGCGAGCAGAAGCAGGCCTTGCTCGATGAGATCCGGGAGCTCTCTGAAAAGCTCAAAGGGATCAAGGACTACAAGGAAGCTCTCAAGGAGGTCAGCAAGACAGAGGAGGAGGTAAACTCCCTCCTCAAGGATATAGCAGGTGAAAAGCTAAGCGAGCTGGCAAATGAACTGGCCGGCCATGATATAACAAAGTCCCTGGCAGATGCCTTAAAGAGCCTTGACCCGGGTAAGATCCAGGAAGCTCTGGATGAGCTGAAGGACGTGCTGGCAGACGAGACAGAGGGTGAGACGGAAGGCAGGACCAAGGGTGATGAGGCAGCAGAAGACCTACGGGATGCCCTTGAAAAGGTTGCCCAGAACCTGCCGGAGGGCAGCATCAAGGAGGGCCTGGTGAACATAGTAGAGGGCCTTGAGAGCGGGGAAAGCGCTGATAAAGCAGTAGAGAGCCTGGAAGACCTGCTTGAGAACCGGACCGGCACAAAGAACACCTCGGGCGAAGTCAAGTACGCCATGCAGAAGATACGCAAGAAATTGTCCGATGAGATAGGCAGCGGCGAACAGATCGCCGGCAGGGACCAGGATCCAGGCAGGCCCGGCAAGGAAGGCGGCCAAAGCGGCGGACAAAAGGGCAATGAGGGAGAAAACGAAGACAACAGCGGTAACAATGGAGGAGGAAACCAGTCCGGTGAGAACAGCCAGAACGGTGAAGGCGGAAACGGCAATGGCAGCCAGTCCGGCGAAAACGGCCAGGGCGGGCAGAATGGCAATGGCGATCAGCCCGGCCAGAACGGACAAGGCGGCCAGGGCGGCAACAGCAGCCAGTCCGGAAGCAACGGCCAGAACGGGGGCGGTATCGGCAGCGGGAGCACCGGCATTGAGCACATATATGATCCGGGCCGCCTGGGCGACGGCGGGGACGTATCCCATGTGCCCGGCAAAAACACCGGCAAGGGCGACAACGAGCAAAATGAAGACAGCGGTCTCGGCAGTCTGGACGGATATATACCATACAAGCAGGTGATCGGCCAATACGAATCCGAGGCAATAAACAGCGTGGAACGGCGCGCGCTTCCCAAAAGCATAGAGGCTATCGTCAGAGAGTACTTTGCCTCTTTGGATGATTAACGGAGGGTATGATGGAACAGAGGATACAAGGCTTTAAGGATACAGTCCTGTCGATCGAGCAGGAGATCTCAAAGGAAATGATCGGAGTGAAGGGCATAATCCGGCACGTCCTCATTGCCGTGATATCAGGCGGCAACGTGCTCCTTGAAGGTGTGCCGGGGCTTGGCAAGACCAGGCTGGTGAAGACCCTTGCCAATGTCCTGGACCTTGAGTTCAAGCGGATACAGTTCACTCCCGACCTGATGCCTGCAGATGTCATCGGTACCAACATATTGGTGAAGGACGAGCAGGGCAACAGCGTTTTCAAATTCCAGCCGGGGCCTGTATTCAGCAATCTGGTCCTGGCGGACGAGATCAACCGGGCCACTCCGAAGACTCAGAGTGCGCTTCTGGAGGTCATGCAGGAGCATGCAGTCACTGCAGCCGGGGTCACCAGGCGGGTGCCCGAGCCCTATTTTGTGCTCGCCACCCAAAACCCCCTGGAGCAGGAAGGCACTTACCCGCTGCCGGAGGCCCAGCTCGACAGGTTCATGTTCAAGCTCTTAATGGATTTCCCCACTCTTGAGGAGCTGGGGGCCATAGTTGACCTGACCACCGGGAAGGAGGAGCATAAGGCCGGCAAGGTAGCGGATGCGGCCATGCTGCTTGAGCTCAGGGGCATTGCAGCAGAGGTGCCTATAGCCAGGCCGGTCATGGATTATGCCCTAAGGCTGGTGATGAACACCCATCCCGGCAGGGATACCACCCCGGAGGCCGTCAATGCCTATGTGCGGTACGGCTCCAGCCCCAGAGGCGCTCAGGCTCTGATCCAGGGCGCCAGGGTAAGGGCCCTGATGGAGGGCAGGTTCAATGTGTCCTTTGATGACATACGCAACATAGCATATCCGGCGCTCCGTCATCGTGTATTTTTGAGCTATCAGGCTGTCTCCGAGGGCAAAAGCCCTGATGATATCATAAGCGAGATCATTAAGGCTACGGATGAATAGCCTGCCATAGTATACAGGATGAAAGGAGTCTGGATTTCAGGGGTAGGCAGATGAAGGCATTTGATGATGATTTTATCGGGAAGCTGGAAAGAATAAGGCTCAACAGCCAAAAGGCGGTAGCTGGCGCTACGGGCGGCAACCGGAGGTCGAAGGCCAAGGGTAGCTCCATAGAGTTTTCCGATTTTCGCGAATATACGACCGGCGATGACTACAGGTCCATAGACTGGAATGCCTATGCGAGGTTCGAAAAGCTTTTTGTGAAGCTCTATATGGAGGAGAGGGAGGCCAATATCAGTGTCCTCCTTGACACAAGCGCTTCCATGGGAAAGACCCATCCGGAGAAAGGCATAGCTGCCAAGCGGCTGGCTGCCATTTTCGTATATGCAGCCCTTGCCGGCTATGACAGGGCAGGCATCGCCGCCATCAGCAGCAGGGGCATAGAGCACCTGCCACATTTCTCGGGTAAAGCAGGTCTTGCCCGGGCGCTTGCCTTCCTGGAAGGGCTGGAGTTTGAAGGCGGAACCGGCCTTAGTAGCAGCATCATGGCCTGTTCCCACCTGTACGGCAGAAAAGGGATAACCATACTGATATCAGACCTGTTTTCCGGTGACAGTTACAAGGATGCCCTCAAGTGGCTGAAGTACCAGCAGCAGGAAGTGGTGCTGGTGCAGGTATTGGCCCGGGATGAGCTTGCTCCCCGGTGGACAGGCCCTGTAAGGCTCATAGATTCCGAGACAGGCCGGGATGTCCAGGTGGAGATGTCACCAAGGGCACTGAGCCTGTATCAAAAAGCCCTTGATGCATTTCTGAATGATATCCGGACCTTTTGCACCAGCATGGAAATATCCTATTGCCTGATCCCAAGCGATCTGTCCCTTGATGAGATCATATTCGGCGGCCTGCGTAAGGCCGGCATCTTATCCTGAGGAGGGCTGCCCTTGTCTTTTCTTAATCCATGGGGATTGACAGCAGCTCTGTTGGTTGTCCCCGTCATACTTCTGTATATACTAAAGCAGCAATACACTGATGTGCATTTGCCCAGCACCATGCTCTGGCAGCAGGTGCACAGGGACCTGAGAGCGGTCAGACCCTGGCAGCGGTTGAGGACCCACCTGCTTCTCCTGCTGCAGCTTCTGGCTGTTTTGCTATTTGCCCTGTCTCTTGCCAGGCCGGTGTTTGTGAGCAGGGTCGGGGGCGTCCATTATATCGTCGTGGTGGACTCATCTGCCAGGATGCAGGCGGTGGATGTGAAACCATCCAGGATGGAGGCTGCCAGGCAAGGCCTTCTGGACCTGATCTCGGGCATGGGACTAAACGATACCATGACTGTCATACAGGCAGGCATAGAGCCCTATGTCGCTGTAAACCAGACGGGTGACAAGGCCATGCTCAGAAGCGCAGCCCGGGAGCTTTCAGCCTTGAACTCAAGATCGGACTTGGACAAGGCCCTGCAGCTGGCTTCTGCTATTTCAAGCGACGGAGAAAACGGGGAAGTACATGTTTTCACCGATACCGGCGGGCAATACGGGGACGAGGTGAAGCTTCACCTTTACGGGGGCAGGGGCAACAACGTGGCTGTTGCCAATGTCAGCGCCGGCAAGCAGGACAAGAGCGTCATTGCCCTTACAACCATAGTCAACTACGGAGCTGATGCGAGGCTCAACATAGAGCTCAAGGTCGACGGATATGTCTACAGCATAAAGGAGATATCCCTGCCTGAGGGAGGGCATGAAAACATATACTGGACCGGTATCCCGGAGGATGCCAAAACAATAGAAGCAGTGATAGCTGAGGAGGACGACCTTGCGATCGACAACCGTGGCTTTGCGGTAGTAGAGGAGGAGTCCCGCCTAAGCGTCCTGCTGGTCGCCGACCGCAATGTCTTTATTGAGAAAGCCCTGGGGCTGCGCGCCGATATAGAGCTCTACAAGACCAACCCGGGCGAGGAGCCCGCAGGCCAGGACTTTCCCCTGTATATCTATGACGGCTATGCACCCGTTGAACTGCCCAAAGCCCATATGCTGATCTTCAATCCCCCGGAGGGCACGAAGCCTGGTTTGGCTTCAAAGGAGGAGTTCGTCCCGGGCAAGGTAAGAAAAAACGCCAATACCTTGCATGAAGACCTTTTACGGTATACCGAACCCGGAGACTACCAAATAGCCAAAGCCAAAAGGCTCACTGTCCCTGAAGGCTTCGATGTCCTGCTGGAGGATGCGGACAGCGAGCCTTTGCTGATCGCCGGTGAGATCGATGGCAGGAAGACCGCGGTCTTTGCTTTTTCGCTGCACGATTCCAACCTTCCTGTGAAGGCTGACTTCCCGATCCTGATGCAGGGCCTCATAAACTGGATGCTGCCACCCTCGGGGAACAAGCTTCCCCATGTATATGCAGGAGAGCCCCTGGCGCTTGAGCCCCTGCCGGATGCTGACTCGATCTGGGTCATTGCGCCCTCGGGCAGGAAGTATGAATTTGATGTCTATCCGAGGCCTGTCTTTTATGACACCTATGAACCGGGCATTTTTGAGATAGTCCAGACCGCAGGCGGAAAGACCCATAGGTCATATTTTGCCGTATCGGTAGAGACCGGGCTCGTTTCAGATCTCAGAAGCAATATGGGCGAGCAGCCTGGCAGGGGTCCGGACAGAACGGCAGCCATCGGCTATCGGATTGAGGATCTGTGGACTTATGCAGGCCTTGTCCTCGTGCTTTTATTGCTGACGGAATGGTGGGTGTATCACAATGATATTTAGCTTCAAAAACCCGCTGCTGCTGGTCCTGCTCCTGCCCTGTGCAGGCTTTACGGTCTTTATCTATCTGAAATACAGAAAATACAGGCTCTACAAGGGCTTCATGCCTGCTGCCGTCAGGCTTCTGATACTCCTTTTGCTGATATTGTCCATAGCCGGCATTGAGCTTAAGACCCTGGTGGACGATGTGGAGCTTATCTTTGCAGCCGACCTGTCCGACAGCACACTGACCGCCAGGGAGGATATCCTTGGCTTCATGCGGGATTCACTGAGGATCCTGCCTGACAATTATAAAACCGGCATCGTGGGGTTTGGCGGCGACGCCCAGGTCGAGCATATGCTCACGGGCTTCCGGAGCTTCAACGGTTTTCACATAACACCTGACACAAGCCTGACCAATATAGATGCTGCCCTGCAAAGGGCGGAGTCCCTCTTTTCATCAGCGAGCCGGAAGCGTATAGTGCTGCTAACCGACGGGAACGAGAATGCGGGAGACGGCATGATGCGGGCCAGGATCCTCAGGCAGCAGGGCATCAGGGTGGACGGCCTGCTCCTTGAGACCCGGCCTCTTGCAGAGGTCCAGCTTTCCGATCTAAGGATACCCGCATCCCTGTACCAGGGCGAGTCATACGGGGTCAGGGTCGTGATAGACTCGACAGTTGAAACGAGGGGTACCCTCAAGCTCTTTGCCGACAGGACGGTCGTCGGCATGCAGACAGTAGAGCTGCAAAAGGGGACCAATATCTTTGTCTTCGACGAAAAGGCGATCCAGACCGGCACCATAGTCTATGAGGCAGAGCTTGAGGCTGCGGATGACACCTTCCGCCAGAACAACAGGATGTCTGCCTTCACCAGGATCAAGGGCCCGGCCCAGGTGGCCATAGTAGAGGGCGCTGAGGGCGAAGGCAGGGAGCTTGCGAAGATCCTGGAAGCAGGGGGCTTCAGATACAAGGTTTTCACGCCCAATACCATGCCTGCAGACCTTGATGAGCTGGTCAAATATGATGCCGTGGTCCTGGCTAACGTGGACTATGAAAAGCTCCGCGAGGACAAGGTCAAAATGCTGGATGCCTATGTCAGATCCCTGGGCAAGGGCCTCCTGACCACAGGGGGCGACAGCAGCTATATTCTTGGGGGATACCTGGGCACACCTCTTGAAAAGCTCCTGCCTGTAGAGATGGAGCTGAATAACAAGGAGGAAAACCCGTCCCTGGCCCTCCTGCTTGTCATAGACAAGTCCGGCAGCATGTCCGGCGACCAGTACGGGATATCCAAGATGGAGCTGGCCAAGGAAGCCGCCATCAGGTCCCTGGAGGTACTGAGGGAGACCGACTATATCGGCATTGTAGCCTTCGATTCCATGGCTTATTGGGTAGTCGATACCCAAAAGGCAAAGGACAAGGATAGTATCGGTAAACGTATCGCTACGATGGCTCCCGGCGGCGGCACGAACCTGTCGCCCGGCCTTCAGTTTGCCCTGGCCTCGCTCAGCAAGGTGGATGCAGCCTTCAAGCATGTCATCGTGTTGACGGACGGGCAGACGGAACAGGGCAATATCACAGGAATAATCGGGCAGATGACAGACGAGGATATCACCATATCAGCCGTAGCTGTTGGCGATGATGCGGATACCAGGCTGATGCAGCGCATCGCCGAGCTTGGCAAGGGCAGGTATTACTTTACGAATGACTTTGCCAGCATCCCTAAGATATTCACAAAGGAAACCTACCTGGCGAAGCGCGACTATATAAACAATGAAACCTTTTATCCGAAGGTCGCAGGTTATTCGCCCATACTGCAGAATATAACGTCCATTCCTCCGCTCCATGGCTATATAGCGGCTACACCCAAGGCCGGTGCGGAGGTGTTCCTGCAGAGCAGCAAGGACGACCCTGTGCTTGCGAGCTGGACCTACGGACTTGGAAAGGTAGCCTCCTGGATGAGCGATACCACCGGGATCTGGACGGAGGACTGGATGGCCTGGTCAGGGTCTGCCGACTTCTGGCTCAATACCCTGTCCTATATACTTCCCAGCGAGGGTACCGGCTCTGCGGGCCTGGAGGTGGAGCGGGACGGCAGCCTGGCAAGGATAAGCCTGACCAGCAAGGATGGCCTGGGTATAGGCGGAGATGCGAAAGCAGTTATTGTCGACCCTGAAGGCAATGAAAGGTCTGTTGCCCTTAATCCCATAAAGCCCGGTTATCATCAGGTAAGCTTTCAATTGGACAAACCAGGCGTATACCTGATCAGGGTGGAGCAAAACAGCGGCGGAGTCACGAGCGTTATGGAAACAGGCCTGAACTATCCCTACTCGCCTGAATATGATATGCGGTTGACATCGTCCAAAGCCGTGCTGGAGCACATAGTGAACCAGACCGACGGAAGGATAGTCAAGGAAGCTGAGGAGTTGCTTCAATATGAAGAGCCGCCAGTGTGGAAGCATACCGAGATATGGCCTCTCCTGCTGACAGCAGCGCTTGTCATATTTATCTATGACATAGCTGCCAGGAAGCTGGAGCTGGGCAGGATCGCAGGAAAAATAGCCCGGCGTGCCAAAGACCGGCTGGTCAGGCTTTATGGAGCCCTTATCCGGTATGTCGCAAACAGACGGGCAAACAGGAGCGCAAGCATAGGAGCAGACAGCATGCAGCCTGAAAGAAAAATGCCAGGGGCTGAACAGCTGTCCCTGGCCTCTGAAGGAGCAGACGGGTCAAAAGCAGATGAAAAAGGGAGCATCAAGGATGCTCCCGGGAGTGGCGATTTTACCAGTGAATTGTTGAAAGCAAGGAAAAAAAGCAAAATAAAAGGGTGACTCAGCGCGAGATCTTCCTGCACTCAAGATAGAACCTTTTCTCATCGGCTTCGCCCATGGAAAAGGTCTTCCGGGGAAGGATCCCGTCCAGTATAACTGTCCTGAAAAGCTCGCGCTTTTCCATGGCCGGCAGGAGAAAGCCCAGGTTTCCCGGCTTTCCGGACAGGCTGAGGGCCTCCTTGTCGCCATGGATATAATCGATCCGGGCTTCGGGATGCTCTGCCAGGTAATTATCCAGATAGGGCTGGAGGGTGCCGACTTCAAGGTTGCTTTTCTGATTGGTTATTTTGAACAGGCCATGACTGTTCAGGTGTGCGAACCTGATCAGCTGGCCTTTAAAATTCTGCTTGAGCTCTGCCAGCCTTTCTGCCACAGCGGCTTCGGAGCCTTTCATCTCATATTCGGCATCCATGCCCGCAGCCAGCAGGTAGTCCCTCAACCCGGTGAGCACCGCTTGGGGGTCGACGTTGAACAATACCCTGTGTATAGGCTCAAACGCGAGCCCTTCATCGTGAACATTGACCAGCTCAACCAGGGCATAGCGGGCAGGATGGTCCTTTCGCTCATCCGGCGTTAACCCGGCCTTGAGCTCTTCCCAGCAGGCCTTGGCCGTGGCCAGCGAATGGTTGCCATCGCCCACTGCAAAGACCATAACCGGCTTGTTCTCAGCTAAATCGTACTTTCTGCGGAAATGCCCCGGATCAGCGAGATCCATAAGGGCAGAGAATATCTTCTCTATGGATGGCCCATCGTTCACCAGGTACCCGGCTATATGGCCGCCACCTAGCATCAGCTCAAAGTCATAGAGCTTTTCTCTGGCTGCTTTTCCTTCGGAAATGGGCTCTATGACCGTCTTTCCCGGGTCATCGATCAGGACCATGACATGGGGGACCTCCAGCGGGGCCCCTTTTCTTATGCGTATCCGCGGAGGCAGCCTGTCGACCACGGTCCCTTCAGTAGCCCGTATCAGCGTGGAAGCCCCCGGGTTGTAATCATACATCTCCAGGTCGATGGAAGCCATGAGGCCTTTTCGAAGGCGGCCTTCGGAGGTCATACGCTCCACATAGACAAAGCCCGGGGGCAGGGCCTTCAGTATGCCCCGGTCCATATACCTTCTCATGGCAGAAGCTATGCTGCGTATCCTTTTCTCCATGTCACACGAGTCGAGCCATGCCTCAGGGTATATGAGATGCAATGTGGAAGGAGCGTCTCCGACCAGCCTGGCGACCCTGTCCCAGTAGCCTGCGTCGGAGGTATACTGGTCACAGGCTATCACTGACCATTTATGTAGGTCGACAGCCTTATCGGGGAGCATTATCTCAGGGACCCTGATCCCTATACCTTCCTGCAACTTTACTGCCTCCTTGGGCCGTATGCTTCCGCTTATGTGGCAGAAGCCCGGCAATATAGAAAAGTCTGTATATACCAGTATATTTTATCATACAGTAATACCGGTGGAAAGCATAAAAAGGTCAGGGCGGCGCCGCAGGCCGTATTGCATCGGTTTGGAAATATAGTATAATAAAAGCAGAAAAAAAGAGGTGAGCATGGATGAGAGCTGTCGATATAATCATCAAGAAACGCAACGGTTATGCCCTCAGCAGGGAGGAAATAGAGTTTTTTATCAACGGGTACGTCAGCGGGGCCATACCTGATTATCAGGCGTCAGCCCTGCTCATGGCCATATTTCTAAAAGGCATGGACAGCAGGGAGACGGCGGATCTGACCCTGGCCATGGTGAACTCAGGTGAAAGAGTCGACCTGTCAGCCATAAAGGGTATCAAGGTCGACAAGCACAGCACGGGCGGCGTGGGAGATACCACGACCCTGATCGTCGCGCCTCTGGTGGCAGCCTGCAATGTGCCGGTAGCCAAGATGTCCGGCCGGGGGCTGGGGCATACGGGAGGTACACTGGATAAGCTGGAATCGATCCCGGGTTTCAGAGTAGAGCTTGACCGGGATGAGTTCATAGCAGCCGTACAGGCAGTGGGGCTGGCTGTCATAAGCCAGAGCAAGGGCCTGGTCCCGGCGGACAAGATGCTGTATGCCCTGAGGGATGTGACAGGCACCGTGCCGAGCATGCCGCTTATCGCCAGCAGCATCATGAGCAAAAAGATAGCATCCGGGGCGGATGCGATCGTGCTGGATGTCAAGACCGGCAGCGGGGCCTTTATGTCAACGGTGGAGGAGTCCTTTGACCTGGCCCGGGAAATGGTCAATATCGGTGAACGGCTTGGTATAAGGACGACAGCCCTGGTTACCGATATGGATCAGCCGCTGGGTATGGCTGTGGGCAATGCCCTTGAGGTCAAGGAAGCGATTGAGGTCCTGAGGGGAGAGATAACGGGTCCCCTTGCAGACGTGTCCCTGACCCTGGCCGCATATATGCTGCTGACCGCCGGGGCCTGCAGGGACGTGGAAGAGGGCAGGTCAATGGCCGAGGATAGCCTTACCTCAGGCAGAGGCCTTGAAAAGCTTGGCGATATGATAAGGCAGCAGGGAGGAGACCCAAGGGTACTGGAGGATACAAGCCTGCTGCCCGGTGCAAGGACAGTCATCCCTGTCAAGGCCGGGCAGGATGGCTATATCTCCTCCATGGATACTGAAAAGATCGGAATCAGCTCCCTGATCCTGGGTGCCGGCAGGACCAAAAAAGAGGATCCTATAGACCCCGGTGTAGGCCTTGTGATGCGCAAGCGTGTTGGTGACAGGGTCAGCAAGGGAGATATCCTGGCGGACTTTTATGTGAACAATGAGGAAGCCTTCCCGGAGGCTGCAGATATATTCAGGGCTGCAGTCAGGATCGAAGCTGAAAAGCCCGGAAGCCGCCCCCTCATATTCGGTGCCGTGACCAGGGACGGGATCAGGCATCTAGGTTTCAAGCCCGAGTAAGCTGACAGTTACATCGGCAGTTATGCTTATGCTGGCTGACGGATATATTTCGTCCCATTGGTCCGCGATTTTCTTCCAGTAGGCAGGGGCCTTGGTCTGAAGGATTCTCTTAAGCTGAAGGACATCTGCCCCATATTCCTCCTGCATCCTTTTGATCGTCCGGGTGCATAAGCTTTCTATCTCCTTTTTGAATGTCCTTTCGAGCATCCTGATATACTCCATATCGAGCTGGCCGTGGGTATGGATATTGACATCCTCCGCATAGTTACCTTCTACCTTTATCCTTATATCGAAATGCGGGACATTATCTTTTATCGAAGGCTTGATCGTGCTCTTTGCCTTTGTTACTTCAAGCACGTTCAAGCCTTCTTCCTCTCCAGGGGTCCTGACGGTGATGACTCCGCCCCTGTAGAGGTTCCGCATAAGCTTGACGGCTTCCAGTTCAAGCTCGGTCAGCCAGCCTACCATTTTTCCGTTTTTGATTGCCGCGCCTCCGCTGGACTTAATCTCATCCTTTATGGCCTCGACTTTGGGCAGTACAAAGTCAAGACCACTGTGTATGTTGATGATCAGTTCACCCAGATCGGTATCGGTCGCCATCCGGGAGGTCTTTTTCACATTCAGGGGGATCAGGGACAGGTACATGGATGCATAATCCTCTATCCTGGGTAACACATCGAGGATCCTTTTCGCTTCACCCTTGCTGATGAATATCTTTACCCTGCGCCGCATCTCAGGGTCCCTGAGGAAAAAGTCCATGACCTTCTCAAGGCCTTGCCTGGCTATTTCATCGGATATGATTATTACCTGGAGGTGCTCATAGTACATAAGGAGGCTCGTGCGTGTGGCCATTTCCCGGTTCATGCTGATGAAAGAGTCGCCGATCTGGGTGATCTCCCAGGTGGAGCTGCCATCAAAGCCTCCTCCGGTTGGGCCTGAGCCAGCAGTTTGAGAATTTTTCAGCATAGGCAGCTGCACTGTCATGGCATATTTCGGCCTGCCCGCCTGGGTCTCCATTTTTTCCAGCGGTTCCTCTTCTTCCGGTGAGGCTTCGAGTTCACTGGTGTTCTGACCGATCGGATTCGGAGGATACGCATCGAGGGCGATCCCCAGCACATAGCCCCGCATATCGATATCGACCCGGTCCCAGCAGCCTGCAAGAGGTATTGTCAGGATAACAAGGACAAGGATCAAACGTTTCATTGTTTCGATCTCCTCCTTTTCAACAAGGCATATCCTGTAAGCGGCGGGATGATGATCAGTGTATAGAGGGTGTAGGCCGACAGCAGGGTCAGGAAGTAATCGAGCACCTGGATGCCATGGGGCTCCAGAAGCGAAACGATGTAAGCCGCTGCGATCAGTGCGAAGGTCATGTACTTGTCATACCTGCGGCTGATCCCGAGCAATACCGAAAAATCCCTGACCGACATATAGAAGAACAGGATGAGGCTTTCGAACACCAGTGCGATCCAGACGACGGCTGTGAACGATTCCAGCCTTTCCAGGAAGGTGGCGGGGAACTCTATGGACTTTGACAGGGTCAGGGTCGGGAATATGAGACCCTTAAGGCTCCCAACGCTGAAGACTCCGATGCTGACAACGGTCAACATAACATAGAAGATGATCGGTATCAACAGGCCCGCGCTGAACCACTTGTAGGTGCCCTTGGCTCGATATGTATGGCAGTAGACATAGGCTATGATCTCGAAGCCCAGGAAATGCCTGAAACCGGGGAAAATGCCCCTGACAACATTGTCCGTGTTCTCAAACAGCACGGGCTGCAGGCGGTCGAGGTCCATCTGCTGGAAGGACATGAGCAGCATGGATACAATGGTGAAGACGCAAATGGGGAATATGACGTCAGATATGCTGCCGATGACGTAAATGCCCTTGTATACCGAATAGGCGACCACGACCAGCATCAGGCCAATGATCGCATAGATCGGCGTCCTGTCCAGCAGGAACATTTTCAGGGCCTGGGCAAAAATCCGTGCTGACAAGCCTGCATACAAAACTGCGTACAGGGCTATTGGAAACAGCAGCAGCCTGCCCAGGAAGGGACCGCACAGCTTCAGCATGATCTCCGGCAAATCAAGGTCAGGATGCAGGATGGCCAGCAGATAATAGACAAAGGCAAATCCGATGCTCAGCAGGCCTCCTATCGCCAGGGATATCCATCCATCCTGGCGGGCAAACTTTACCATATAGTGCTGGACCATCAATATGTCCACGCCAAAAATAGCTCCGACCGTAATGGTCATGACCTGGACCTTGGACAATCTCTCAGTTATCATTGGGCTCGTTCCTCCCGGCAGGCGGCACATGCTTTATCGTATCCTCAGGGTGCAGGAATTCAGGCCGCTTGTGCATCGTCCACAAGGGCGCCCTGATCAGGGAATCCCTTGAGTCCCTGGGTCTGAAGGGGGTTAACGGGGTCAGGTATGATAAGCCGAAGCATCTCAGGGAGCTCAGATAAGCCAGGAGAAAGAGCATGCCCATGGCTATGCCGAAGCTTCCAAAGGTGACGGCCAGGAGGATGAAGGGGATCCTTATGATCCTGGAGGCCATCGAAAGGCTGTAGTCGGGTATGGCGAAGGACGAAAGGGCAGTTATGGAGATCACGATGACCATGATAGGACTCACGACTCCTGCCTGGACTGCAGCCTGCCCTATGACAAGGCCGCCGACTATCGATACGGTCTGACCTACTACCCTCGGGAGACGGATGCCGGCTTCCTGAAGTATTTCCAGCGTAAACTCCATCAGCAGGGCTTCAAGCACGGCCGGGAAGGGGACCCCGGTCCTGGAGGCGGTAATGGAAAGCACAAGCCTGGTCGGCAGCATACCGGGGTGGTAAGAGGTCGTGGATATGTAAATGGCGGGAAACAGGACGGAGATAAGGAAACATACGTATCTGGTCATACGTATCACTGTTGCCGCCATCCAGTTTTCAAAATAGTCGTCGGAGCTTTGCATAAGGATAGGCAGCGTCACCGGCAGGGTTATGGCATCGGGAGCCCCTTCTATTATCATGGCGACCCGGCCTTCGTTCATAGCTGCTACGACCTTGTCAGGCCGTTCGGTCACCTGGACCAGGGGAAAGATAGAGTGCGGCCTATCGAGCATAAGCTTGGATACCTCGACTGCGGTCGTCACTTTGTCGATGTCTATGGCCAGCAGCTTGTTCCTGATATCGTCGATAAGGTCCTTGTGGGCGATCCCCTTGATATACATGAGCACAATGTCAGCCTTGGCCCTGCGCCCCAGCTTATGGATCTCGAAGGTGAGGTTGGGATCCCTGATCCTCCTTCTTATAAGGCCTATGTTTACGCTGAGCATTTCCACAAAGGCTTCCTGGGGGCCCTTTACCGACGGCTCCAGGTTGGGCTGGCCCACAGTCCTGCCCTTGTATTTCCGGGCGCTTATGAGCAAGCCTTTTGTAAAGCCCTGGATGCAAAGGAAGGTATCCCCGGACATAATACCAAGGACTATTTCATCAAAGGTCTCAGTCTCTTCTACATCCGCCAGACTCAGCATGGAGTCCTTTATCAGGTCCAGGTCGACCTTGCCGTTTTTGTCCATCACAAATGTCGATTCCAGGATTAGTGACTTGATTATGTTGTTATTGACTGTGATCTCATCTACGAGCTCGCTTATGTAAATCACCGCAGCACGGGTATTGGTGCGGCCTATCTTGAAGGCGCGGGTCTTGATATCAAAGGAATTGTTCATTATGTCCAGAAGGCGCGTGGTATTGTCACCGATGTTGGGCGACAGCCTGAACTGCTTCAGATGCTCGGTGGTACCCTCGTATATCCTGTCTTTTTTGCCTGATGCAAGCTTTTTTAGCAAACTCAGCATGACTTACGGATCACCTCCTGATCAAATGTTAGTATTGCCTTATCCATATGGAGTAATGTAAAAATAAATATGCCCTTCCGACAAAATGAAATGAGCAAATTTGCAGTTTATGATATAATTTTACATATACATCCTGTATAACTGATGTATCAGACCGTGTGTATGCTATTCCTGCAGTATCAAGGAGAAATGTGCCGATATGTCCGGGGCTTGGGAGGTACAGGCAAGAAGGCCGGTCTTGTGGATCCTGCCGGCTTATATAGCAGGCATCATGCTGTCTGCCATACTGAGGGCGGACATATTGCTGCTTTTTCTGATCATGCTAGGAACCATCCTCGCGGCGGTTTTTCTGAAGCGGGCCATGTTCCTGGCCATACTGTGCCTGGCAGGAGTGTTCGGCCTCTTTAGGGGCAACCTGCATTATTTATGGCTCGATCGGCCTGCCCCCTTTTCCGGCCAGGCTGTGGTGCTTGCCGGAGAAGTTGCCGGCCTGCCCCAGGCAAAGCCCGGTGAGGTCCACCTCGTACTCAGGCTCAAGTCGGTATCGGTGAAGGGCAGGTCTTATGCAGCCGATGACAGGGTGCGCATCAGCGTATATTTGGATGATTGGGAAAAACCTGTTGAAGGACGGGATGCAGAAGCCATAGCCCGGTTGAAAGCAGGGGATCTGGTCGAGGCCAGGGGCACCCTGAAGGTACCTACCGGTCCACGGAACCCCGGCGGCTTTGATTATAAAGGTTACCTCGCCCGGAGGGGCATCCGCTACATTATGACAGTTGAGCTCAAGGATATGACCCTGCTCAGAGCAGGCAACCCCTATGCTCCTGCCAATATACTGATAACTCTTGGTGAAAGGGCTGCTGCAGGGCTGGAGGCTGCAGTCGGCGGAGAGGAGGGTGACCTGCTCAAGGCTATGCTGCTGGGCCAAAGCTGGCTGGTTGACCCGGAGGTCAGGGACAGCTTTTCCCGTACAGGCCTGGCCCATATACTGGCGATATCAGGGCTTCATGTTGGATTTATAGCCCTTCTGCTCAATAAGGTATCCGGCCTGCTGGGCTTGAAGAACAAGGGTGCATTCATTTTCAGGACCCTGACCCTTGTACTGTACTGCCTGCTGGTCGGGGCGACCGCGTCGGTGGTCAGGGCGACTATCATGGCTGTGATCATTTATGCCGGGCAACTGCTCAGACGAAAGCCCGATATGCTTAACAGTACGGCGGTGGCCGCTTTTGTGATCCTGCTGCTAAAGCCCATGGACGTTTATGAGCCGGGCTTCCAGCTTTCCTTTGTCACTGTCGTGTCTATCTCACTTTTCTACAAGGGCATCATGGGCAGGGTCAGCAGATTGCCGGCGAGCATTGCCTCCATTCTTGCGGTCACTCTCTCCGCCCAGCTTGGCGTCCTGCCTCTGATCGCATATCATTTCAACCTGGTATCCCTGTCGACCCTTGCAGTGAACCCCCTGCTGATACCTCTGTTCGGTGTCCTGGTCATGGCGGGCTTTATCATAATGCCCGTTGGTATGCTTGCACCGGGCCTGGCCTTCTATCCTGGGCTGGCCCTGAAGCTTATGTGCAGGCTGCTGATCGATATAAATACCGCAATTTCGAACCTGCCCGGTTCCTATATCACGGTCGTATCACCGTCTGTGGCGGCCATAATGGTGTTCTATCTCGTACTGTTGATCATATCCAGGGAACGGCCGGCCTTCATACGTAAGCCTGCGATCGTCAGCGCCCTGATCGTATCGGCATTCCTTACGGGAAGCTTTATATGGCATTTCGCCGGGCCCAGGGACCTGGAGGTGGTGTTCCTGGATGTCGGACAGGGCGACTGTGCCTATATCAGGACCCCTGACGGCGTGGATATACTCATAGACGGTGGCGGAAGGCCAATGGCCGATACGGGCGGGGATGTGGTCATACCATTTTTACTGAAAAAGGGTGTTTCCTCCCTTGACCTGGTTATCATGTCCCATTGCCATGATGATCATATAAAGGGCCTGATCAGCGTGATCGAACGGATGAAGGTGGACCGCTTCATGGAGTGTCCGCCGCTTGAGCCCGGGGAATCGTATGCTGCTTTGAAGTCAGTGGTTGCCAAAAGGGTCCGTGAGACATATCCTGTAACCGGAGGCGAGGTGTTCAAGGCAGGCAAAGACCTGACCCTGCATATCCTCTATCCGGAGGACAAGGCCTCAGAGGGGCTCTACGGCGGGGATGAGAACAACAACTCGCTGGTCATACGGCTTGATTACAAGGATACGTCGATCCTCTTCACCGGTGACATAGAAGGGCAGGTGGAGCAGCACCTGGTGAAGGGCGGCCTGCCCGAAATCGACATTCTGAAGGTGCCCCACCATGGCAGCAGGACCTCGAGCACCCGGGCCTTCCTGGAAGCCTTGTCCCCCAATATAGGTGTCATACAGGTCGGCTCCAACAGCTTCGGCCATCCGAGCCCGGAGGTGCTTGAAAGGATGGAGGAGCTCGGGATCGATATATACAGGAATGACATAAACGGGGCTGTTATATGCAGGTACAGGGGCGGAAGGTGGGTCGTACGCACCATGCTGACCGGTGGACAGGGATTAAACTGACTTAGAAATATACAGTTATATACAAAAATATATTTTATTCGATGAAATTTCTGATATTGTTTGGAATTATTCTTTTTTCTATGATAAAATTGATTCCGTGTTTGAAAGACTAAGCTTAAATATGTGTATCAAGTTTTAGCTGAAAGGAAGTATCATACATGAAAAGGTTTGAAGACCGCAGTTGGGTGCAAAGCATGAGGATCACCATGGACTTCAACAATATGATGTCCGATGTCATCGGTACCGAGCAGGGGATCTCCAGAGAGAGCATCGATGCCTTGGGCAGCAGGCTGCAGGAAGCCGCAAAGGCTATGGTCGAGAAACGTAAGTCGGGCAAGATGGACTGGAGGGATCTGCCTTACAACCAAAAGGAAGTCGTTGCCGACATAAAAAGGACTGCTGAGGAGATAAAAGAGAGGTTCGAAGCTTTCGTCGTGCTGGGTATCGGGGGATCCGCCCTGGGGCCCATTGCCGTACAACAGGCGCTGAACCATCTGCACTACAATGAGCTGCCAAAGGATAAGCGGGGCGGCTATCCCAGATTCTATGTGGCGGACAACATAGACCCGGAAAGGATGCAGGCCCTGTTTGATGTGCTGGACCTGGAAAAAACCGTATTCAATGTGATAACCAAGTCCGGCAGCACATCTGAAACCATGGCCCAGTTCCTGATCATCAGGGACATGCTGCAAAGCAGGCTGGGAGAAGCTTACAAGGATCACATAATCGCAACTACGGATGCTGAAGCCGGCAACCTGATAAAGATAGCCAGGGCGGAGGGCTTCAAGACCTTCTACATCCCAAGGGGAGTGGGCGGCAGATTTTCCGAGCTGTCACCGGTCGGCCTGCTGGCAGCAGCGGTATGCGGCATCGACATCGAAGAGCTCCTTGCAGGGGCTGCCTATGCCGATGAGCTTTGCAGTGTGGATGATGTGTATAAAAACCCGGCCTATATGGCTGCGACCCTCCAATACCTGGCCATGCGTGCCGGCAAGAACATATCAGTCATGATGCCCTATGCTGACTCCCTCAGATACATTGCCGACTGGTATGCTCAGCTTTGGGCTGAGAGCCTTGGGAAACGCTATGACAATAACGGCAATGAGGTCTTCGTTGGCCAAACCCCGGTAAAAGCCCTGGGCGTCACTGATCAGCACTCCCAGGTACAGCTTTATACCGAAGGGCCCTTCGACAAGGTGGTAACCTTCCTGGGTGTAGATAAATACCGTACTACCATGGAGATCTCCAGGGGTTATGAGGATATCCCGGCTGTGTCCTTCCTTGGCGGACATACGCTGAATGAGCTCATCCATGCGGAGCAGGCCGCAACGGAATATGCCCTGCTCAAGGCAAAATGCCTGAACAGGACCATATGGCTCCCGGAGGTAAACGCCTTCACGATCGGCCAGCTCCTGTACATGCTTGAAGTCGAGACAGCCTTTGTAGGTGAGCTTCTGAATATCAACGCCTTCGACCAGCCCGGAGTGGAGGAGGGCAAGAACGCGACCTATGCCCTGCTCGGCAGGCCTGGCTATGATGAGAAGAGGGCCGAGCTTGCTGCAAGGCCTGCGAAAAAGCAGGAATATATGATCTAGACAATACCAGTTATTAGCTTAAGCCACCTGGGTCTGAATCCGGTATCAAACCGGGCTCAGACCTTTTGTTTTTCCTGGTCTCACACGCAGAAAGGATTTGTAATGCAAGTTTAATGTACTTTGTGCAATATATATAGATATTTCCCTTGACATACTGTATAATATACATAGTTTTGTCAATTTACTTCATACATATGGGAGGGTCGTATTTGAAAGCCTACATATCGAAAGCAGCCTCGCTGTTATTGGTCCCATTGCTGATCCTGGCTGCAGCGGCACCGCTGACGGCAAAGGCGGACACGGAGACCAAAATGCAGAAATACGTGGAGGCAATGCAGCCCGGCTGGAATCTGGGCAATTCCTTCGATGCCACCGGGGAAGAGACATCCTGGGGCAACCCAAGGACAACGAAGGAGCTTATCGATGCCATAGCTGCCCAGGGGTTCAAAAGCATAAGGATACCTGTGACCTGGGGACACCGCATGGACAAGGACAATGTTATAAAACCAGAATTCCTGGCCCGTGTGAAAGAGGTGGTCGACTGGTCGCTTGATGCCGGGATGTATGTCATGCTCAACATGCACCACGATGCCGGGGAATGGGTCATAAACATGGGGACCGATCATGACGCCGTCCTTTCAAAGTTCAACGCAGCCTGGACCCAGATCGCCGGGTACTTCAAGGACTATCCTGACAAGCTGATGTTTGAGGCCATCAACGAGCCCCGGTTCGACAG
Organism: Bacillota bacterium; assembly: GCA_029549985.1. Classification (GTDB taxonomy): domain Bacteria; phylum Bacillota; class Clostridia; order Caldicoprobacterales; family DTU083; genus JAKORJ01. The sequence continues at coordinate 147,222 of JAKPIB010000037.1, forward strand.
CGACTGGAACAAGAACAAGGATGAATACTTCGAGTATCTCCATGAGCTGAACACGTCCTTTTACAATATCGTACGCAGCTCAGGCGGTAAAAATAAAACAAGGCCTCTGGTATTGTCATCTCTGACCTCATCACCTGCTGTCATCAGATTGCGGGAGCTCAAGAAGACCATCACCGAGCTTGATGATGACAACATCATCGCAACTGTGCACTATTACGGGTACTGGCCTTTCAGCGTGAACATCGCAGGCACCACGACCTTTGACGATCAGACCAGGGCCGATATCGAAAGTACCTTTGACAGGGTATACAACATGTTCGTCAAGGAAGGTATACCTGTAGTCATTGGCGAATATGGCTTACTGGGCTTTGACAACGATATCGGGGCCATAGAGTACGGTGAAGTGCTCAAGTACTTAGAATACGTTACCTGGTATGCCCGACAGAAGGGTATGACCCACATGCTCTGGGACAACGGGCAGCATTTCGACAGGATCAATCTTGTATGGCGTGACAAGGCAAAGCACGATATAATCATGCAGAGCCTGCAGGGGCGCTCATCCACGGCGGCTTCGGATCTGGTGTTCATCAAGAAGGGTACGGAACTAAAGGATGTAGAGGTTCCCCTGAATCTGAACGGGAATACCTTCGAGGGTCTCAGGCTGGGTGACGAGGCCCTGTCGGAGGGACAGGACTACAGCCTGATTGATGAAAAGCTGGTCATAAAGAAGGAGCTGCTTGAGCGGGTCCTGACAGACCAGTACGGTGTGAACGGGACCCTGCACTGCATCTTCTCTGCCGGCCCTGACTGGAAGATAGATATCATACAGTATGACACGCCCTTTATGAAGAGCGTGAAGCGCACGACGGATTCCTTCATGATACCGACCCAGTTCAACGGGGATCAGCTGAAGACTATGGAGGCGGTCTATGTGAAGGGCGGCATTGCAGGACCCCAGAACTGGACCAGCTTCAAGGAGTACAGTGTGGCCTTCCGTCCCCAATACAGCATGAACACGATACACTTAACCAGAGATTTCTTCAAAGAAGTCAGGGATGCCGAGGTCCGGCTCAAATTCCATTTCTGGAGCGGTGAAATAGTCGAGTACACGATTTCAAAAAGCGGATCATGGGTAACGGGCACATCCTCCCAGGAAGAGCCTATAGAGACCGAAGAGCCTTCCGCCACAGCCTCGCCCGGGCCGGCGGAAAGCGAGGAGCCCCATGAGACCGATCCGGCAAACAACGACGGCAAGCCGGATAAGGACCGAATACCTGCAGGCTGGATACCGGCCCTTGTCCTGGGTGTGGCAGCGGTGGTCTGTGCAGGTGTATGGTATTATCTCAAGCATGTTAAGAAAGGGAACTGATTGGCCTTAAAGAGCCTGTTCAACGCTTGCCCTTCAGCAAGACTCTATGAAAGGGAGATCAGCCAATGGAAGGTATCAGAGATGACCATGAAAGGATATTTCTGCCTACGGCAGACAAGGTCAGGCCCCTGGGCCGGACATATCTGCATGATGGCAGCCTGTGGCTGGCCTATTCGGCATCCGGGGCTGAGTTTGAGTTCACCGGCACGAAATGCAGCATCACTTTCATCGGTGACAACATGGCGGTGAAAGGCGAAGAGAAACACCATGCCAGGATAGGCGTATATGTGAACGACGAGCTGGTCGTGGACGGCCTTATCGATGATGCGGAGAAAACCTATTGTGTGCTTGACAGCAAATCGAAGGAGCATGCGGTGGTCCGGGTGATCAAGCTGTCCGAGACCACTGATTCTACCGTGGGTATAAGACAAGTGTGTACAGCAGGATCGGATATCAGGCCCACGACAGGAAAGGATCTGAAAATCGAGTTTATAGGCGATTCCATAACCTGCGGATACGGGGTAGAGGATGATCTGACCAGCACCTACTCGACTGCCAATGAAAATGCCGCCAAAGCCTATGCCTACCTGACCGCACAGGCAATGAATGCGGACTACAGCCTGGTCTCCATCAGCGGTTACGGGGTAGTATCAGGCTATACCTCAGACGGGGTGAAAAACGAAACCGGCCTGATCATGCCCTACTATGACAAGCTGGGCATGTCCTATGGAAGGTTTGCCGGTCATATATCACCCGCTGCGCTCAAATGGGATTTCAGCCGATTCGTGCCGGATATCATAGTCATCAACCTCGGCACGAATGATTCCAGCTATTGCGGCCCTCGCCCGGAGCGGTGCGAGGAGTTCAGGGATGGCTATGTGAAGCTATTGGAGCAGGTCAGGGAATACAATCCCGGAGCGTTTATGGTTTGTACCCTCGGAATAATGGGAGCTTCACTGTTCCCGTATTTAGAGGAGGCCGTTGCGGCTTACAAGGCAAGCACACGGGACATGAGGGTCACGGCCATGAGGTTTGAGGAGCAGTCACCGGAAGACGGATACGCAGTTGACTTTCATCCGTCAGAGGTTACCCATAGAAAAGCTGCGGCCAGGCTGACCCGGTATCTGCAGGAGCTTGTGCAGTCGGAAGCTTTCAATCAAGGTATCTGATGATACTTGTATGGTTACAAGGTGAATCATGTTTTTTGCATATAGATTCAGCGACTATAAGAGGAAAAGGAGTATGAAAGAATGAAAAACCACCTGAAACGAATCGTTCTGGCATGTCTTATGCTATCATTGCTGATGACGGGCCTGCTTGCCGGTTGCAGCAGGGGGACAGGCAATGAATCAACTCCGTCTCCGTCTGCGGGGGAGACTCCGGAGCCATCAGGCGGCCAATCGCCTGAACCGACCGAGCCTGCGGCATCACCCTCTCCGACCCCGGGGTCCGAGTTTACTATCCCGGATGTCAGCTTCCAGCAATACGACATACCTGACAACGCTGCGCTGGCCTTTGTGAAGGATATGAAAATCGGCTGGAACCTTGGGAACACATTTGACGCGGTCGATTGCGACTGGCTCAACAACGAGCTGGATTATGAATCCGCCTGGGCCGGGGTAAAGACTACGGAGGCAATGATCAAGGCTATAAAGGATGCCGGCTTCAACACCGTCCGCATCCCGGTATCCTGGCACAACCATGTGAGGGGCGAGGATCATACGATCAGCGAGCTGTGGCTTGACAGGGTGCAGGAGGTAGTTGATTATGTGATCAACAACGGGATGTACGTAATCATAAACATCCATCATGATATGGGCAAGGATTACATATATACCTCCAGCGAATACCTTGACCAATCCCTCCATTATGTGAAGAGGATCTGGACCCAGGTGGCCGAAAGGTTCAAGGACTACGATGAAAAGATGATCTTCGAGTCACTGAACGAGCCCCGTATGGTAGGCTCTCAATACGAATGGTGGCTGGATGAGAAAAAGGATGAATGCAAGGATGCGGTCGAAGCTCTCAACAAGCTCAACCAGGCCTTCGTGGACGTCGTCCGGGCTTCGGGTGGCAATAACGCCAGCCGGTACCTGATGGTGCCCGGGTATGCCGCATCATACAGCGGAGCCCTTAACTCCGGCTTTGCCCTGCCCAAAGATAAGGTGGCCGACAAGCTGATAGTTTCAGTGCATGCTTATACACCCTACAACTTCGCCCTTGAGGCAGGCGGTGTGAACAAGTTCAACCTGAAGAGCTCGGGCAGCACCGGGGAGATAAACAGCTTCATGGACAGGCTGCACAGCAAGTTCATATCAAAGGGCATACCTGTCGTGATTGGAGAGTTCGGCGCTAGGAACAAGAACAACAATACCCAGGACAGGATCGACTACGCCACCTACTATGTGGCAGCAGCAAGGGCAAGGGGCATCACCTGCATCTGGTGGGACAACAATGCCTTCACCGGCAACGGCGAACTGTTCGGGCTCTTCAACAGGAAGACCATGAGCTGGCCCTATCCTGAAATAGTCGAAGGCATGATGAAGTACGCCGACTGATCAGCAGGAGCCGGATGCAAGCAGATTGAGATTGGAAAATGTTAGTTGTTGAAGCATAGAAAACTGATAAAGCAAAAAGCAAGGGGGGTCTGCCCAACAGGCAGCCCTCCTTGCTTTACGTACAGATCCATGCTCGCTCAAATGCCAGCGATCTAAGCTTTTCTCACGAACTTGTGGATATAGAAGCTCAAAAACCTTGTATACAGGTAATCGTATATGTAGAACACCAGTATGGCGGGAAGGATTAGATATTGCAGTGGGATCACGGATACGATGACCCTGGCGAAGAGCCTGGTATACAGGAGATAAAGTGCAGCTGCGGCCAGTGCGAGAAAGGCACCTTTCAGGATATATTCAGGCACAGGCCTTTTGAGGGACTCGGTGTAGTATTTCACCAGCCCGTACAGGCCGAAAAAGACCGCATAAGGCAATACTGCCGGCTTGTCGGGGAGAAGCAGGAAGGCCAAAAGGGTGGTCGCGCCATAGAACAGCCAGCCTGCCCCGATGCCTGCCTCAACTATCACAAAGGAGACAAACAGGGAGCTTGCCCCATAAAAAAACAAGGTATTTGTCTGTACATAGGCGGCACCGAAGAGGGTCAACAGGTTCAGGGCGCCGAAGATGCCGCCCAGGGCTACGGTTTTTGATTTCCTGTCCATAGCTCGATACTCCTAGCAGCAGGAGATCAGATCCCCTCCCATGCATTCACAGCAGCAATCACACAGATACAAGGTAGCGCAGAAGTTGCATATATCTGATGTCGTATCCTGATGGTCAGTGGTCCTGTAGGTGCGGTATCCCTGGGTCCGGGCAAAGAGGCTGCTCAAGGTATTGCGGTACTCCATATTGCCCGGGTCCATGTTGACTGCTGTCGTTATATTGTTGTAAGCCTGATTGTAGTTGCCCCGCCTTAAGTCGATGATTCCCCTTAGAAAAAACCATTCGGCATTCCGCATCCCTATATTATTCAGTATTCTTTCTGCTTCGGCGATATTACCAAGGTTTATTTGGTTCCTGACCTGCTGGAAGGTATATGCGTGGCTGCCGTCAGAACCGCTGTAGCTGTTGCTGCGGCTGCTGTCATAGCCGCTATAGCCGGCCCTGTAGCTGCCTGTGTTCTTCATAAGCATTTCGTAGGCCTCGTTGATTTCCTTCAGCTTTTCTTCCGCCAGGTCAGAAAGAGGATTGTCCCTGTACTGGTCAGGATGATATTTTTTGACGAGCTCCTTATACGCCCGTTTTATCTCCTCCTCCGATGCACCCTCCCTGACTCCCAATACCTTGTACGGATTCATATGCCTGCTCCTTTGCTAAGTACTTGGTCGGTCTTTTTGTACATCCCGCCGTATATTATGTTATCCAACAGGGGCCTGTTTCGTTTGATATCAAGTGATTCATATGCCTCGCACACCTGCTTCAGGGAGTACCTGAGCACAAAGCCGATCTGGTCCCTGATGACCTCCAGGGCTGGATCAAGGGCCTTGTTGCCTGCCAGGTACTGCTGCACGAGGGGATTGTAGCAGCCTCTTTTCATATCCTGCTCCAGGTCATCAAGGGCATCGATGGTATATAGCCACTTGCCTGTGTTATAGCCAAGCTGCTCAAGGCGCTGCCTGTCCTGCCCGTCCAGGCCGTCAAGTCCGGCTATGACTGCCGCCAGGAGCTCGGAAAAGGGCCGCGAGGCCATATCTATCGAATCGCAATGGTTTTTCTCCAGCTTTCTGAGCTCTTCCAGCGAGCTTTTGATGCATTTGTCAAGCTGAGGGAATCTGCGTTTGGCTTTCCTGTAAGCCGGGTAAAGGGCGGGAAGCGCTGTCAGAGCCCTGGGGCTTTTGTCCCTGAGGTCATCGATCAGGTTATGATATGCCAGCAGAACATTCACACCGGCCGCATATTCCATTATGCTGCTCCGGGCAATGACCGGTATCCTTCTGAAAGGCCTGGTGATGCAGTATCCCGGCTGCAAACCGGTATCATCCTCACCCAGGGATGACAAAAGCAAGCATAGAAATGTGCAGTCATAGCTGAGGATAAATCTAGCAGCCTGGCCGTACCGGGCTGAAATGCACTTGCACAATCCGCAGTAATACGCTCTGAAAAGCTCAAATTCCCCGATTTTCATCTCCGGCTTGTCCGGCTTTATGTATCCAAACATAACACGCTGCGCCTTCTTTTGTTTCTTATTATATTAGCAAATTCCGGCTGCCAATTCAATGAACAATGGGACAAGGCGCTGTATATGAGCCGTATGATATGAATGGCCGGCATCAGTCAGATGCCCCGCCGGGAGCCTGCTCTTCTGAACCTGGCCAGGAGGGTCGGAGGAAACCCTTTGAGCGCAAAAATCGACAGGATGTAGGAAGCGATGCCCGGCACAAAGGAGGCTGTCAGGCACAGGTACGATGGCAGACCCTTGGCCAGGCAGAACTTGTAAGCTGCCGACGTCACACTTGTCATAAGGAAGGCGGAAAAGCCGGGCTTGAGCAGCCAGTCCACGGTGTTGAAGGGAAGCCTGATGGCGGGCAGGGCGGTAGAGAGGTTGAGCAGGCAAACGACGATGCTGCTTGCAAAGAAGCCGGCAATGTAGCCGTAGATACCGATACCCGGCATGGCGATAAGAAAATACGAGCAAATGAGCTGTATGAGGCTCCCTATTATAAAATGGACCGCAGCCCTGTTTTGCTTACCGAGCCCGTTCAGGATCCCGGATGAGGTATGCTGGAGCGCATATGCGACCAGGCCCAGGGATACAGGGACGATAAGCTCGCCCACCATAGGCTGGCCATACAGCAGATCGCCCAACGGGCGGCCGAGAGAGATAAGGACCGCTACTGAAGGAAAGGCTGTGAAGGTCGTTATCATAAGTGCCTTGTCAGTCTTGTCCTGAAGCCCCCTTAAGTTGTCTGTCGCCACATTCTCCGACAGGTTGGGAATCATATTGACCTGCAGGGCGTTTGTGACCACAAAGGGCATGAATAGAAGCGGCATCACCATGCCGGTCAATATGCCGAAGAGCCCTATGGCTTCTTCCACAGGCATCCCACCTGCGACCAGGCGCTGGGGGATTATGACTGAGTTCGCCGACTGGAGGACGGAGGAGACAAGGCGTGTACCGGTTATCGGAAGGGCAATGGCGACAAGGTCGCGCAGGACCCTGCTTTTTCCGGGCATAGCTGTATCCTTGCCCGGCCTGGGCCCGAAGATCCCATATGTATAATGAAGATATGCAAGGCTCGCCAGATCGCCCATGACGGTCCCCAGCATTACGAGGGCGGCGGTGACTGCCAGGCTGAATCTGGGAGCTGCCCAATAGAGCAGGGCCAGGGATACGCCCATCCTGACGAACTGCTCCAGTATCTCAGCCAGTGCAGGCGGGCGGACGGACTTTATGCCGTAGAAGTACCCCTTCAGCACGACGACAAGGCTTATGATGATCAGGCTGGGGAGCAGGGCGATCATTGCGCCCCGGGCCCTTATGTCCTTTATGATATGCACTGAAACCGGGTTTATAGCCAGCAGGAGGATGACAGATACGGTCAGTGAGACAGCGGCGGATAGCCTGAGGGCAGTGGAGACCGTGCGGTGTACACCGCTGACATCGCCCCTGGCGTTCTTTTCGGCAACCAGGCGGGACACGGCAACAGGCAGGCCTGAGGATGTCAATGCTATTGCCGTGAAAAACAAGGGATATACCAGTTGAATAAGCCCCATTCCCTGGGGACCTATGAGCCTGCTCACCAAAATCCTGTACACAAAGCCCGAAACTCTGACAATAAAATTGGCAACCGTCATAACGACAGTACCGTATAACAAGGATCCGGATTCAGCCTTCAAGTGTCGATTCCCCCATATGAACATGTATCAGTTAAATCTATTCAGGATGGGTGGACATTATGTATGGCCCGGGCGGAAATATACGTTGTAGCAGAAATATAAAAATGATAAAATAAAAATCACAGGTTGGACATATATATAAACTGTAGACGGATAAGCTGCGGTTCAAAAATAGACAAACCTTACGAGGTTGGAAAAAATATAGCAAAAGTTGTATAATCTTATGCAAGAGTTGCAAAAAACAGTAAAGCTTTTTTGTTAATAATAGCTATAGCCTAATATCGCTTGTACAGATATAATTAAGTGTAGTAAGGGCATTTGCATCATTGCATCGGATAGATGCTAAAATCTATAATGGAGGGGTATTAATGGCAAGTGTTACTTTCAAAAACATTTACAAGGTTTATGAGGGCGGCGTAACTGCAGTTAGCGACTTTAATTTGAATATAGCCGATAAAGAGTTTATAGTTCTGGTTGGACCTTCGGGTTGCGGTAAATCGACCACACTCAGGATGGTTGCCGGCCTTGAGGAGATCACGGAAGGTGAGCTGTATATCGGTGACAAGCTGATGAACGATGTAGCTCCCAAGGACAGAGACATTGCCATGGTGTTCCAGAACTATGCTCTGTATCCTCATATGACCGTATACGACAATATGGCTTTCGGTTTGAAGCTGAGAAAGACACCCAAGGCTGAAATCGACCGCCGAGTCAAGGAAGCTGCGAAGATCCTTGATATCGAACACTTACTCAACAGAAAGCCCAAAGCATTATCCGGTGGACAAAGACAGAGGGTCGCGTTAGGACGTGCTATAGTTCGTGAACCCAAGGTCTTCCTGATGGATGAGCCCTTGTCAAACCTTGACGCAAAGCTCAGAGTCCAGATGAGGACTGAGATCACCAAGCTGCACAACAGACTTCAGACAACATTCATCTACGTTACCCACGACCAGACAGAGGCTATGACGATGGGTACCAGGATAGTTGTCATGAAGGACGGTTTCATACAGCAGGTAGACACTCCTCAGAATCTCTACGACTATCCGATAAATCTCTTTGTTGCAGGCTTCATAGGCAGCCCGCAGATGAACTTCATAAACGTTACCCTTGTCAAAGAGGAAAACGACGTTTATGCAGTATTTGAAAACAACAAGATCAAGATTCCGGAAGGCAAGGTCAAGAAATTCAAGGACCTCTCATATATAGGCAAGGAAGTTATCATGGGTATAAGGCCTGAGGATCTGCACGATGAGGAGATCTTCCTCCAGAGCGCACCCGACAGTACGGTCAAAGCCTATGTAGATGTTGTTGAGCTCATGGGTTCCGAGACCTACCTCTATCTGAATGTGGCCGGTAACAGCCTGACTGCCAGAGTAGACCCCAGATCCACAGCCAGAACAGGTGATACGATAAGAATAGCAATGGATCCCAACAAGCTGCATTTCTTTGACAAGGATACAGAAGAAACGCTGCTCAACAGATAGACTTTCTAAAGGTTTTTAGGAGGATATTTGTGAAAAAAGCAGAAATATTATCTTTGCAGATAATATCTCTGCTTTTTGTTTATACCTGCAAAAAATTGCATGGTATTTCCTGTGTTCTTTAATCCAACAATTATGTATACTAAAGAGTAGGTGATTTTTGATGCTCACTGAGCGGAGGATGCAGAAAATTATCGACAAGCTGATCAAAAACGTTCAGATCGACATGGATGTGCTTGATACGAACGGTTTGATCGTAGCGAGCAGCGATGCAGCAAGGGTAGGGGAACTGGATCCAGCGGTGAAGGAATTCGCCATAGGAGACAACGATGCTATTTTTATCGACAACAACAGGACTTATACCAAGTTTGCGGTTGATAAGAATATGACCTATTTTTTGTCTGTCGAGGGGACAAACAGGGTGTCCCGCAACTACAGCATGCTTATCGTATCCATGATGGATGCATACCTGAAATCCAACTACCAGAGGCTCGACAAGGAAGAAGTGATGAGGAGGATCCTGCTGGGCCAGCTGGGAGAGTTGGACCTGCAGGAGCTCGTAAGGGACTATAAGCTGGAGCTGGGATTGCCGAGGGTCGTCTTCCTCATCAGGACCTTCGGAATGGAAGCGGAGGCTGCCTATCAGATACTGATAAAAGCCTTTCCAAGGAATCAGTGCGATATACTGGTACCCATTGACGGAATGACAGTATGCTTGGTCAAGGCGATGACCGAGGACATGGAACCTGATGAGCTGATGCAGCTGGGGTCGGCCATTGAGGAGACGATAGAGAACGAAGCCATGATCAAGGCCTATATCGGCATAGGCAATGTCAGAGACAACCTGTTCAAGCTGGGCGAGTCATACAACGAGGCTGAGAACGCCATAGCGGTCGGTAAGATATTCAGCATCAACAACCGTACCTTCAGGTATGACTCACTGCTGCTGGAGCGATTCCTGCACAAGGTTCCTCTTGAGCTTTGTGAGCAGTACAGCAAAATAATGTTCACCAAGGAATACAAGAAGCTGCTGAATGAAGAAATGATAACGACCATCGACAAGTTTTTCGAGAACAGCCTCAATCTGAGCGAGACTGCAAGGCAGCTTTTTATCCATCGCAACACACTGGTGTACAGGCTGGACAAGGTACAGAGGGTCATGGGCCTGGATCTGCGCAACTTTCACGATGCTGTAACGTTTAAAATAATGATGATGCTGATGGACAGATATATGCAGGAGTGTTGATCATTGATTGAGATGAAGAATGTTTCCAAGCTTTACGGCAATGTTCGCGCGCTTAAGGATGTCAATGTAACGGTTGGAAACGGTGAATTCGTATTCATAGTCGGAGCAAGCGGTGCTGGCAAGTCTACTTTTATTAAGCTGCTCCTTAAGGAGATCGAGCCGACTTCCGGCCAGATAATCGTCAACAACACTGATTTGTCGTTAATGAAACGGAAGCATATACCATACTACAGGAGAAATCTGGGCGTGGTGTTCCAGGATTTCAGGCTGCTGCCTGACAAGACCGTATACGACAATGTGGCCTTTGCCATGGAGATCGTAGAGGCATCCGGGAAGGAGATCAGGCGGCAGGTCCCGGCTGTACTGAGCCTGGTCGGCCTGGCATCAAAGGCCAATGCCTACCCCCATGAGCTTTCCGGTGGAGAGCAGCAAAGGACATCCCTGGCCCGCGCACTGGTGAACAACCCGTCGATCCTGATCGCCGATGAGCCTACAGGCAACCTGGACCCGGCTACAGCCAGGGAGATAATGAAGATCATCAATGTGATAAACCACAGGGGTACTACTGTCATAATGGCCACCCACGCAAAGGAGATCGTCAATGCCATGAAAAAGCGGGTCATAACCTTCAGAAAGGGCATGATAGTCTCAGACC
>JAKPIB010000047.1 GCA_029549985.1 Bacillota bacterium
AGGCAGAATTCATAAGCAATGCAGGCAGAGTTTTCAGCAAGGAAACTGATGAAGTAGAGAAGGTCAAACAGTCGTATGAAAAGGAGAAGGACGAACTGCTTAAGCAAATTGGACAACTTTCATATGAGGTTGCCTGGCTTATATCGGGTACAGAATGCGAGTAGTTTCAACACTATCATCGTTAATTCTTATAAATTGGGCAATTTGATTTTATACTCTCAATCCCACATGTGTCAAATATTAGATCCTTTCTCATTTCGACATAATACTTGTATCTATCGCGTAAAAAAACTGCTGCCCAATGAATTATCATCAGACAGCAGCTTCTAGTTTACTTATGAAATACTGATATTCGAACTTCCTCAGTAACTGTCAGGATGCCTTATTGAGTTATTTCCTTTTCCTGAGTACCAGCAGGCCGCCGGCTGAAGCAGCTGCTGCCAGCAGCAGGGGGAGAACGCTTGCGTCACCTGTCTGGGGGTTGCCTGAGTTTCCGCCGTCACCGGTTTTTACTTCGTCAACGGTGGCAGTAAGGGTGACAAGGCCATCACTATGCCTGTAGGTCTGGGTATTGCCGCCAAAATTGATCGTGTAGGTTGCCAGATCCAGGTTTATAGTGTTATCGAAGGTAACAGGATAATCAGGATATGTCTCTCCATAAACGTCATTCCATACACCGGTGGTATCGGATGTAAGCGTCTTGTAAGCCCAGTAGCCGACTACGTCTAGTATCCTGACATCTTCGGTGAATGTTACGTCGTACTTGTCACCATTGGGAGTAACAGTCAGGGTGGCTTTGGGTATGGTCACTCCGGCGTGCTCGCTTGCTGCATCCCAGCTGGACTGGCCGACGAGCTTCAATACCTTGTTGTTGTAATCATCGATGCCGTTGAAGGTGAAGGTAAGGGTGTAGGCAAAGTCGCCCTGGTCTACCTCAGAGCCGTCTTCTCTCTCTACCATTTTGGGCTCATCCTTCATCGTTACGGTGTAGCCTGCCGGTACTGCTTTCTTGAACAGGTTGAGCAGGTCTTCAGGTGAAGATATGTAACCAGGATCGCCCGGCTTGTCAAAGTTGTTTCCCGTATCAGGCGCATCATTCTTGGGTACCCGGATCGTAAATTTGGCTGTCCCTTGTTGTGTGACCGGATCAAGCTCCAGCTCACTGCTGAGCACGCCGGCCTTGCAGGATACCAGTACGACCAGCAGGAAAGCTACCAGCAGCAATGACAATATTTTTCTCATCATACTTCCTCCTTATATTTTATATTAAGCATCTGCAGATAACTGCAGGCCTTTATACAGTAGCAGGATGCCAGGGCTGCATATCTGTAGAGGTCAGGTCTACCTGTCGGCCCTGAGGGACCATTGGGGCAGCTCCTTCACCCTGTGGCAGGCGCACAGGCCCTCATTGTGCTCAAGCAATACCGGCTCCTCAGTTTCACAGATATCGACAGAGTAGGGACATCTGGGATGGAACCTGCAGCCTGGGGGCGGCGCTGCCACGCTTGGCATTTCAATGCTCTTAAGCGGCAGATTGCGCTTTTTCTTGGCTATTTCTGGGTCGGGCACAGGCACCGCTGTGAGCAATGCCTGCAGGTATGGATGGGACGGGTGCTCGAGTACTCTCTGGACATTGCCGTACTCCACCATCTTGCCGAGATACATGATGCAGATGTTGCCGTTGCGGGCTATATACCTGGCCGTACCGAAATCATGGGTGATATATACGAAGGCTATGTTCAGCGTCTTGTTCAGCTTGGCCATCAGGTTCAGTATCGATATCCTCAATGACACATCGATCATGGATACAGGCTCGTCAGCCACTATGAGCTTTGGCCTCATAAGTATGGCCCTGGCCATCAGGATCCTCTGGCGCTGCCCGCCCGAGAGCTCATGGGGATACTTATCCAGCTCTTCGTGGCTTATTTCCACCATATCCAGGGCTTCATGCACCATCTTCAGGGCTTCCGCCTTATTTCTCGCAAGCTTTTTGTGCAAGACAGGGCCACACAGGGAATGATACAGGGTCTTCACGGGATTCAGGGCAGCATATGAGTCCTGCTGGACCAGCTGCACGCTGCTGCGAAACTCTTTCAGCTCCTGCCTGGTCATCTGGCTTAAGTCTTTGCCGTTGTAGAGGATCTGCCCCCTTGTTGGCTTCAGCATGCCGATGATCACATTGCCCAGGGTCGTCTTGCCGCACCCGCTCTCGCCTACGACGGCCAGTACCTCGCCCTCATGGATATCCAGGCTCACATCGACTACAGCGCCGATCCTGGCCGGCTGTTTCAGCAGGCCGCGCTTGATCTCATAATACATATCCACATTCCTAAGTGACATGATAGGCTTTCTCGGATCGTCATTCATATGCAGCAGCCCCTTTCCCTGGCAGCGAATTATGGCATGCAACGTAGTGGTCCTCACCTATCATGGTAAGGGCGGGGCATTTCTCCCTGCATACCTCAGTTGCGTATGGGCAGCGCGGGTGGAAGGCACAGCCCGGCGGCAGATCGATAAGGTCAGGCGGCGAACCCTTTATGGGCTCCTTGTCCTTGTCCGTATCGAGCAGTGAAGGTGCCGTGGTTATCAATGCCTTTGCATAGGGATGGGCGGTATGCCTGAAAACAGTGAATATGTCGCCTACCTCCACTATCCTGCCTGCATACATGACCGCTATCCTGTCCGCTACCTTGGCCACCACGCCGATGTCGTGGGTGAGCAGGAGCATGGATATCCCGGTCTCGTTGTGGATCTTGTCCAGGATGGAAAAGATATAGTCCTGGGTTATGACATCCAGAGCCGTGGTCGGCTCATCCAGTATGATGACTCTTGGTGACAGGAGCATACTGAAGGCTATCATTACCCGCTGCTTCATCCCGCCGGACAGCTCATGGGGATAGAGCTTGAGCACCCTGTCCGGGTCGAGCATAACGTCCTCCAGCAGCCGGAAAAAGCGCGGTATGACCTTCTTTTCATCCGCTTCCGGCTCATGGACCAGGTATGTCTCCCAGAAGTGCTGCTGAATGGTCATCAGGGGGTTCAGGGAGCTTTGGGCGGACTGAAAGATCATGGAGATCTCCTTCCACCTGTACCTGCGAAGCTGCTCGCCCTTGAGCTTCAAAACGTCAGTCCCGTTGTAGTTGACCGAGCCGGACAGGATCTTGCCGGTCGTGTTCACGATATTGAGCATCGTAAAGGCCAGTGTGGTCTTGCCACTACCGCTCTCTCCCACAAGTGCGGTCACCGAGCCCTCCCGCAGGTCAAAATCCACGTGGTTTACCGCCAGCAGCGAGCCCTTTGGCTTTTTGAATTCAACTGTAAGGTCACGGACCTCGATTATATTCTTAGGTGTCATAGTTACACGCCTTTCTGCCTGGTGTCCTGCTTATTACTCGGTCCTCAAGCGGGGATTGAGTGCCTGGTCGATGCCGCTGCTGAAGAAGATGCAGCCCAGCTGGAGCAAGGCCAGGCATACGATGGGGGTCACAAAGTATATAAGGCCCTTGGGATTGTATGCTATGCCGGTGTTTTGCAGGGCCAGGCTCAGCATGACGCCCCAGTTGGTAGGACGGTAGGTCAGGACACCCAGCATCATAAGTCCCATGCTGGAAGCGATCCCATTCTGGAAAAGGCCGATGAACTGGACAGCAAGCAGGGAGACCATATTGGGCAGGATCTCCTTGAAGATGATGTACCAGTATTTCAGGCCCATGATGCGGCAGGCGATGATATACTCGGCATGCTTGAGCGACAGGATCTGGCCCCTGACCACGCGGGCTACCCCGCCCCAGGATACTATGGCGAGTATGAACCCGGCCGCCCAGATGTTTTGCACGTTGAATGCCACTGCCAGTATCAGCATGAGAGGAAAGGCCGGTATGGTCAGGAATATGTTTGTGAAAAAGCTCAGCAGGGTATCCGTAAATCCGCCTACAAAGGCAGAAACGGACCCGATGATAACGCCTATCCCCAGGGCCATGACGGCGCAAACCACGCCAAGGGTGATGACATCCCTCGAGCCATGGATCACCTGGGCCAGGATGTCCCGGCCGACATAGTCGGTGCCCAGGGGGTGCTTCCAGGACGGCATCTGGAACCTGTTAGCATAGTCTACGGTCATGTCCAGGGGCGTAAAGGCCGCCCCGACCGTTGCCAGCAGCACGAAAAAGGTCAGGATGAACAGGCCTATGGTGGCCTGGCGGTTTCTGAATATCACTTTGAAGAAGTCTTTAAAAGAGTGCAATAATCTGGTCATAGCCCTACTCCAATCTGATCCTCGGATCCAGCTTGCTGTACAGGAGGTCTGCAACCAGGTTTGCCAGGATGACAGAGATGGATATGCACAGCAACAGTCCCTGGTATAGTATAAAGTCCCTTTCGCCCAGCGCCTTTGCCAGGTATGCCCCCATGCCCAGGTACTGGAACTGGCCTTCGATAAGGGGCGCACCGCCGATCATCCCGCCAAAAGCCATGGCCAGGATCGTGATCATGGGTATCATGGCGTTTTTCTTCATATACCTGCGCATGATGATCTTCTCAGGTATGCCGCGGGCCTGGGCGGCAAAGACATAGTCGCTGCCCAGGACATGCACGGAGCTCCCCTTCATATTCAGTATCCAGCCGCCCGTTGAGGTGATGACATAGGTCGTTATGGGCAGGACCGAATAATGCAGCACACTGAGTATAAAGGGCATGTTGAAGCCCGGCGTCACGTCTATGCTGTAAACCCCCGATTTGGGGAAGAGCCTTAGCTGGTACACGAATATGATGGAGAGTATGATCGCGATGATATAGCTCGGTATGGCGGATACTATCGTTACATAGAAGGTGATGGAGTTGTTTATGATGCCCCTCTTCCTGATCGCCATCAGGGCGCCGAGCTGCATGCCCAATATGAAGCTTATGATCAGGGAAATCGATACCACAAAGATCGTCCAGGGCAAGGCTACGGACAGGATGCTCACCACCGTGTTTTTGGGGTTGAGCATGGAGGTGCCGAGATCCCCGCGGAGCAGGCCCTTTACATACCTTACGAGCTGCTGGTATATGGGTTCCTGGGGATTGTAGTTGTACCTGTCGGCAACGCGCTCATATGCTTCCTCGTAGGTGATGCCCAGGCGGGATGCCTCTTCCCTGGCCATCGGCTCGATTATGTCGCCGGGCATCATGTGGAGCACGATGAATATGGTGACCACGACGGCTATCAGATTCAAAAGGGAAGTACCCAGTTTTCTAAGAAAATAGTTCATTAAGCGTTACACTCTCCCTTTGGCTGCATCAGAAGATAGACCGGTAAACACCATCAGCAGGGCCTGTGGCAGCCTCTGCTGATGGCATGACCTTTATCTTTATCTGGGCTTGACCTTGTTGCGGACGAACACTTCGGCGAAGGGTGCATAGGCACGGTTGAGGATGGCGATTTCTTCGTACTCCTCCTCGGTCCTTGGTAAGGGCATCATCCTGTCATACTTCTTAAATTCGTCCTCCATGGGCAAGCCCTTTGAGGTGGCTGAGTTTTCCCATATGGCCATTACATTCTGGTACAGGTTTATAGCGATGGCATTGTCATTGGTAGCCCAGGCTATGCGGCCTACCAGGTCCCGGTATTCCTGCTCGTCGTTGATGTAGAGCAGTGAGCTGACTGCTTCCTTCATGTTGAGCTCCTTGCCCTCGTAGTCCTTCAGGATAAGGGGAGCAGCACTCAGGTCTATACCGGCTTTTTCGGTGATGTCGCCATAGTAGCTTGAAAATGCCTTATAGGGATCGGATATGTTCCAGGTCATATCTACGAAGTCGATCATCATGTCATAGGCGCCGGCCTTCATGTTTGAAACGACGATGGTTGCCTCAACGGCCTTTGCTTCGGTCTCAAACCCAAACTCCGTGAGCTGGCGGGCGACTTCGCTGGCGGCTGTGATGCCTTGTGCCCCCCAGCCGGCATTGGCCGCGATCACGAACCTGTAGGACCGGCCGTTCCTGTCGACCCATTTGCCCTGGCTGTTTTTGGTCCAGCCTGCATCCTCGAGCATTTTGGCCGCCTTCTCGGTGTTGCCTGTATAACGGGCAAACTTGGCAAGCACGTCCTTGTCTACGTATTTTTCTATGGTCGACGGCACAAGCCCGATGGTGGCAAACCCGGTCTCAACAGCCCAGTAGTTGGCGACTTCCCTGACAGGCTTTTTGTTGATCACTTCATTCAGGGCCTGGCGGACCAGCTTGTCATTCAGGGGCTGGACCCGGGTGTTGAAGATAACGCCGACCGACTTTTGCTCAAGAAGCGGGTACATGACCATGGTGCCGCTGGCATCCAGGATCGTGCGCGCCATATCATAGGGCAGGGTGCCTACGAAGGAATCGGTCTCATTGCTGGAAAGCAGGGAGTTGTAGTCAGAGACAGTTTGCATCTTGATCTTCTGGAACTCCAGCTTGTCACTGTCCGGGAAGTAGGGATTGACTACCAGGTCGACCTCCACGTTGGTGACCTTGTCTACCATGTATGGTCCTGTTCCGATCGGCTTTTCCATATCGACATTCTTGAAGTCGTTGTACAGGTTCTTCAGAGCCGTCTGGTCATCTTTTTCGAAAACCAGCCCGAAGGGCGGCCTTTTTGTCGGGTCGCCTGTGTAGGGTGTCCCTTTCTTCATGATCTCGGCTACCTGTTCGACAAACTCACCGAATATGTGGTAGGGTGTTACGGCCTGCCAGCCCTCGGCGAGCAGGAGCATTTTCTGGGTGTCGGATATCACAGGCTCGGCCCAGACAAACTCCAGCGTATAGTCATCCACAACGTTGATCGCCTCAAGGTATCTGGTGATCGCTGACGAGTTGATGTTTATCAGGTAATATGCCCACATGTCCTTTGCAGTGAAGTCGGTCCCGTCGCTCCACTTCCTGTTGTCATGCAGGACTACTGTTGTCTTGTTGCCTTCATGCTTCCATTCCTTTGCGAGCCTCGGTACGACCCTGTCGGTGCCTACTATGACCAGGAACATGGACTCATATACGTAATAGCCCACATCTCCTACCTGGGCGCCTATCAGGTTGCCTCCGAATCCGGGAGGTGCCGGCCAGTAGCCTCCTGCGATCCTCTTGACCCTTTCCTTGTTTGCGACAGGGCCCGAATCAGAGTCATTGGTGGGGCTTGTGCCGGGATCGTTGCCGGTGTTGCTGTAGCAGGCAGTTAGTACAAAAATGAGGACTAGGATCAGCACAAAGGAGAATATCTGTCTTAGCCTCATAACTGTCAGGTTTCTCATTTCTCAACGGCTCCTTTCTGTTTGCACTGGGCAAAGGATTCAAAATGGCGTTTGGGGTATATTTTGTTATAAATGCATAAATTAAGCGATAATTATAGTTAAGATGATACAAGCTCTATAACCATTGTATAGTACCGGCATCAGCTTCTCAACAACATTATTGCATTACTTTAGTACAATATTGACGATATATATACGGGTCAGCCTGCAGCCTCCCAGAGGGCCTGCGAGACTGCCTTGAGGTTCTCAGCAGGGGTATCCGGTGGGACCTCGCAGCCGGCTGCGATGATAGACGTAGGCGAGGATTGGGCCAGGCAGGTGTTGACTGCGTTTTTGACAGTTTCCACTTTCCCCTCAAGCAATACGGCCACCGGGTCAAAATTGCCGCAGGCGCTTATCGTTGTGCCGCATAGCTCATTAGCCCTTTTGAAATCAACCATCCAGTCGCAGTCGATCATGTCCGCGCCGGTCTCCACGACCATATCCAGGATCTTGTTTATATTGCCGCATATGTGCAGCTTTGCCTTGCCGCCTGCCTTGTGGATCTCATCGATGAGCCGCTTTTCATAGGGGAAGGCGAACTCCATATACATCTGCGGCCCGATCAGGGATGCAGCGGCATCGCCTATGCCGATTATCCGGGCTCCGGCTTTTATCTGGGCCAGGGCGAACCTTATCGCCCCCTCGGTGCAGATCTCAAGCAGGTCCTTTACTGCGTCAGGCTCGAGCATGACGTCGATCATCATGTTGTAGAGGTCGCGCAGATCACAGGCCTCGGCAAAAGCGCCTTCCACCCAGCCCTGCACCGCGCATTCCGATCCTGCCTGCTCTGACAGGTATCTTACGGCCATCAGCCTGTCATTGGTCCGTCTCGACGCCTCGGGCGAAAACACCTTCAGCTTGCTGATATCGCTCAGCTCCTGCAGCAGGGGCCTGGCGGCATAGGGGACCCCGTTTTCCGGGAACACGATTTCAGACCCAAAGGCCTCGGCCTCTCTCATAGGGTCGGATATCACACTCAGGATATCCAGGTCAAAGTCCTCCCTGCAGCGGAGCGCAGCCTCGGCAAGCACCCTGTAGTCCGTGACAAACTCTCTGTAGGAGGCCCCAATGTATTTGGCGCCAAAACCCATGATGATGCAATTGTTCGGCACCCTGTCCACAGGCTTTCCCTGCATCCGGGCAAACAGCCTCTCATATGAATTCATTGCATATACCTCCCAAAGTTATTTTCGACCCCATATGTCCTCAACCATGGGGAAAGTCGTTCTTCGGAGTATGGTGCACCCGATCGGGACCAGATCGACCCATCGGGGGATACCCCAGGATGACAGCATTTTCACCTGGAGCTTCACGGGGGACTTATCCCATTCGTACCCTGCTTCATCGGTCTGACTTATCCTTATATAGTTGTCCGGCCTGTTGTGATCATACAGGAGGGTATAGTTCCAGTCCGCGCCTTTCACGGGCCTGTAGTTCGTATCGCAGAAGGGCTTAAGGTCGTAATGGAAATAGTCCTCTGCTTCGGCTTCGATATTGAGTGAATACAACAGCGGTCCATAGGCTACGGCAAAGGTGCCGTCAACAGCCTTCACAAGCCTTGGCCTGGCCTTGAAAGTGACCTCTATCGTGTCTCTGTCCCTGAAAATGCGCTCCAGCCTGACTGTCTGTCCCTTGCCGGACCTTATCAGCTCTTCTCCGGCCGATGCGCCGTTGACCAAGACTTCACAGCCAGTGCTCCATCCGGGCACCCGCAGATACAGGCATGTGTCAAACTCCCTGTCGGCTGAGATATGGAACGTCACATGGTTCTCAAAGGGGTAGGCGGTTTTCTCCTCTATCGTTACCTCAGCATCTCCGACCCTGGTCTTCAGGATGCAGGGGCCGTAGTAAACGGCGTGCAGCGATTCCCTCTCATCCGTCAGCCACATCCTCGATAAGTGGCCGGGCATGACCTTGCCCGAGTTGGGCGCACAGCATACGGCAGCATCCGTATGGGTGGGGGAATAATCCCACCTGTCCCCGATGGCCTTGGAAGCCTCATAGAGGTTGTCAGCGCACAGGTACTGGATGGCCTTGCCGTCAGACCTCTTAGCAGCCATGGCCGCATTCATCACGAGCCATTCCTCCATGTCTGCGTACTCCATGTCCATGGTTTCCATAACTGCGCTGTTGAAGGAGAGCATAAGCTCCGTAGTGGAGCAGTACTCATAGCCCAGGCCCGGGATGGGATAGCAGTGCCAGATATCCAGGCCTTCCTGTTTTACTTCGGATACATGGCCGTAGTAGGCCCCGATAAGCTCATCGGACTTGCATGAGCCGGACAAAGTCATATAGCGCTTCAGCTTGTCGACGGCACTTTTAAAGACCGAACAATACAGCTCGTTTCCCGTGGCCTTGTACAGCAGCAGCGGGATCCTGAGCTGCTCTGCCGTATGGGGCCCGTGCCCCACAAAGGGTACTTCGGGGTCCTGAGCCAGGTCGCAGCTTAAGTCATAGCAGGGGAACTTTGCATATTTCGCATATCTGGTATAGTCCTCGTACAAAAATACGCAAAAGTCCAGATACTCGGGCTTTTTGGAGTGGTCATAGAGATAAAGCAGGGGCTCTATGATCATCAGGCTGTGGGTCTTGCTCCCGTCCTCGTCGGGTATCTGATAGAGGGACCGCCCACCTGCCAGGGGCCCGAACTTCGTCACGATCAGGTCGGCCAGCCTTTCCAGGGCCTTTAGGACCTGATCGTCCCTTGTATTTTCGTAATATGTGATCAGGCAGCCCATGATCCTGCTCTGGGTCCAGAGCTCGCCGCTCCTCGCTCCGTTGCCGAACCGTTCATTTGCCTGGAATATGCCTATATAACCGTCCTCGTCCTGGTATTGCAATATCCTTTCCACATACCGGGTGACCCGCTGCACAAGGTCCTCATCGCCGAGGGCAAAAGCCAGACGGGCCAGGGCGTCCCTCCAGTTCCCCTCCGTCTCGCCGGGCCACCAGGAGCTCCATACGCCGTTTGTTTCATCCTTTACCTTTTTATCTTCAAAGATACCGCTGGCCGCATCCTCGCACAGGTGCTCCAGCTTGCCTGTTATACCTTCCTTGTCCCTTTTCAGGTGCTCCAATATCCATCCCGCGGGGATGATCCTTCCATTTATCGGTTTCAACATCTTGCTGCTCCTCATCTAGTTATCGTAATTTAAGGTCACCCTGCCTGTAGAAGGGTATATACTTGCCATCTGTATGGTGCAAAAACAGCAGGTCCTCGCCCTCAAAGTCAATGGTCAGGTCCTTGTGCCTTACATGCACCGAAAGGCGATTGTGTACTGCCCTTTCGCCGTCTGATGTGAATATCAATGACCCGTCCTGCAAGACGCACCCGTTTTCAAACCTGTTTGCGGCTATACCCCATTCCCTTAGCGCGGCAATGATCTCCTCAGGGCAGTAGATTTCGGATAATCTCACACCCCTATTTAGCACAGCCAGGTAGTCCTCTGACACTCGTGACCCGTCATCGTACACCTCTGCCTCGCCTGCGACTATAAGGCGGGACTCATCAAGCCCTGAAAGAAAGGCATAGCAGGCAGGGCTCATGCTGTCCGGGGCCAGCAGGACCACCGCGTCATACCTTTGGGTCCCGTACACTGCCTTGCCGTCCTCCAGGGACAGGCTGCCGTTCTCGATCTCGGTGGTGGGCACCAGGTCGCACAAAAATGACCTGAAGACAGTATCCGCACACCTGAGGACCGGGGTCAGCACCTTGTGATATGAAAACCAGGGCGGGTTTGGGTCATCATTGTAGAACCAGTTCAGGGCATTTTGCATGCCAAAGAGGATGAGCACCCGGCAGTCAGGGGAAGCCGTCTGGACATGGTCGATCTCCCTTATGACCGCATCCATCTCCTCTATGCTCTCAAGCAGCCCTCTGGGCTTAAGCTCCAGGACCACAGGCTCATTGGGGCATTCATAGCCCAGATAGTGGGTCCTGCCGCCATAGCGGACATTGTTCCAGGTCTCACGGTAATACGTGTTTATATCTCTGGTCCCCATGGAGTACCACATGTTGTACCAATAGGGGCAGCGCCATTTATGGGCCAGGGCCGTCCTTATGGGCATGATGACTATCTCGTCGGTCTGGGCGATGTCCCTCCTGGCTTCCCACCAGTAGAAGCCGTTTTTGAAGCCCTCGAAGTTCTGCAGGTAGTTGTTGCCCCACCACGTGGGATGGACCCCGTAAAAGGCTCCCTCGCCCAGCTTTGCCTTGGCCAGGGCATACATTTCCTCATCGTTTTGCCGCATGATCTCCCGAAGGGCCTTGTGATAGGCATTGACGCACGAAATGCTCCGGCTGCGGCCGTCCTCTTCCTGGTAGTACATATAGATGAGATCATCGATGAGCCTGCGGCCGCACACCTTGGCATACCGCTCATCAAGATAAGCGGAATAGCTTATGCACTCAAAATAGATCTCGGTTGTTTTACTTGAGCCCTCTTGCGCCTCAATGATCCTGAAACCGACATCATAGCCCCATTCATCGGAGGCTGCTCCGTCAATATCAAAGCCAGCTATGTCGTCGAGCATCTCGCTGTAAAGCTCCATCAGGCCGGGTGAGCCCAGGTCCGGGATAGGCTGGGGTATGCCGATGAACATGTCGACTGTACGGCCTGCATTCTCACTTCCTGCATCGATCCTCGCAACAAGGCTCTCGTCGGTCTGGCCTTCTATCGTGATGAAATGATCGCACCTTTGGCAGCTTCCTTTTCTGATCTTGCCGTCCGTTTTGTCAAATATGAAGGCTGCCAGGAGGCCAGGCTTGACATGGCTGATCGTCCGCCAGTAATGGGGGATCTTCTTTGTCTCCATTTCGATCCTGCCGGTCCCGTCAGGCGTCAGCCTGACTTCTGTCGGCGTGGTCAAATAAGCGACATCATTCGGATACCTTTCAAAGAAGGCTTCCCCTTCGTTGCGCGGGCAGACTTCAACGATGGTCCTTCTGCCTCGCTTTTTCAGCTCCCTGCTGCAAAAGCTGAGCGCTTCCAGCAGCCTGGGGTCATTGAACCTCCGCCTTATCCAGTGGAGCCCTATGAAAATATTGCTTATATCCGTGCGGCTGCACAGGTCTTCTATGCTTGCAGCCAGATCGCTTTCCAGGACCGAATCGTCCCATTTCCAGTAGAGAATGCTTCTGTTGCATGTATCCATACAAAGCCTCCGGTCGTGTGGTAGCTTAATTATATAGGGTGTGACATATGCATACCATGACATTATTGTTTAAGACTAAAACAATATTGACTTTTTGCATGCCTGATTGTTAAAATCAACTATACCGGTATGCATATTTTCAGTGAAAGGTACAAAACAAAGATCCCTGCATAGCGGGATCCCGTGGGTACAGGAGCTTATTGATATGAACGTTAATCAGGCTGAGGGTTTGCTTTCCTCGATACCGCATGAAAATATCATCATGCCAAATGCCGAGCTGCCGATCAACTTTATCGAGCATCAGACCAACTCGACAGGGCCCTTTTGCATCTCCCACTGGCACAATGAGCTGGAAATAGTCTATGTCAAGCAGGGCACAGTCTGCCTGCACAACAGGACAGGCTCCATCGAAGCCTTTCCGGGTGACATCCTGTTCATCAACAGCAACGAGCCCCATGGCTACAGCATTACAGAGGCACCAATAGTACTATATTGTACTACCATCAGCCCCACCCTCCTCCAGGGGCGTTACCTGACCAGCTATGACTCCCAGTTCATCCCCTCGTCCTACCCGCTTACCATATTTGAAAACTACATCCACGATGACCCGGCGATAGTCAATCATTTTCTTAATCTATGGGAGGAAGGCAAGCAGCAGGAAAGGGGCTATGAATACGCTATCAAGTCAAATCTGTACGGGATTTTCGCTATCCTGGTCCGGAAATATACCAGGTCCACGATATCAAACAGGCAGTTCGTATTAAAAAACCGCAATATACACAATATTAACAAGATCATGGAATATATCGAAGCCCACTATCAGGAGGACATAAGCATAGACGAGCTGGCAGACCTCCTGAACATAAACAAGTTCTATTTCTGCAGGCTGTTTAAAGAAATAACCGGCTTTACACCGGTCAAGTATATCAACAATTTTCGCGTGCATCAGGCGATAGCCCTCATAAAGCAGCATCCCGAGCTGTCGATCACGGACATAGCCACCCAGGTAGGCTACAATGACTCCAACTATTTCGCCAGGGTCTTTAAGGAGGTAACGAACAAGTCCCCCTCAGCCTTTAAGAAAGACTGGTTGAGCAGCCAGAATGTCCACTGATGCAGGCCTGGAAATCATAGGTTTGGATAAAAAGGCTCATATATAAAAGCTAAGTACAGATGTCTAAAGCTCATATGCCAAAAAGCCTGGCAGCGTTTTTATACATCACATGCTCCCACTTGGCGTGGTCGTCCTGATAGGCCCGGAGCAGCTGCTCATAAAAGGCATAGCTCCTTGCCCCGTCTATAGGCGCATCGGTCCCGAATATCATTTTTTCAGGGCCGCAAATCTCTACTGCCTTCAAAACCTTGTCAAAGTGTACCCAGGTCGTATCCCCTATCAGATTGTCAGCCTGTCCAAGACACTCTATTGCCTCTTCATTGTCTGAACACAACCCCATATGGACCATTATGAAGTTGACACGGGGAAACCTTTTTGCCATGGCCAGCAGCTGGCCCGGACCGGACAGGCTGTCATTGGCCGTGTGGACAGATACGGGTAAGTCAAGTGCCTCGGCGATATCTATGTACGGGTCATATCTGGCATCCTCCAAGGGCAGCCTCGAGTAAAAGGGATGAAGCTTCAGCCCCCTGACATAATGCCTGTTTTCCCTGATGAAAGAATACACCTCGTCGATATTACCTTCCGTTGCGGGCTTGCACCAGAAGGAGATATAAAGGTCCTTGCCGCAGCCCTTTATTTTCTCCAGCAGCTCTTTGTTTGCTTCGATCTGGGGCTTTTGGTCCTCCAAAAGCTCGTCCGCATCAGGCCTGTACTCACAGCATTCTATAGAGGATATCAGCCCCTTGTCTATCCCATGGGCCTCCATGAGAGAGATCAGCAAAGAAAAATCCAGGTCGAACATCACCTTTTTACCATAGTGCAAATGGGTGTCTATGATCATACGATCACCCCTTTATCAGCTTTAGTATCCTGACTCCGTAAGCATCCATGGGCAGGCTCAGCAGGCCGTCCCGGGCCTTGAAGCCTTCCTGGGTAAGCAGGTCCTCATAGGTGCCATTGCCTGCGGGCAGGGATACTGACGTGGCATTAGTTGCATTATTGAACACGCAGATGATGCTGTTTTGGTCCAGTACTCTGGCAAAGCTGTAGACATTGCCGGCATTGTCGGCATGGAGAGGCCGGTAATCCCCGTATATGAGCTCCTCGTTTTCCCGTCTCAGCCTTATCAGCTTTTTGAAGCAACTGTGTATGGATGCAGACCGCTCATCGTCCTCCCATATCATCTTCCGGCGGGCATCATTTATATCCCTGCCTTCAACGCCCTTTTCATCCCCATAGTACACGGAGGGCAGCCCTACATATGTCATAATGAAGGCGGCAGCCATTTTCAGCTTATCCACATTTGCGCCGGCGATCGTGAAAAAGCGGGCTACATCATGATTATCGATAAAGTTCATCATAGCCTGTGTGTTGTCCTTGGGGTACAGCATCGTTAAGCGGTTCACAGCTTCGCTGAACTGATGGGCATTGACCGAGTTCAGGCCGAAAAACTCCCAGATGGCATACATGAGTGGAAAGTTCATGACGGAATGGAACTGGTCCCGCCCTATCCATGATGATGCATCGTGCCATACCTCGCCGATCAGGACGAAATCCTTCTTTAGCTTGTCCATCTCATGGCGGAGCCTGCGCCAAAACTCATGGGGGAGCTCATTTGCGACGTCCAGACGGTAGCCGTCCACATCGTACTCCCTGACCCAATACCTGGCTACATCGAGCAGGTACTCCTCCACCTCAAGGTTGTCAGTGTTGAACTTGGGCATGGTCTCATAAAAGCCAAAGGTCTCGTAGTTGGGGGCCTTGCCGCCCTTTACAGGGAACGACTCGATGTGGTACCAGCCCGCATATCCGGAGTTTGCGCCGTTTTCAACAACATCCCTGAATGCAAAGAATTTGTTGCTGCTTTGGTTGAACACGATATTAAGCATCACTCGTATACCGTTGCTGTGACAAATCTCAACGAGCTCTTTCAGATCGTCATTGGTGCCCAGGCATGGGTCCACCTTGTAATAATCGACTGTGTCATATTTGTGATAGGAAAGTGCAGTGAAGACCGGATTGAGGTAAATGAGATTCACACCTAAGTCTTTTATATATGATATGTTGTCGATGATCCCCCTCAGGGTACCGCCGAATCTTGATTCTGCCTTCACATCCCCTTCTACCGTGTGGCTGGCAGGCTGTTCTGTTATCCTGCCTTTGCCGTTTGCAAAGCTGTCGGGGAATATCTGGTACATCACGCTTTCCTTCAGCCATGCAGGCACGTGGGGAGTATCCCGCCTGTGCAGATACGGAAACTGGAAGAGGCGCTGGCGGCCCCAGCTGAACACATCGCTAAAGCCGTCCTGGTACATGTAGACGTGGTTTCCGTCTTTATCGATCAGTGAGAAATAATAGCACATGCGCCTATAGGCACACTTGAATTCAGCCTGGAAGTAGTCATACAGCTCATCGCTCATGACCTTTTGCAAGGGGATCCTGATACAATCCCGCTTTATATGGAAATCATACCGGTCGTCATATATCAATACAGCCTGGGACAGGTCCCCCTTTTTGGCCTTGAGCGTGATCACCACATTACCGTCATCAGTCAGATAACACATACTGCTGTCCGCTTTGTGGATCAATGCCTCTTTGAACATGGGCTCATCTCCTTAAGGCTTTTTGTATATTATACAGGCTGCCCATGCAAAGCACTATGATTATATTGCAGTATGTGAAGGCTGATATTGATGATTTGAACATGTATAGCGAAGCCGTACTTTTGCACTTGTTCTATATTATTTAATCTACCTGTGCTCTCAATGTATTAGCCATTTACATAAGTCTTCTTCAATTGCATCTAGACAGGCAAGACAAAAAATTACTGGTAATCACTTTAGCATTATTTGCTCAAGCTGTCTTAGATAATTCTCTATATACGCTTCACTCTTATCTTGATTACGCAAGGCTTCTCTTTTCTGGCTGAGCAGATAATCAATAGCCCTTCTTCTTACTTCATCTGTGCAATATAACCTTATTAATCTGCCGCTATGCTCTTGTCCAGATATCGGTATCAGGTTGTTGTACGCCAGATCATATAAAGGTTCCTT
Organism: Bacillota bacterium; assembly: GCA_029549985.1. GTDB lineage: Bacteria > Bacillota > Clostridia > Caldicoprobacterales > DTU083 > JAKORJ01. The sequence goes on from JAKPIB010000047.1 coordinate 16,623, forward strand.
ATCGTCAGCTTCTATCCAACCATCTACGTCATGCATCAAAACCTCTAAGGCAAGGTTTTGATCACTTTCTAACGCTAGGTTTGAAGAACTTATTTTTTGACTTAAAGAAGCTCCCCATAGCCTGACTTCTTCTGTTTTTGCTAATAGGTCATCACTGACGTAGAGAGATGAAAAAACATACCAAATTTTATCATAGTTTTTCTTGATGAGTTCTTCAAAAAAATCATCCCGTTTTCCCGAGGCAACGTTATATACAGCAAAATCTAGCATTTCATGTGATCTTACCTTATCAACAAATCCGTTAATGGTATCAATGATTGCAATATATATAGGAACGAAATATATGATGCCTTTTGACAATATCTCTGTTTGCTTATAGTCTAGTACTCCTTCGTCGATTTTGATATCTATCATTTCCTGAGGGATATTATATTTTAGTCTATCTTCCCCATCATACCTTAGTAGACCTCGAATCATATCCTGAGGCAAGTCCTCCCATATATCCAACACATTTGCCCCTTTAAAGTCCTCCCAATCCAACGGTGACAAAAATACTGTCTCTCGAGGATTGTAATATTTCTCAGGCAATGGCTGAAGAGATAATGCATCAAAGTAAATAAGTCTTGCACTACGTTCTATTTTTAGCTTATCACCTTTCATTAGCGACTCTTCACCCAGCGGTGTCAACCTTAGTTTGCCATTTTGTTCATCTATATGGTTTATCGACATCAAGTACTCCAATGTATTGTTGCTCAATTGTTTGAATTCATCGATTCCCATGGTCCTGAAAAGGCTTACTCTATCATCGATGTCAGTTTGATGCAAAAGCCTCTCCATATTTCTTTCTATCTCTTCATAGGGCTCGGAGGTACGCTCTGTTATCTCAACAGGCAGACAATAAACAGGGTAATCAACTTTTACAAAGCGCCTTACCTGATCGCGATCAACAGAGACATATTTATTAAGTATAGTTTTTGCAGGTTTTTGCTTTCTTTTGACTGACTTCATTTTCCACAGCCCCCTGTAACTCATCTACAGCCTTGATGCCAGTTCGTCCCAGTTAATATATACTCCATTGTTCTTCACATACTTCACAAGGTTAATGAAAAACTGTCGGGACTTTATATTCCTGGCTTTCGTAAGTGTTTCCGAGTCGCCCACCATTATCAGCATATATTTTGCCCTTGTCATTGTCACATTAATTCTGCGAAGTTCACTCAGGAAACCTATTGCATGTTCTTCGTTACTCCTTGTAAAGCTGAATATTATAATATTCTTATCTCGCCCCTGAAAAGAATCTACCGTATCTATTTCGAGCTTGTCTATGACCTCGATAATATCGGCCTCATCCATTCCCCTTGCATTCATAGTACCGATAATGTTTTCATAAATTTCTGTTTTTTGGCGCTTATATGGTGTTATGATACCAATGTCATCAGCCTTGATTCCATCACTCAGCAGATTTATCAGGATATTAGATATGATGTCTGCTTCAAGTATATTGTAGTATACATTGTGATCGCCATCTATTTCAACCTGTTCGAAGCGCCGGGCTGAGCAACTTAGTGTATCTACGAAATAAAGAGGCTTGTTGAAAACAGATAGCTTGAGCTCTCTGGCGCTGCTGCTCACACCGGATTTATATTTGCCTTCATAGAACTCATTTGATATAAATTCAGCTATTATAGGATGCATCCTATACTGCTGATCCAGCATGATTTTGTTTTCATTAGGACAAGAATAAAACAGTGTTTCGAATAGACTTTGACCGAGGAGCTTACTAGCATCATCATAAATATAGCCCTCACCGTCTTCACCAGCAGCCCTCTCTTCCTCGATCTCCTTGATAAGGCTTTCATCACAAGTAGGTGGCAGCTGCATATGGTCTCCAATCAATATAACCTTTTTAGCCCTGGACATAGGCACTATAATATCAAAAATGGTTATCTGCCCTGCCTCGTCAATGATTGCTATATCAAAGTCGGTACTTTTAAATTCGGCACTAGTATTTATCCCTATACATGTCGCACCTACAACCATAACAGAGTCAAGCAAAAGTGGATACAAAGACTGTTGCCTTTGTTCCAGTGAATCCTTCCAATCTTTTATGATAACGCTCTTTCTCTTAAACTTTTGGTATAACTCCTTTTCCCAAGCTATCCCTTTTTGAATATCATCCCGGGACATAGCCTCATAATCAAAAGTCTTGTAATCCTTTATAGAATCTAATGCCTTATCAATTATTACCTTGTGTATGACCATGCTTTGCTTTGATTCGTCCCAAAGCTCCTTAGTCTTTACATATATCTTATCTTTACAGAGCTTGTCTTCTATAAATTTATTAAGATCAGATCTTTTAGTCTCTACTAAGTCCTGATTTGACCTAATAAGTGCCATAACCTTAAACAAAGATAGCTGGATATATTTATAAAAGTGGATAACTTTGATAAGCTTCTCCCGTCTGGTCATCTTTGACTGCAGTATTCTTAGCTTATCTCGCAGCTCAATGAAGTACAGCATATGTTCTTTCTGTTCATCCAATATATCACACAATTTCTCCTGGTTTTTAGTCTGCTGCAAAATTTCGACCTGACGATTATCGCAGTTATTTATTATATCCCTTTGGAGTTCCACTGCCGCTCTGTCTATTAAACGCTTTTTAACTGAATCCAGCTTAACTCTTTCCTCCTGGCCAAGTCGTATACAGGAAATATTGTTCTTTATACATTTTTCAAGTACATTGTCTACTGCTAAATGGTTTTTAGAGCTTACCAGTACCCTTTTACCTTGCGCAACAAACTCCTTTAGCATCTCTACTATAATACTAGTTTTTCCTGTACCCGGAGGCCCTTGAACCAGTAAAAAATCCTTAGTATGTAATGCCAGATTAACCGCCATTTCCTGTGAATGGTTCAGTCCAGGATAGCTTTTGGGCAAAAAGTCAGGAATGTCCTCGTACCTATTGTCTATAATAATGTCTAAAAGGCTTTTGTTGACAGCTCTGCCCTCTACCAGATCATTTACTGCCTTTGCTTGTATGCGATATGATAAATTGAAAGCGGCTTGCAGCAGATAACCTGACGCAGGAAATTTGCCAAAATCAATAGTCGATTGAAAGGCTATTATAATGTATTTATTAGAAGCTGAGTACTCTACCACTATTCCCTTAAGTACGATATCATCCGGGTTAACAAATGGCACAGCAGCTACAATAAGCTCCTTACCGATGAGTCCATCTACCAGCTCATCCTCTCTGAAGTCTGACAGGATAAACTTATACGAAACCCCTACAACCCTTGCAGAGGTAACAGGTTCATAGCTCTTATATGCAAACTGGACTGCCTTTGCATTAGATACTTCATAATCATTTTGAAAATCGATAAACTCCCTCATTTCCTTTGCCCAAGCCAGTCGCTCCTGATATTTCTGATCTATCTGTACTTTTTTATTATCATTATAGTCTTGGTGGAAATTTCTTATCTTACTCGAAATAAAGTATATTTTTTCTGCTGCTATGCAGCTATATCTATTTTTGGGTAATTGCCAGTATTCTCCGCTTACAAAAGTAAAGCCGCCTGATAAATAAAGCTTTACCCCGTATTTTACAGAGTTTAGTCTATCATATGCATTTTTTTCTGATATTCCGATGATTTTAAAATAAGAGTTGTGATGCTCTCTGGCATCTATATGGACACATGTCAGCTTGAGCTTTTCAGTGTGGAAATAGTACCTGAACTCACCCCTGTACTCATTATAAGCCACGTCCGCCCATATCCATCTAAGCCTGTTCATCTCACCTTTGACTATATCCATATAGCCTTCCATGCTAGATATGAAATAAAAGGTCACAGGTCTATTTATTGTAACATCTCGTCCTGAACCCGGAGGACCGTCTGATGAAAATGAAGATGGAGACGAAAATGGAGATAATGACGATAACGGAGATGACGCTGATACCGAAGAACCGAAGGACGAAGAGCCGGCTGTGACTGAAAAGCATGCCGGGAACGCAACCGTAACATACAATGACGGCGTGATGGCCGGCATGGGCCTGCAAAACGTCAAGGATGGCCAACTGACGACATCCTATGTGAGCGAAGACAATCCTGATATGAGCAACCAGCGGCAGTACATACAGTTCAGATGGGATTCCCCGATCGACTTCAATCAGGTTGTCCTGTTTTCACAGTACTGCGGGGCTCCCGGGGGCCCCGGCCAGGCCCCCACTGCATGGGAGATCCTGGTGTCGGAAAATGGGACTGACGGCTGGCACAAGGTCGCCCAAATCGGAAAGGTACAATGGGCAGCAGGCGACCAGGTCCAGTCCCGTACCTTGAATATGGAAAGGGTCAAGGGCATAAAGGGCGTAAGGGTGGTCATAACGGATGCAAACCTTGACTGGAACCACTATGCCATATATGAGATCGAAATAAACAATGTGCCCAACAACAACCCCAAGACAGGTGACGGAATGGTGGTTGTCCCCATTATAGCCCTGATAGCCTCCCTGGCCATCCTCGGTGTATTGAGCTTCAGAAAAAGACTGACAAGCAGGATATAGGATAAGGATATTAAATCATAATAAGACCCGGCTTTAGCGCCGGGTTTCTTTTTTTATACTAGGCAGGATCCTATGCCTGGTTGACTACGGCGGTCAGTATTGCCCCTATTTCCTCTATCGTGAACTGGTCCTCTACCTTGAAATACCTGGCCCTCTTTTCTTTCTCCCTCTGAAATCTCACCGCATCGTCGTATTTGGTGAAGCTTACAAGCTTCCTGACGGGATAGGCGATCCTTTTACGAGCCCCTATGAAGACCACCCTTTTGTTTGTTATATACAGGCACCCGTTGTCCGTTACCGCGGAATAATTCTTGACTACTTTCGCTCCCTTTGATCTGCCGAACCTGTAATTCACGCCCCTGGCAAGCCTTATGGTGATCCCGTCGTACCTGCCCGCATAGGTGTTCTTCCGCTTTTCTTCCGCCAGCCTGGCGAAGGTCCTGTAATGGCAGCACTCGCCCTTATGCAGCCTCAGGTTCAGGCTGTCTGTTACGGGCAGGACGCCCTCCTCCACCAGGGACAGGGTAGTAAGATGAAAGAGGTACCTGTTGGTATGGGCCATGTCATCCTCGGACAGGTCCAGCTTTGCCTTCAATGCCTGAAGCCTGGCATACTCCTCATTGGACAGGGAATCCTCCTCCCCTGCATTATACAGGGCATCCTCGTATTGTTTTATTTTTTGAAGCCGGGTAGCCTTTTTCATACTGCTGTATTTCAGGCCGAAGCGCCTTATGTCAGAAAACCTGAGATGGTTGTTTTTAAGGAATTCATCGAGCTTTTGTTCTTCTTCCCTGCTGAGGAACCTGTCGTCAGCATATTCATTGAGCAGGCGGCCGAACCTCTCGACCCGTCTTTCGATCTTGGCCCTGCATTCGCTGCACCTTAGAGACTGCCTTTGGAAAATCGATGAAAAAAAGCCCAGGCTTTTGCCGCAGGCAATGCACTTTGCGCCCATATACAAGCCCCCTTTGTCACAAAGCCTCAAATTTCCCTGATATTTATTATTCTTTGCAAACCTTCCATTTCCTCTATAAAATATACATGTTTTACGAATATTTCGACGATATGCCCGGTCAAGCCGCAGTATCCCCCCTTGCTTTCAAAAAAGGCAAAAGCCTGATAAATCCGCGCTTTATCAGACTTTTTCCCTATATACCTTATGTTTGCTTACATTAGCCTTACACATCAAGCAGGTCTATCGCTGCTATGAAATCACAGGCTGTCTCCAAAATCCTGCCTGAACTTTCTGACCAGCTTCTCCTGCCAGTCTCCGATCGCCTCAAGCCTGCCAAAGAAGAAACGCAGCACCTTTGGTTCCTCAACGAAGGCAAGGCCGCCTATCATATGCCTGTTTTCATACAGCCAGACGATCCGGTCGACAGCATACTTCACCTGGGACATGGTAAAGACCCTGCGGGGGAGCGCGAGCCGCAGGAGCTCCATGTTGGACAGGACCTCATTCCCGTCCTCATCCCGCTGCTCGGACAAAGTGCCCCTTTCCATGCCCCTTATGCCCCCTGCTATGTAAAGGGCTGCCGCCAATGCACCTGCGGGGTATTGGTCCTGGGGTATGTGGTCGACAAACTCCATGGCGTCGATATGGCAGCCCAGGCCCCCAGCGGGCGTTACAACAGGTATACCCTTTTTCCTGAGCTCGTCCACCATGTAAGCGATAAATATGGGGCCCTGGTTTATCATATTCTCATCCATCGTCTCATCCAGGCCTACAGCGATGGCCTCCATTTCCCGTACTGACATGCCTCCGTAGGTGAGGAATCCCTCATACAGGGTGACGAGCTCCTTCATGGCATCCGCTGCTGCCTTGTCATTGGTGCATATCCCTCCGCCCCGGGCGCAGCCCAGCTTGCGGGCAGAGAAGTATATTATGTCTGACAGGTCCGCCATGGCGCGGGTGATCTCCCTGATGCTCATGCTGCTGCATCCATGCTCCCTTGTCTTTATGAAATAGAGGTTGTCGGCCAGGAGGCTGGCATCCAGCACAAGCTTGATGCCGTACTTATCACAGACCCTGCGGACCTGGCGCAGGTTTTCCAGTGAAAAGGGCTGTCCCCCGATAAGGTTGGTCCCGGCCTCCATTCGCACAAAGGGGACATTCTCCGGACCGTTTTCCTTTATCACTTCCTCAAGCCTGCCGATGTCCGCATTCCCTTTGAAGGGATAGCTGCTTTCGGCTTTTAGCGCTTCAGGTATGTATACCTCCTCTACCCTGCCCCCGTTCAGCGTGATATGGGACTTGGTCGTGGTGAAATGGTAGTTCATGGGCACAACGGAGCCCTTTTTCACATATACCTTCGCAAGGATGTTTTCGCATGCCCTGCCCTGGTGGGCTGGAAGAAAATACTTCATCCCGAATATCTCCCGGATCTTGGCCTCCAGCCTGTAAAAGGTCTCGGATCCGGCATAGGAGTCGTCAGCTGTCATCATTGCGGCCAGCTGGCGGTCACTCATGGCATTGACGCCGCTGTCGGTAAGCATGTCCATGAATACATCACGGTTTTTTAGCAGAAAGGTGTTGTTGCCGGCTTCCCTCATGGCTTTCAAGCGCTCTTCCACGGGAAGCAGGTCAAGCTTTTGCACGATCCTGACCTTGTGCATTTCAAGCGGCACTGTTTCGCCTGTGAAAAATCTTACTTCAGACATAAAAAATCCCTCGCTTCTTAAATAGTTGTCATGAGTCGGCATCTTTTTAAGCACGGGGGAACCAAAAAAGCACTCCGACGGAGTGCTTAAAAAACAAATTTATAAGCTACCGCCCTGCCATACTACTATAAACTACAAAAATACCTACCCATTCTACATATACTATTGTATACTAAAACTTTCATGCTGTAAAGTGCTAATGTATAAGTCGTCACTCTTGCATGCTTATCTGGTTAAATTAGAAGCTCAAGCACTTAATGACCCCGATCAGTACAAGGTGCGGCAGGGCTTCGTTCTCGTCCTTGCATGCCTTGAGCCTTATTTTGGCATCCTTGGATTCCTCGGACATGCTTTTCAGATAGCCTTCAAAGGCATCACCCGTATTTTGCTCTGCCTTCCGGATGGCTTCTGCCAGTATCGGACAGCATCCGGCCTCTCTGGCTATCAGGTCTTTTATCCTGTCGACATTGGCCTTCAAAAGCCCGCGCTTGATACATACGCTCATAACCAGCAGGGCAGCATCCGCCAGGTCACTGTATCCGCCGAGCAGGTCTGCAAAGTTGTACTCAAGCAGGTATCCTGCCAGCCAGTCAGCCGCTTTGCCCATCTGGCGCTTATACTGACCATAGGCCTTCCCATCGAGCAGGTAGAGCACCAGCGCCAGGGTCGTAGTCCTAAAGCTTTCCGGATATCCGAAGGACCCATCTGCTTTTTGACTTCTGCAAAGGGCCCGGAAGATGTTGTCAGGCGTTATATCATCATATGCCTGCCACCACTTGTCATCGCTGCCCCTGCTCAGGCTGGATAGGTCCCTTGCGCTAAATGGTACCAGGTGATCCTCGATAGGTGGCATGGTTTCTTCCACTACAGGGGCTGCATTATAGATGTTCAGGCAATCCATCACTATGCTGCCCATGACACCGGCACCATAGACACGATTCGCGCCAAAGTCTTCATCCCACATATGAGGCAGGGAAACGGGGACAGTTATGGTCTCCGGAAGCCCTGATGCCTTGCTTTCGCGCTCATAGACAGCAACATAGGCAGTCAGCGGCGATAATAGCCCTGACTCTGTCGATAGCTCAATGATCTCCTTTTCAATAGCGGCTGTACGCCTTCTGTTGCCGTTTGCGGCAAGACACCCCTCCAACTGCTTGAGCTTTTTCAAAGCCCATACCTTGCTCAGAATCATGCTCCCCGGATGTATATCCTCAGGCCTGATCACGGCCAGGGTTACTTCATCATCAGGAGCTTTTGCCGTAAGGAGGATATCCTTGTCTATAGCGCCCTTGAGCTTTGCCACGACCGTGACCGGCTCCAGGTCAAATACCCTGTCTACGGAAGCAGGGACGACATCGGTTACATCTGCCCCCTGCCAGTTGACCTGCACGTTGGGAAATGCAGGTGAGAGGATCCTTGAGAACTGCCTGAGCACCTTGTCGTCGATCCGCTCTCCGGGGTATATGAACTCCGGAAGTCCTCGCCCGGCCTCGGCCAGCCGGTTGATAAAGTAGCTGTTTACCGAGGTGTCTATGCCAAAGGTATATATGCTGCTTTTCCCCAGATGGCTGCTGACATGCTTTATGATCTGGTTTTCATTGCCCACCTGGCCGTCGGTAAAGAGCAGTATGGTCGAACCGTCCTCATGGGCGTTTTCAAGCGCATACTTAAGGGGCTCAAATATCTCGGTGCCTCCCATTGACCGTAAGCTCTTTATCCACCGGGTAGCCCGGTCCAGGCTCTCGTCATTGAAAGGCAGGGATACCCTGGAGAAAACTATAAATTCACTCTCGAAGGCGATCAGGTTGAAGGTATCCTTGTGAGTAAGGTTCCTGAGGCACATATTGAGGGCGCTCTTGGCCTGGTCCAGCTTTTCTCCGTCCATGGAGCCGGATATGTCAAGGAGGAATATAAAGTCCCGTCCTGCGGGCTCGTCAGACGGCTCAAGCTCCGGTATGAACATAAGGCTCACATAACCCCTGCCCTTATCGTCTGTATATACCAGTCCGCCTGCTGTACGGTCTGACACATAGCGGTAGGATAGGACAAAATCCCTGTCCATGAAGGAAGCCTCGTCTGTCAGGTGTACCTGATACCGGTCGCCCCCCAGGGGCAGGACGGTTATATCATGCGAAGGCGATTCAAAGCCTCCTATCACATCCCCGGGAGTTATGTCAATGATGAAGGATACCCTGTAATCAGCTTCACCGACCGGTGGCGTGATGAAATCCGCGTCAGGCACCAAGTCGGTGGGTTGGGCAAAACCAGTGCCCTGCCTGGTGCCGGAAGATGAGCCGGGTATATACCTGGGCGCTACCACAGTGGGTATGGAGAGCCTGACCTCCTTGTCCTGGCATTGCAGGGCATCGATATAGGAGAGCTCCAGCTCTACCTCCTCACCCTGCATGATACGGCCAACGGAGATCTGAAGCACGTTAGGCCTGTGCTCTTCAAGGAGATAAGCGCTGTCCCCGTCAAGGATCGCCCTGTTGTACTCCTCCAGGGCTTTTTTCTTTTCCTTGACAAGGCCCTTCACTTCCCTGTCGCCTATGACGGCCCTAAAGCCAGAGACCGCCGCCGTATCCGGTACGGGGAAGATATAAACAGCCTCTAGGTCGCATCCGCTAGTGTTCTTGTAGTACTGGGTCATGACGACTTCCATGAACAGGCCGTTGACGGTGGCCTTGATCTGTACCTCCTCCAGAGGTATGCAGGTTTTTTTGCTTCCAAAAGCGCCGACCAAACCGAAATCCATGATGTTGACTCCTCCAATCATCTTTCTTTCAGCAGCTTCCTGCCATACTCGGCAATAGCCCTGATCGTATCGCCATGCTGTGCAAGCATCCGCTTTGGAAAAGACAGCTCTATCCCGCTTCCGATATCAAGCCTGATATATTCAGTCCCGTTTATGGCCGGGGTACCAAGGTATGAAAACAAATCCTCCCGCAGGAGCATGCCGTCAGCCTCAACGAGCTCAGCACAGGCTAAAGCTGTACCGTTATCAGCGCCGGCATCGGTCCCTCTGCTTAGTTCATCCAGCTTTGCTGTGACTTCTTCATCAGTCATGCCAAGGAGCATCTGCCGTATGGCATCCAGGGGCAGGAACCGCTCCTGCAGCTTTTTGATGAGCCTGAGCCTGACCAGGTGGCTGTCATCGTAGGCACTGGCCACTCCGGCCCCCTTTGGCGGCGGGATAAGTCCGCGGTTCACATAGTAATGGATGGTGCGCTTCGTGACCTCTGCCTTTTCCGCCAGCTCTGAGATCCTGTACTCGCCCAAATCCTTCACCTCTTTCCAGGTATTTCTGAAAAAATTATATCATCGTTACGTAATGGTGTCAATATAAAAAGGCAGTTTCTTATTTAATAACTGCCTTTGCTAAAACCCGGAGTTATATGATTTGGATTGAAAAATTAAATGTGGGCTTTTTATAGTGACCTGCATTTGAATGTGCTTAGAGTGTAAGCGCACTACCGGATGCCTGCCCGTGTCAGGTGGCCCTGCGAGCCTGTCATCGGCAGGACCGGTTCAAATGAGATGCTCAAGTCTGTGCCATCCAGGCCCAGGCTGTCTCTGACTCCGTTCCTGAGCCGGTCTATGACCTTGTCCACATCCGTGCTGTTTATACCGGATAGCAAAATAAGATACCGGCTGTCGCTCCACTGGCATATAACGTCGCCCCTTCGAAGCTTGTTCGCCAGGACGGAGGGCAGGATGCCCGCATGTCTTCCTGATAGCTGGCTGCCTATGCCTGCGATATCCAGGGTCAGCAGGAATGCCTTTGTTTCAGACGTCGCTCTTTGCCTGCTGCACAGGTCATATATGCTCCTGAAGGTTTTCATATCGCACAGGTATGCGCCGTCCTTCTGCTGCCTTGCCCCATCCTCAGGGATAGCGCCGCCAGACCCCATGATGCCTCCTGGGGCTGCGACCCCTTCATTTCCGGCTACCGCTGTGACTCCTTCATCCCTGCCCGCTGCCGCAGCCATGATCCTGTTGTATATGCTCCTGAGCTCTTTGGACGGCTTGATCCCAAACTGATTGTAAAGTACCCCGGTTATATACTCATAATGCCGCTGGGCCTGCCTTATCCTGCCCTCCTCCACAAGGGCGCTCAAAAACCATATATGGATATCCTCTTCGTAGGGCTCTGCCAGCATTGCCTTTTCCGCCAGGCGGATCGTCTCATTATGCATGCGCTGCTTTGATAGCAGGGAAAAGAGATTGTTGCAGCAGTCCAAAAACATCCGCCTGTAATAGTTCCTTAGAAGGACCACCCAGTCCATATATATAAGCTCAGAGAGATAGCTGCCCCGGTAAATGTCCAGGGCTCCGGCGTAGCAGTTGATCGCTTCCAGGGCATCGGTGCCCCTTGCTTTGTTGCCGAGGGCGATGAGCTGTTCGAACCTTTCGGTGTCGATCTCGGTGCTGTTTGCCTCCAGCTTGTAGCATCCATCGGCAAAGCGGATCTGTATGTAGTCATCCGTATACAGCCCGGCATCCGTCAGGAGCTTTCGGAGGCGATAGATCAGGTTGCGCACGGCGCCTTTCGGGTCCTCATAGCTCTTGTCCGGGTACAGGTTTTCCAGGATGCTTTCTGCAGGTATGCTCTTGTTCATATGCGCCAGCAGGTACTTGAAAAGGTCCCAGAGCTTCTGGGCCCTTGGCTGGACCTCGCTGTATATGCCGCCGCTGCCGCATATCATAAACCTGCCGAAGGTATATATCCTGACCGGCCTTATGAAGCCCTTGTCCTTGAAAAACAGCTCCTCCATAACAGCCTCCTGTTACCTTCACATGCTAGTTCCTGCCTTGTATCCTTTTTTATGATAACAAGGGTTGTACATTTATGTCAATTAAATCCAGTCGACATAAAGGGCTGTCGAATCCGCAGGGCAATTATCAGTGCCCCGGGTTATCAGGCAAGATATGATGGTTTATGGGCAGATCAGGTTCATGCGCTGGTAGTGATTATGCATCTTTGTGTCGCTTTCTGCGTCCATACCGCTCCGCGTGATCAGCTTACCGCATTGAGCTGGTAGTAGTAGCCGCCAAGGGCCATCAGCTCATCATGGCTGCCCGACTCTATGATCCTGCCCTTTCTGATTATGAATATGACATCGGCGTTCCTGATCGTTGAAAGCCTGTGGGCTATGATCAGAGTGGTCCTGTCCTTTGACACATTGGCAATGGATCTCTGGATGAGGCCCTCGGTTTTGGTGTCTATGTTGGCCGTAGCCTCATCCAGCACGAATATGGAGGGGTCATGGGCTATGGTCCTCGCAAAGGCCAGGAGCTGCCTCTGGCCTGCCGAAAAGGTGCTGCCCCGCTCGGTCACCGGCTGGTCCATCTTGTCGGGCAGCTCGTATATAAAGGCTTCGGCGCAGGACAGCTTAAGGGCGGCTTCGACCCGGTCCTCCGATATGTCTGAGTTCAAGGTTATATTGTCCCTGATGCTGCCTGAAAAGAGGAATACATCCTGGAGCACGACTGCGATGTTGCGCCGCAGGTCCCTTAGGTTTATATCGTTGATATTGATGCCGTCTATCAGGATCTCACCCTTCTGGACCCTGTAGAAACGGGACAGGAGGTTTATTATCGTGGTCTTGCCCGAGCCGGTCGCTCCCACGAAGGCAGCGGTCTGCCCGCTCCTTATCCTAAAACTGACATCCTTCAGTACCCAGTCTTCATCGTTGTATGCAAACCATACGTTTCTGAACTCTATGTCGCCCCTGAACCTGTCCACCCTTATCCCTGAGTCATAGTCCTCCAGCTCTTCCTCTTTGTCCAAAAGCTCAAAGATCCGGTCAGCCGATACGACTGCCGACTGGATCGTGTTATATTTTTCAGCCAGGTCGTTGATCGGTTCGAAAAACTGCTTGATGTATTCGGTGAAGGCATAGAGGACCCCAAGATCAAGCGTTTGTCCCATTATGCGCCCCATGCCGTACCAAATCAGGATCGCGATCGCCAGGGAGTTGAAGATCTCTATGGCTGGCCTGAGGACACTGTTCAGCGTCATCCTGGTCAGGGCCGCCTTGTAGTATTCATCATTGAGCTCCTTGAACTCCCGCTGCTTCTCCCTTTGCATGTTGAAGATCTGGACAAGCTTCATGCCGGAGATGTTTTCCGCAAAAAAGCCGTTGATCCTCCCGGTCAGGCTCTTTATGACCACGAAGTTGGCCTTCATCTTTTTCTTGACTACGTTGGTCAGCAGGACAATGAAGGGTATGACCGTAAAGCCGATCAGGGCGAGGGTCACATTCATCCTCAGCATGACAAAGACGATGCCGATAAGCAGGAATACGTCCTTGAAGAGGTTTATAAAGACATCGGTGAACAGCTCGCTTATGGCTTCCACGTCATTGGTCGCCCTGGTTATGAGCCTGCCGGTGGTGAACCTGTCCAGTACGGGCAGGGGGAAGCGCTGGATATGGGAAAATATCTTCCTCCGCACATTCGTCACGATCGACTGGCCCACATAGTTCATGGAGTTTTCCTGGATATAGGTAAGGGTAGAGCTTATGAGCACGAGGAGCATATATGCTATGCCCATGGCCGTTATGGAATACAGGCCGGCCTGGGGCTTGCGGTATTTTAGGAAATCATCTATCACGACCTTCAGGACATAGGGCTTGGCAAGCTCCGCCCCGTTGACCGCCAGGACACAGAGAGCGCTCATCAATATGATCTTCCAATAGGGCAGGCTCATTTTCATTACCCTGAGCAGGCTATGACGCTTCATTTTCCATCCTCTCCCTCTGTTCCTTTTGGTACTGGTCGCGGTAAAGCTCGTAATAGTAGCCCTTTTGCTCAAGCAGGGACTTGTGGGTGCCCCGCTCGATGATCCTGCCATGGTCAAGGACTATTATCTCATCGGCATGCTTGAGCGCCGATATCCTGTGGGCGATGATTATGCAGGTCCTGCCCCTCATGTCCTGCTTGAGGTTCTTAAGGATATCCTCCTCTGTCTGGGTGTCCACAGCCGACAGGGCATCGTCCAGGATCGTGATCGCAGGGTTCTTTATAAGCGCCCGGGCTATGGAGATCCTCTGCTTCTGGCCGCCTGACAGGTTGACGCCCCTTTCCCCTATGACTGTCTCAAATTTGTCGGGAAAGTCCATTATGCTGTCATATATCATGCTGATTCTGGAAGCGTTTTCGATGTCATCCTCAGTGAACCTGTCATCAAAGAACCTGATGTTGTCGCTTATGGTGGCTGAGAAAAGGAAGTTGTCCTGGGGCACGTAGCCTATCGCCTCGCGCAGGTCCTCCAGGCGGTATTCGTTAATGTCATGGCCGTCTATCAAGATTTTGCCGTCATCGACCTTATAGAGCCTAAGGAGCAGGTTCACCAGCGTGGTCTTGCCGCTGCCCGTCGGGCCGATGATGCCCAGTACCTTGCCCTCAGGCAGACTGACATTGATGTCTTTGAGCGCATATTCGTCATAACCCGGATACCTGAATGAAAGGCCCTTTATCTCCAGGCTGCCCTGTATTTTTTCAACGGGGCTTTTATCGACGGTATCGGCTATGGCAGGCCTTTCCATGAATATTTCGTTGAGCCGCTTGTACGAAGCCAGGCCCCGCTGGAATACGTTTATGATCCTCCCGATGGAGATGACAGGCCTCATGATCATGCCCAGGTAGCCGTTGAACTCGACAAAGCTGCCAAGGGAGATGGCCCCGTCGATGACCAGGGTGCTGCCGTATATCAGGTTCACCATGAAGCTTATGCCAAAGAGGGTCTGGATAAGGGGCGACAGGAGGGAAGAAACCCTGACCAGGTCCAGGTTGGACTTCATCATCTTTGAGTTCAGAAGGTCAAACCGGTCGACCTCCCGGTCTTCCTGGACATAGGTCTTTATGACCCTTATCCCGGATATGTTCTCATTTATCCTGTCCGAGATGGAAGCGAAGTTTTTCTGCACGGCCCGGAACCGCTTTTGGATGATCCGACCCAGCCACACGATGATCGCTATTATGAAGGGAATGGGCAGGAGGGCAAGGGCCGTCAGCCTGGGGTGGACACTGTTCGCCATAGAAAATACGGACAAGAGCCCCAGGCCAAGGCCGTTGAGCACAAGGGCGACGCCGGGCCCGAAGGACTGCCTGACCGCCCCTATATCGTTCACCGCATAGGCCATCAGGTCGCCGGTCTTCCTGTTGTTGTAGAAGGTAACGTCTAGCCTTTGCAGGTGCTCCAGGAGCCTCTGCCTCAGGAAGCATTCCATATTGCGCGCATTCCCCATGATGAAATACCGCCAGATGAACCGGGTGACAAACAGCCCCAAGGCAACCAGCACCAGCAGGATTATATAATGAAGGATGAGGCGGCTGTCTATGACAGGCTCCTTCAGGAGGTCAAAGATGGTGCCTATATATTTGGGTGAAAGGGTCTGGATATACGAGCTCAGGATCAGAAAGGCTGCACCGATTACATAGTTGTACCAGTATTTTTTCAGAAACTCTGATATGATCTTACTTTTCATCGAATGAAGGTGCTCCTTTGCAAAATGTAGGTTCAGTATACATTATAGCATAAAAATACAGTATGGTTATTTATACGTTTAAATTTTAATATAAAAAAGCTGACCTGTAAGATCAGCCCCTGGATATGAACTGGATATGAAGCTAGGCTAAAGCTATTGCTGCTTCCTGAATTTCATTACAAGGAATATCCCCGCCGCAGAAAGGAGGGCGGCTCCAATGTACACGATATATGACCGGTCATCGCCCGTCTTGGGTGCCTCCCCATTGCCGGGCTTTTCTGTGGCCCCCGGCCCTTCGCTTGGGCTCGGTGCAGGCTCCTCTTCCTCGCTGTCCGGCACGACTTCGGCGATCACGATGAGCTTGAAGCTTAGATCTGCGCTTTGGAACTCGTTCGTGGTTGTCTCTCCGGGCAAATGCACGGCAAAGGTTATCTCCCTGGGTTCATCCTTTTTTATGGTCCCAGCCATGACTGCCTGCTCAAGATTGCCCACAGTCCCGGAAAACAGCACGTTATTATCCGAATCAATGAGCGTTGCCTCAAGCTGATCGTCCAGCCTTCCTCCACCCAGGCCGGGCGTGCTCCTGACTATATCAGCTTTCAAATATACCGGCAGAGAGGAGGCTGCTTCCCCGGTATTGGTTATTATCAGTTTCGAAGACTTGGTATCCCCCGGATTCAGGTTGTCCGTGGGGACGTATTCATCATCGAAGTCAACCTTTAAGCCCAGTTCCTCCCCGATTATCTCCAGTGCCCCCGTTTCCCTTGTACTGCGCAGGACACCGGCTCCTGCTATCAATAAGGCTATCAGCATCATGGTTATTGCAAGGTTGACTACCCTTCTGTCCACACTCCCGCCTCCTCTCTCTTTATATGGAAGAATACCGGATCAAGGCCTTGAAAGCAGCCTGTCAATCATTTTTTATAAGATCATAGAAGTCGACGCCCCATTCGCTGTTGGGAGCCCCATTGCTTGCCTGTACAGCCTCCACCGTTCCACCGAGCTTGAACACCAGGCCCTGGTATTCATTGCCAGTCTCCTTGCCTGCAAGGCAGACCTTGAGCTTCAGTACGACAATTTCCCCGGGTTTGATAGGATCGCCAATATAGTAGATAATATTGTCTTCCATCTGCCAGTGCGCTGGATCATATCCATTGCCTGTGGTGTCATCGCCATCCATAAGCTGTATTGTGACATTGTTAGCAGGCAATCCGGATTTGACCAGCTTGCCGTTCTCTTTTTGATACCAGGCCAAATCCGGTAGAAATCTGATGAATATCCGCTTTGTCCCATCGTTTTTGAACTTGAATTCCACCTCGCTGCAGTCGCCGGGGTTCCAGTTCTCGTTTATATAATCGCACTTATCTATGACCTTGACATCTACCGTACCCGCCTGGAACTTTGCATCCGCGACTTCCTCCGAATCAGTGAACCAGGCAAAGGTCCAGCCGATGACCATAGCCAGCGCTGTCATAATGTATAACAGCGATATGAAAACTTTTCTTCTCATAAATCATCTACTCCCTTCTTTGGTTAAATAAATATCTATATCAATAAGGTCCGCCGGACCTGCCCCCTGTCATTGGCCTTGTCATGGCCTTCCGAAAAGGTCCACCTGCCACTCATGGAAGGGGGCATGATTGGATGCCTGCACGGCCTCCAGGCTACCCTTAAGTACATAGGTTTTGCCCTGATATGCATTTACGGTTTTCGGACCATCAAGGCAGACGTGGATGCTAAGAGTGGCTTTGGCCTTGCTGTCCAGCACCTGTGTATAGTAGAGGTAGCCGTCCTTGCTGTCGATCCAATAGGAGCAGGGACACCTGCTGTCCTCGCACAAACTGACCTTCACAACATCAGCTGGTACTCCTTCAGGAGGAGTCCAGGGGTTCCCCTGTTCGTCATACCATTGTCCGGTCAGCTGTACCCTGACCCTGACCTGCTTGGACCCGGTGTTTTTTATCTCATACTTGACCTGGCTGCAGTCACCTGGGTTCCAGTTCCCGTCAATGTGGCCGTCCTGGTCGGTCTTTGTCTTGAGACAGGCTTGTATTTCCACCGTGCCCGCCTGGAAGACCGCCTCACCTGCCAGCTCAGCATCCGTGAACCAGGCAAAGGTACCTCCGACGACCATTGATGCCGCCAGTATGAGCCATAATACAGCAGAGATATATTTCCCAATCATGCATATATCACCCGACTAAGCCAAAAAGGCCTTCAATGTATGGGCAGCTCAGGCCAGCCCAGCGCCTGCGGAACCCCGTTGGTTACCTGCACAGCTTCTAGGTCAAGGTCTATGTTGTAGCTCGCTCCCTTTATCTCAGGACCTTGATACCAAATACTGAAGGAAAGTGTAACAGTCTCGTCCGGTCCTACGATATAGGGGTAGTAATACCATCCGTCCTCCATGTAAATCCAGGCAGGAGCTGAGGTCTGCATCCAGTTTACGTTCAGGCTCCCCGCCTGCTCAGGGGGGCCGAGCAGGTCAAGGTGGACCGCACAGTATATGGCCTGATCAAAGGAAAGCTCTTTGGTATCAAAGGTACACTCCAGGGTATCGCCGGTCAGTGTGGCCTTGTACTTAAAGTGCCCCGGTCTGATCGCATCCACGGTAAAGTCGCTCTCATCGTTGGTCAAATGCATCTTGTAATTTTCTTTAGCGGCTCTCATGCTCCAGCCCGGATCAAGGCTGATCACCACCTTTACCCGGTCTGACCCGGAGCTCTCCCTGTTTATCATGATTGTCCCTGCCCTTCGCTGTACAGCGCCTGCGGCCAGTATAAACTCCTTCACGACCGGCTCGACAGGGAACTCGTTTTTGGCAAATATCAGGTATCTGCCGACATTGCCGCCTGCGGAGCCGTATACCTTGGCATCTGCGCCCTCGCCCTTCGTTATGCCTGCCCAGGCGGTCTCGTCCTCAGTAGAAGGCAGGTCCCAGGCAGCATCGATCCTGGCCCTTAAGTATGCCCGTTTTGTACCTGTGTTGGTAAAGGTCCAGCTTACAGTCCTGCTGTCTGATCGGCCGCTCTTCCAGTTACCGATCCCGTTTTGTACATTTTCATCTATGCTTATCTCCAGCCTGCCGGCGGTAAAGGGAGCCTGGGGCACATCAGGTGAGTCGGTGAAAAAGGCAAAGGTACCTCCGCTTATGAGCACGAGGCTCAGTATAAGCATATATACAGCTCTGGCTAAGCTTTTCATCCTATGTCACCTCCAAACCATATACAGGCTGATATGTCACCGGTAAAGGACCACCCCGTCAATGAGCATGCTCCCTTTTCCTTGAGTACTCAACAAGGAGCGCGATCTGGCGTATCATGATGATCACTCCGGGTATCACGAGTACAAGCATTGTACCCAGCTTGGTACCCGCAAAGCCAATCACGTAGCCCAGGTATGGGACCGACAGCACTACCTTCCCAAGGAGGGCTGAGCTTTCCACCGGGACGGGGTCATTTATGATATTGGCATCCCCCTTGGTGATGAACTTCAGTCCGCCGTCATTCTCTATCCCTACGACCCTGTGGGTCGTTGCCGAACTGCCGCCCTCTCTCATATAGGTGATGATGTCATTTACAGCTATAGCCTCGGGCTTTACATTTCTAACCAGGATGAGGCTACCGACATTGATTGAGGGGCTCATGCTGCCGCTTCTCACTATATAGGCCCGGTGGCCGAGTATGACCGGAGCTGCGTCCGATTTTGACGCCATCAGTATGAAAAACAGCATCACTACAGTCACTACGGTAAAAGCTGCTACGAGCAGGCCTCCCGCCATGTTCCTGGTCGTACGCAATGCGCTGCGCTTCTTCCGATTTGGGTCGTAGCGTTTTCCGGTCGGGGACACATAAGCCTTCGGAGCCATGCTTCCTGTCCTGTATCTGTCATAATCAGTATGGCTTGGGATCTCCCTCATCAAAAACACCCTCACATTCTGCTGTATGTCATGTTTTTACCTTAAGCTGCCTGTGCACACCGGTACCTCCTGGACAGCTCTGTATCAGGTGCCGGTCGAGCAGGCAGGCCTGCCCCCCTATGGAGTCTCCCCGGCTCCATCAAGGGCTTCCTGCTCTGTCTGCGGGCCCTGCTGGCCGACATAAAGCACTATGGTTTCAGCGGATGCTGCATAGGTAAAATAGGAGCCTGTATGGCGTGCCCAGCCCGTGAGCAGCATGAAGATCATCATTCCTATGATTAACAATCCCATCAGGACAGCCCTTTTGCGCCAGGGCCTGTCCACATTCCGGCCGATATACATTTGCATCACCTGCCTGTGTTATATATGTATACAGGTGTTTACGAGATAATTATATTCATGCATAGTTACAACCGGCTTTCATGCCGGTCACAGCTCAAACTCAGCAAAGTGCAGTCAAATATAAAAATAAGAAGGATCGTGCAAGTACACGATCCTTCTCTCTTGGCGATATATGGCGTATTTAAGCGACAGCCTTCCGGCAGGCTTTATTATATTATTTCTCGCTGACCAGCTTCACTATAGCGGGCTCATCCTCTTCGATGGGGCTGAACCTGCCTACCCTCGGGTCAGCGAAGAAGTTGTCATGCTCATCGTCATTGGCTGTTGAAACCTCGCCGACAATGGTGTATTCGGAATCAGACCAGAATGCATGCCTTACGCCCTGCACCAGGGTTATCCGCTCTCCGGAGGTCAGGATCAGGGGTCTGTCGACTGGTAATTCCCTGGGCTCACCGTTCACCTGCAGGGTCACGGAGGGCTGATCGGAATAGAGCTGGATAGCCAGCCGCCCGTACCGGCATATGATGTCCTCCTTCTTTGAAGCATGGTAGTGATCGGGAGTCACCTGGCCTTTCTTGACATACATTATCTTTTCGCAGTATTCCGCCTGCTCCGCCAGGTTGACACTGGTCAGGCCGGTGCTGTTGAAATCGCCGAGCCCAAAGTCCGTGACGTCCCACTTCGGGTTCGGAGGCAGGTACCAATGGTGCCTTTTGAAGGCTTCCTGAGCCTCTCTGACTGCATTGTTGATCTCAGATCTCTTCATATAAAACATCCTTTCATACATGTAATCAGATGATCACGAGCACCCCGTGGTCGTGCCGCATTCCTCGCAGACCTTGCAAGTGCCGTTCCTGCGGAGCTTCGTGCTGCCGCAGTTGGTGCAGGTCTCACCGTATATGCGTTCAGAGGGCTCCTCTTCCTCGCTTGCCACCGTCGCCGTGACCAGGTCATGGGATGAGATCGGGTAGGATTCGGTCAACTCTCCCGGCTTGACCTGGCACCTGGAGAAGTCCCCCAACTCTATGTCTATGATCTTGCTGACAAGATCGGAAATGGAGGATGCCTGCTTGATATACGGATGCCTGCTTACAAAGCCCGAGGGCTCATACTGCTGTCCCCGAAGCATTCTGGAAATATCCTTGGCAGGTATGTTGTACTGCAGCATGTTGGATATGGCCTTGGACAGGGATGCCAGCAGGCCCTTGACGACCGTGCCCTCCTTGTCCGTTGAGATAAACAGCTCTGCGATCCTGCCGTCCGGATAGAAGTTTACAGTGACATAAAGCTCTATATCCCCTATTTTTGCACTGTGGGTATAACCCGGCCTGCGGCCCTGGGCCTTTTCCCTTACGGGCACGCCCTTTTTGAAGGACCTGGCGAGGTCAAGGAGCTGCTGGTAGGTCATATCCTCCAGCCTGTCGCTCTTTTCCGATATGGAAGAGCTCAGGGGCTGGCTGGCCTTGGAGCCGTCCCTGTAGATCGCGATGGCCTTGGAGCCCGTCGTATAGGCCAGCAGGTGGATCTTCTCTATGTCCTTGACAGTGGCTGAATGGGGCAGGTTTACGGTCTTGGAGACCGAGCCTGATATCATGGGGGTTATGCACGATACCATGAGCACATGGCCTTTAGGCGATATGAAGCGCTCGCCGGTGCCGCACTTGCTGGCGGTATCGAATATGGGATAGTGCTCCTTCTTCAGGTACGGCGCCCCTTCTATCTTGCCGTCTATTATGCTGCCATTCTCGTCCTTGCGCAGTATGTAGTTTATGATGCTTTCTATCTCTTCCTGCTTGTAGCCGAGGTTTTTCAGCGCTGTCTCTATCACGGGGTTCACGATGACCATGGAGCCGCCGCCGGCCAGCTTTTTGTATATCACATGGCCGTAGAAGGGCTCTATGGACGTAGCCCCACAGTCCATGGCAAAGGATATGGTGCCCGTCGGCGCCACGACTGATACCTGGGCATTTCTGTATCCATACTTGCGGCCGCTGTCATAGGCCTTGTTCCAGACGTCCTTCAGGGCACTGCTGATATTCTCAAAGCCTGTCGACTTCAGGAGGTCATGATTGACCTTGATCGGCTCGTAGCTCAAACCCTCGTACTCGTCTTCCATGGCTCCGGCCACCCTGCAGTGGTTACGGATGACCCTCAGCATGTGCTCGGCGTTGATGTCGTATTTTTCAAAGGGCCCCATCTTCTGCGCCATCAGTGATGATACATAGTAGGAGTATCCGGTCATTACGCCCATTATGGCTCCTGCCAGGGCGCGAGCTTCCGGTGAGTCATAGGCAAAGCCTCTTGCCATGATGACTGAAGCCAGGTTGGCCGGCCCGATGCCCGTGGTCCTGAACAGGTGGGACCGCTTGGCTATCTGCCTGGTCGGGAACTGGCCCCAGTGGATGGAGGCTTCCAGGACAAGCTGCACCAGGGCTACGGTGTGCTTGAAATCCTCTATCCTGAATGTGCCGGTCTCAGGGTCATAGTAATAGTAAAGGTTGACCGAGGCAAGGTTGCATGCGGTATCGTTGAGGAAAGCATATTCGCTGCAGGGGTTGGTTGCCTTTATCTGATTGTGCTCGGCCCAAACCTGGCCGTCCTCCCCTGCCGGGCAGGTATGCCACTCGTTGAACCTGCCGTGGAACTGAAGGCCGGGGTCGGCGCAGCGGTAGGCAGCGTTGTTTATGGCATCCCACAGGTCTTTGACCTTGATCTCCTTGTTCACATTGGGATCGACCCTGCCGCGAAGGGTCATGACAGCATCGGGGTCCTTGTCCAGGTTCAGTACCTTGGACATGGTATCATCAGATAAACGTACGGAATTATTGCTGTTTTGCCCTGATACTGTGCTGTAGGCTTCCCCGTTGAAATCGGTGTCATAGCCCATTTTGCCCAGGGCCCTTACCTTTTCTTCCTCTTCTGCCTTCCAGCTGATGAATTTCATTATATCCGGATGGTCATCATCAACGATTACCATTTTTGCGGCCCTGCGTGTAGTGCCGCCTGATTTGATCGCGCCGGCGTTTCTGTCAAAGCCTTTCAGGAAGCTTAGCAGGCCGGAGGAATACCCGCCGCCGGAAAGACGCTCGCCCTCGCCGCGCAGGGTGGAGAAGTTGGTACCTGTACCTGAGCCACCCTTGAACAGCTTCGTCTCGGTCACATAGTGCTCGGATATGGACTGCTCGCCCAGGAGCTTGTCCTGTATCGAGACAATAAAACAGGCCGAAGCCTGGGTCCTGGTATAGCGGTCCTTGCTTTCCACTACCTCTTTTTTCTCCAGGTCGTAGTAATAGAGCCCGTCAGTCTCACCGGTTATGCCGTATGCAAGGTTGAGCCCTGTGTTGAACCACTGGGGCGAGTTGGGAGCCCATGCCTGGGCCAGGAGCAGGTATACGAGCTCATCGTACAGGATCTGCTTCTGATCCTCGGTCTCTATGATCCCTTCGTCCATCAGGGCATTGACCCAAAAGGACACCATGCGGTGGGCTACCTCGCGCATGCTGCGCTCATGGCCGACCCCGTTGGGTATGCCTGCCTTACGGAAATAATGGGATGCTATGATATCACAGGCGTTCTGCGAATAGTGGGCCGGAAACTCCAGGTTCTTCATGTCGCATATGACCTTGTTCCTGGAGTAGTCCTTGATGAAAACATCCACCGTTTTCCATTCGAAAAGGTCGTAGACGGTCTTTGTGCTGTCCTTGGCGAGCTCCTTGGTAAACCTTCTTACAATCAAATCATTTATCGTTTTCATGCCATCCTCCATAAATATGTATACATGATTACACATTATGTAGTGTGTTTTATAATTATAACATACCACCTATAGTGATACAAGGCATAAATTAAGGAGATAGGCATCTTTTTCCCATGATCCTTCTCCCCATTGATACAGCACGTCTTCCTTTGTCACGAGCCCTTTTTCAATATGTCCCTTATCTCCGTCAGAAGCTCCTGCTCCTTCGTGAGCTTGGGAGGTTCCTCAGGCTTCTTTTCTTCTTTTTTCTTTAGCTTCTCAAACAGCTTGACGGCAAAGAATATGGTGGATGAGATTATCAGGAAATCGATCACGTTCTGCAAAAACTGGCCATACTTCAAGGCCAGTGCCGGGGTGTCCCCTTCTGCCTCCCTGATCACCCATTCCATGGCCGTAAGGTTGATCCTTCCTATCAGGACCCCAAGGATCGGCATGATGATGTCATTGACCACAGAAGTGACTATTTTCCCGAAGGCCCCGCCGATGATGACGCCTATGGCCAGCTCGAACACATTGCCCTTCAGCGCAAACTTCTTGAACTCCTGCAGCATCATGCAGCCCCCCGTTCATAAAGATAGTCGGCAAAAACCGCCTTGATTATATACGAGCAGATCACCTGTTCTTGATGGCCGTGCTCTCCAACAGGTCTGCCACATCCTCGCAGGTATCCAGTATTTTTTCCATATTGTCATAGATCTCTTTCCACTTGATGATCTCCAGCATGGACATCTGCCTGTCGCTGTACAGGGCCTTGACGGTACTCCTGTAAAGCCTGTCCCCCTTCTCCTCCAGGTGGTTGACCTCTATGACCAGCTCACTCAGCTTTTTGGAGCTGCGGAACAGCTCGAATTCACCCACGGCCTTGGCCAGGGTATCACAGGTCTGCTTCACCAGATCTGAAAAGTCCAGCGCCGCCGGCTCTACCCTCTGGATGGAGAACATATCAAAGCAGTTGGCCACATCCTCGATCGTATCCGTGATCGTATCAATAGCACCGCCTATGTCGAGTATGTCCTCACGGTCGATAGGGGTTATAAAGGCCCTGTTCAATTCCTTGACCAGGTTGTGCAGGAGCTTGTCGCCCTCATGCTCGATATTATGTACCTCATTGGCCTTGTTTGCTACATCAGCATAGTTGTGCAGGAGGTCATCCAGCTTTTCGGCCGCTTTGAAGGAGCACACGGCCATGTCCCTGAGCAGGGTAAAGTAGTTGACTTCAGTCCTTTTGCGTAACATCGGGATTCACCTCATCAGTTTTCTGGTAAGCCGTGTTCAGCCATATCAGCCGAACAGGTGCATGAACAGCCTTGCCATGATATATCCTATCAGCCCGCATCCGGGAAAGGTCAGTACCCAGGCGAGCACCATTTCCTTGACGATGTTCCAGTTGACAGAGGAGAGTCGCCTTGATGCGCCTACACCCATTATGGCCGTAGTCTTTGTATGGGTGGTCGATACGGGAAGGCCTGTCAGAGAGGCAATGAGGAGGCATATGCCTGCAGCCGCATCGGAAGCAAAGCCCTGGTATTTTTTCATCTTTACCATATCAAGGCCTACTGCCTTTATGATGCGCCAGCCGCCGACCATAGTCCCCAGGCCCATGGTGAGGGAGCAGATCACCATGACCAACAGCGGTATCTCAAAGGTACCGTCGGGATTTTTCTGGGTCATCCCGTTAAGGAACATGGCAAGCACGAACACTCCCATGAATTTCTGTCCGTCCTGGGCGCCGTGGAGAAAGGCCATCCCGGCCGCGCTCCAGGCCTGCCCATGGTGGAACAGGGACTCCGAACGGCGTCGGTCTGCATATCTGAATATCCTTTCGATCAGCCGGGTAATGCCGAAGCCGGCTGAAAAACCAAGCAGGGTGGATAAGAAAAGGCCTATGATGACCTTCCTCCATTCACCCATGTTTATAGCGTCAACGCCTCCCAGCGCTATAGCGCCGCCTGTAAGGCCGGCTATGAGCGCATGGCTTTCACTTGTAGGGATGCCGAAGTACCAGGCTGCCACTGCCCATATGACGATGGCGAACATTGCCGCTGCCAGCACGATTAAGGCCTGTTGGCTGCCGCTTTCGCCAAAATCTACCATTTTTGAGATCGTATCCGCAACAGCGGGAGATATGTAGGTCATGAGCAGCACGCCCAGGAAGTTGAACACAACAGCTACCAGGATAGCCTTGCGAGGGCTCAGGACCCTCGTGCCTACTGCGCTGCCGATGGCATTGGGTGCATCAGTCCACCCGTTTACGAACACAACGCCCAAAACGAGAAGTATGCTGATCAAAAAGGCCAGTGACAATGGATTCACACACCCCTTAAAATTGCGTTAACATATGGTCCCAACAAAAACATACCGATATCAATATACCTTAAATCAATTACCCCGTCAATAAAGACGGGGAATGTTTCCGACATTATTTTCATTCATCATTCGTCATTGTTTTCAAGTGGTGGGCTTCTTTCCCGCATGGCCTGAGGTGTTTATCGTAATGAACCGGTGGTTTTTCAACACCGTAAGGAATATGCCCAGCTTCTCATAAAGGGGCGTGGCGCTGCCACCGAATCTCTCCTCCAGCAGCTTCCCGATTTCACCCACGCTTTTTTTGCCGTCAATGAGCTGCCATACGAAGCTCCCCGCGTCGTCAAGCCGGACCTTCATGAGCTCAGGCCCGCCCGTGAACGGCCTGGTCAACCTGTACGCCAGGCCGTTTCGCTTCAGAAACAGGATCACTGCGCCGCTTTGATCCACAGCCCATTGCCTGTCACCGGCCTTTGCGGGTATATATTTTAGAAAATCCCTATGCCTTCCTATGCTCCTAAACATCTGTCAACACCTTTCGTTCGTCTGTCTATTTGCCCCATGTGCAAAGCCGCAAAGGCACCGGGCTTTGCACCGCAGACCAAATGGTATTTATTTTACCCGAAAGCGCAGGAAAAAAACAAAAACCGGCCGGGACGGTCTTATTGCCGTCCAGCCGGTAATACGCGGATGCCTGGGCCTTATAGTGCGTCTATCTGACAGCTCTATGCCCTATTTTGTTATTTTCATGTTGAAGCCCTGGAGAGTCAGGCCTTCTCCTAAATACAGGTGCTTGTTCTCAAAGGTCCCTATATAATCCTCCCCTAGCATCTTGTTCAGATGGGAGCTCATGGTGAACTCGGGCACCTTTCCGTTTATCCTCTCCCCGTCAAACAGGAAACCTACCTGGACCGGGGCAGCAAAGCTGCCGTCTGCTGTGAAATCGCCGCCGGAGCTTACTGCAACCAGCAAGGCAGGTCTGCCGCCCAGGGCTTTCTTTATGTCCTCACTGTCAACGTCGAAGCGAAGAGGCGCTCCCTGAAGCATGGGCATGTCATCATAGCCGCCCGAGGCTGCGCCTGTATGGGGCAGGTTATACATGTCCGCACTCCTTTTATCCGTAAATACCCCGGTCAGCCTTCCCTTGTCAATCAAAGTATAAGAATCGTTCTCCAGGACCGTCCCCTCCATGTCAAAGAAGGGCTCTGCCGTGTAAATGGGGTCCATGTTTTGCTTAAGCACTATTTTATCGTTGAACAGCTGCTCGTTAAGCTTGCCGCTGAAGATCGAGCTGCCTACGGCGTACCGCTCGCCGTTTAGGCAATTGGCCAGAAATCCCAGAAGCTCGTTGAACTGGAAGGTGAAAACGGGCAGCACATCCCCCTCCGGCAGAGGAACGGAGTTGTTGTATGCGGCCAGGTAATCCCTGTTGAAGGCCCAGAATTTGTCCATATCAAGGGACCTGCCAAAATACATGAGAAAACCGTCAAAAAGGTTGGCTGACTTCTTTTCCTTCAGGATGAGGCCCAAGTATATGATCGCATCCCTGTACTCCAGGTCCAGCCCTGCGGTATTTTTCATGTTCCACTGTACTTCTGTCGTAGAGATGCTTTCGCTGAAATCGAACTCAGGGTAGTCCCGCCTCAGGACAGCCAGGATATCCTCGCTGTACTTAAGCAGGTCTTCTCCGGTCATGGGGTTTTCGTTGTAGCAGCGGTGGTCCTTCCTGTCTCCTGACAGCTTGTAGGGATATTCGATATTGGTGCTCAGGTTTTTGACTGCGTTCTCGATGAGGACATCATCGGGCAGGTCACCCACAGCGCCTGAAATGCCGATCTTGCCGTCCTTGTAGACCCTGACGCCCTTTTTGACTATATCCTTCGTACGTACGGCGTTTATCCTGGTGTTTTGCACCTTGACCGCAGTTTCTTTTTGACGTATGGTTATAAATTCCTTATCCATCACATACCTCCGTTATTGAACACTTAACCTTTTGACCCGGGTATAGGGGCCGCCGAAGCCGACAGGAAGCGGGAACTGCTCCATCTTTCCGCAGCCGCCGCCTACAAAGCTCAAGAGCTCGAACTCCTCACTCACGGCATCGACCTCGGCAAGGGTCTCGAACACGTTGCCCGTAACGACTGAGACCTTGACAGGCTTAGTTATTTTCCCGTTTTCTATCTTATAAGCCCTGGCCGGCGCTATGGTAAAGGTGGACATGCCCGAGCCATGCTTGACCGTATCTATGAAAATGCCCTTGTCCATCTCGGCGATTATGTCCTTCAAAGGCCGGTCACCTTTTTCAATATAGGTGGTGGTCATACGGACTATGGGCTCAAACTCGAAGCTTACAGCCCTTGCATTGCCCGTCAGCGGCTCTTCCAGGGCCGCGCTGGTTGCCGTACTGTGAAGCCTGCCTGTGAGCTTGCCGTTTTTAATGATATAGGTCTTTTTCCCTCTGGTGCCCTCATCATCAAAGGGGGTATAGCCATTGCCCGAAACCGTCCCGTCATCTATTATCGTCAGCAGGTCCTGGCCGATGGTCTTGCCCAGGGCCCATTCAGCCTTCATGGTCTCATCGCCTACCATAAAGTCGGATTCGCTCTTGTGGCCAAAGCTCTCGTGGGTAAATACCCCCGTAGCCTCAGGCCCCATCAGAACAGGGTATATGCCCGGCTCGACCGGCTCGGCTTCCCTGACGAACTGGATGTTTTTTTCGACCTGTTCGGAGAAAAATCCACATAGGTTCTTGAGCTCGTCAAAATATATGGCAGCCTTTGATACAGTACCCTTGTCCTTTTTATCACCGCAGGCCATGTCAAGGCTCAGACGGATCCCACAGGTCTGCTTGTCAAAGGTGACCGCAGTCCCTTTAGATGAATAGATGGACTTTATAGTCTTGTTGTCTACATAATAGGATGTATGGTGAACTACCTCCGGGCGGTCGAGCAGGTGCAGGTAGCCTTCCAGAAGCGCCTGCTTTTCTTCGACCGGGATATCGGTAACGGACCGCTCGCTGAAGTTCAATACTGTGCCGGTGTTCACTTCAAATTCCTTTACGATCGGATGGTTGTTTATATCAGGGTTGGGTCTGGCCATCCCGGCCAGGATGTCTATGCTCTCCTGGACGCGGCTTATATCGGTGATCGAGCTGTAATACCACCGGTCGCCGTCGAATACTCTTATGAAAGCTCCCTTGTTGCTGCGTACCTTCTGCTGCTGCAAGGCTGTTTTCTTGAAGCTGATCTTGGTCTCATAGGTTTCCTCTATACGCACATCGACGTATAGTCCTTCCGGGAATCTGTACATCATGTAACCTCCTGAAAATCTATATAAGCTGATTTGCTCAGCATGGTTATTAAACATATATTCTACAAATCGTTTCCGATTCCTGCCTGACCTGCGGAGTCCCCGAAATTTACACCATGTTAATATTTAGTCAAATACCCTTCTTAAATATGATATAATTTATAAAAAAATAACAGGAGGTATAAATATTGTGAGCATTTACAGATGTAAAAGAGGGCTCGCGCTTGTACTTGTGATGGTCTGTGCAGCGGCCTTGACAGGCTGTTTTGCCAAATCTAAAAACACCTTGTCAATGGCCAGATGGGAAGACGATGTTTTCGTCAGCGAATGGGCAGGGTTCAAGCTGACGGTACCTGAGGGCTGGTATGTGGCAACTGATGAAGAAATCAAGGAAACAATGAACCTTGGTGCGGAGGTCATCGCCGGCGCAACCGGTGAAGCTGCGGAAAAATATAAGGCTGTAAACGCTGTCTATCCCTTGTACATATCGAAATACCCGCTTGACTCCGAGGAACTGAACCCAAATGCCATGATTGTGTTCGAAAAGCTGAGTGCGCTGCAAAATCTACTGATAAAGGATGCAGACTCATATATCGAATCGACCATGCAGCAGCTTGAGGACCTCAACATCGGCTATAGTACCAAAAAGGGCGATAAGGTAGTGATCGCAGGTGAAGAATACTCATCGATGACAGCTACCCTTGAGCTTATTGAAGACCTGAGCTTGATACAAAGGTATTACTCCCGCGTACATGACGGGTATATCATCAGCTTCATTCTGACCGGTATATCGACCAACCCCGAGGAACTGGACAATATAGTCAAAAGCATCGAGAAGTACTAGCAAAAAGAGGCTGCTTGTCAGCCTCTTTTGAGCTTCAGCCTTGTCCCCTGTCCTCCTCTATCCCGCTGAGCTCTACTTTGAGGGCATCGACGGACAGATAGATCTCCCACAGGGATAGGATCAGGGATGCCATCATCAAAAGCAGGCTGATCGCAAAAACGATGTCGGCTGCCAGTATCCTCCCAAGGAAAAACAGAAACATGCATATCACACAGAACAGGAAGCTAAGCACGCTTACAAACTGTGTGTACTTCAGGATGTTGAGCCGTATGTGGAAGTTCTTGATCTGCTTGTATACCTTCTCATCTGGGTTTTCCTCATACAGGGCGCGGAACTGGCGGACCAGGGAGGCAAGGGCCAGAAAGCGGTTGGTATGGGCCAGCATCAGCAAGGTGATCGCCGGGAACAAAAGTGCAGGTGTTGTGATATTTATATCCATGGCAAACCTCCGATACGAATGATTTCTATGATCTATTTATACCCTGTCCCAGGACAATTTCAACTACCCCTTTATATTACACCATCCGGTACCGGGCAGGGAAAAAACCGTTAAGCTCAGGATGAGTCGTGTCACGCATAGTAAAATTTCAATAAAGAGAAAGGGTTCTATGTCAACCATAGAACCCTTGATTTTGGCGGAGAGAGAGGGATTCGAACCCTCGGTACCCTGTTCGGGGTACACACGATTTCCAGTCGTGCGCCTTCGTCCAGCTCAGCCATCTCTCCAGACGATCATTTATTATATTTTTTATCAGAGCACCGTTTTATATTACAATATTTAATGCCGCTTGTCAATAAGGCCGCCCGATATAGTCATGCATTTCTCCGTATGATATAATTAATATAAGTACGTTTAGACAATCTTGATACCTTTTATAAATAACCAAAGCTTATTCAGGAGGTGCACCATGGGACGATTCAGCATCAGAAAAATACTGGACAACAAGATCGTCAACAACGCTATAATCATCGTCTGCACCGTCACTTTGATATACAGCTTGTTTATGATCGGTTCTACCTTTTTTTACAGCTTGCGGGGCAATGAGATCATGGACGATCTGCAGAAGATCATGAATAACAAGCAATATGTAAGGAAATCCTTCCACGAGGTCAGCTTCGATTCCATACTGAGCACCATCACGCTCAACCTCGACCCGGAGAACGGGGGCAATGACCCGGAAGAGCGCAGCCTAGAGGTGCTTGACAAATACAAGGACCTGGTGCTGATAAATGAAGATATAATCGGTTGGATAAAGGTGCCGGGCACCGACATTGACTATCCGATCGTACAGGGCAGAGACAACAGCCAGTATCTTAATATGACCCATACGGGTGAATCAAACCGCCACGGGGCTATATTCATGGACTACAGAAACAGCAAATACTTCGATGATATGAACACCGTCATATACGGCCACAACATGAGGCTCAAGCCCCACATGTTCAGGCCCCTGCCCCAGAATTATCAGAATGAGGATTTCTTCTACAACAACAGGGTCATACAGGTAGACTCCATTTATGAGGAGCAGAAATGGGAGATATTCTCCGTATATGTAACGGAGGTCACGTTCAATTACACCAAGACCAGGTTCAACACCCCTGAAGAATTCACGACCTTTATCCAGGAAATCAAGAAAAAGTCCTTGTTCCCTACTGACACTGAAGTAACGGAAGACGATTGCATACTGACATTGTCCACCTGCACCTATGAGTTCAGTAATGCCAGATTCGTAGTACATGCCAAAAAAATAAAGGATGAAGGCTAAGGCCTGAGAGTCTACCAAAGGGGACTTTATATGAACATACGCAAGCTCATCCCGGACAAGCGGTCCGGAAAAGCATATATCATCGCCATGATCGCCATAGTATTGCTCGCGCTTATACTGCTTGGAGCAAAGCTTATCTATGACATGGACAAGCTCTATTACGACAGCGGTAAAGTAGCCTACAGCGGCAGCCTGATCGAAGGCGATCTCAGCCAGGTCGAGGACTGGGACGGCGTTACAGCAGACCGCATCCCCAACGGTTTCGGCAAAAAGTACTATGAGACCGGAGGGCTGTGGTATGAGGGCGAATGGAGCAATGGAGTAAGGCAAGGCCACGGCAAATCCTTCTACCCCAACGGCAAGGTTGAATATGAAGGGGAATGGGTGAACAATAAATGGCACGGCCAGGGCAAGGTATACAGGATCGACGGCACCCTCTTCCTTGAAGGACAGTTTGAAAACAACCAGCTCAACGGGACAGGCAGGTCCTACTATGCCGACGGCAAGCTTGAATATGAAGGCACATGGAAGGACGGCATATGGCATGGCTACGGCAAGGGCTACTGGAAAAACGGGACCCTGGGCTATGAGGGGGGACTCTCAGAGGGTATGCCCAACGGCCATGGGATCAGCTACTACCCCAATGGCAAGATAGCTTATGACGGCAGCTGGGTCGCCGGGAAAAAGGATGGTTTCGGCAAGCTGTATGATAATAACGGCATATTGTACTATGAAGGGGAGATCAAAAACGGCGCCATGAATGGTACCGGCACATACTACTTCCCCGGAGATGACGATTACGGCCGCAAGAGCTATACAGGCAGCTTCGTCAATGATATGTTCGACGGACAGGGCACCATGGTATGGAAGGACGGCGCCCGCTATGAGGGCGAATGGAAGGACGGCAAGCGTGACGGCACGGGCACCTATGTCTGGTCCAATGGAAAGAAGTACATCGGGGAATGGGCCGCGGACCTGATGTCCGGCCAGGGCGAGCTCTATCACAGGACCGGTTATCTCGAATTCAATGGTCAGTTCAAAGACGGCTACAGAACGAAGGGCACCTTATACGGGCCGGAAGGCCAGGTTTTGTACACAGGCGGCTGGAAAAACGAGACCTACAGCGGTTACGGCGAGCTATATGATCTTTCGGGGATCCTGCTGTACAAGGGTTATTGGGACAAGGGGCTCTACAACGGAAAAGGCACCCTGTACGATCCCGAAGGGAACCTGATGTACGAGGGCAGTTTCTACCTTGGGAAATATTACGGCGCTGGCAAGGAATACTGGCCCAACGGCAACATAAAGTACGACGGCAGGTTCACAAGAGGTATGTATACCCACAACGGCAAATACTACAACGAGGACGGCCGTCTGGTATATGACGGCTATTGGGACAGCGGTAAAAAGGCCAAAGACGGCAAGTACTACTGGGAAGACGGCAGCTGGTATGAGGGCGAATTCAACAATGACATGAGAAACGGCAGCGGCAAAAAATACTTTGCTGACGGCACCCTGCAATATGAAGGCGAATGGAAAAACGATCTTTATCACGGCAAAGGCATGCTCTACAGGGAAGACGGGACCCTGCTCTACAGCGGCAGCTTTGAGAAGGGGCTGTACCACGGCACAGGCAAGCTTTATGCCAGCGATGGAGAGACGGTCGTTTATGACGGAAAGTGGAAAAATGGAGAGATGACAGAGAAGAATAAATATAAGCCCGAACCAACGAAGTCACCTGAGCCTACTGGCTCGCCAAAGCCCACAGAGTCGCCCAAGCCATCGAAATCACCTGAGCCTACAAAATCGCCCAAGCCTTCAGAATCACCCAAGCCTACGGCAACACCTGCTCCCTCGCCTTCACCGACGCCCCAGCCAAGTCCTACTCCCGAGCCTGCAGAGGAGGATGATTGACATGATCGGAAAGACATGAATTCCCAATTTAGCGTAATAAGCACATTTAGCTGCAGAGGAGGATGATTGACATGATCGGAAAGACACCCCCTATGGGATGGAACACCTGGAACACATTCGGATGGAACATTGATGAAAGGCTGGTGCGTGAGGCAGCAGATGCATTTGTTGATACCGGGCTCAAGGAAGCGGGCTATGAATATATAGTGATCGATGACTGCTGGGCCCGGAAGGAACGGGATCAAAGCGGAAGGCTGGTGCCGGATGAGAACAAGTTTCCCGGCGGCATGAAAGCGCTGGCTGACTATATACACAGCAAAGGCCTTAAGTTCGGCATATATTCCTGTGCAGGCGTGCAGACCTGCGCCGGTTACCCCGGCAGCTTTGAGCATGAGTTCATAGATGCTGAGACCTTCGCTTCCTGGGGCGTAGATTACCTCAAATATGACTACTGCTACAAACCGGACGGAGTCCCCGGACATATCCTGTACAAAAGGATGGCCATGGCACTAAGAAACTGCGGCAGGGATATATTGTTCAGCGCATGCAACTGGGGCAACGATGAGGCGGAGAAATGGATGAGAGCCAGCGGCGCACATATATGGAGATCAACAGGGGACATCCAGGACAGCTGGGCCTCCATCAAGCAGCTGGCCCTTTCCCAGCTCAATAAGGAATGCTACAGCGGGCCTTACTGCTACAACGATGTCGACATGCTGGTAGTAGGGATGTACGGCAAAGGCAATGTAGCCCATGGCGGATGCACGGACGAAGAGTACAGGACCCATTTTTCCCTCTGGTGCCTCATGGACTCGCCGCTGATGATCGGCTGCGATATACGCAATATGAACCAGGCGATGAAGGAGATCCTCACAAACAAGGAAATGATAGAGATAAATCAGGATCCTGAGGGCAGGCAGGCATATACCATCAAGCACTGGAACGATCCGGACCTGCTCATTTATGTGAAGCTGTTGAGTGACGGCAGCTATGCCTTCGGCTTCTTCAACATGTCCGACAAAGAGGGTGAAGCCGCCCTGCATTTTTGGGATGTGGGCCTTCCCGCTTCCGCAGGCTATGGCTTTTTACTGAGGGATG
The DNA here is from genome assembly GCA_029549985.1 of Bacillota bacterium. Classification (GTDB taxonomy): domain Bacteria; phylum Bacillota; class Clostridia; order Caldicoprobacterales; family DTU083; genus JAKORJ01. The sequence continues at coordinate 51,590 of JAKPIB010000047.1, forward strand.
TCTGGCAGCATGAGGATATCGGCGTATTCAAGGAAGGATATAAATGCCGGCTGAAGCCCCATGCATGCAGGGTGTTCCGGGCAAGACTCGTCAAGGCGTAGGTCAAGGCCTATTGGCTCCTAAAGCATTATAAGGGGGTTGCATTTATATATGCGCGGTTCATTGAAAAGATTTATTATAACCCTGTTTGCTTGTCTCTTCGTCATCACAACAGGCTGCGCGGCAGGCACAGGCCCCTCTGATACTGCAAGCCCGACTCCTGATGAAACAGCAAGTCCGGGGCCTGCTGCTTCCGAAGCTCCGGATACAGAAGATATAGTATCCAAGCTGCCGCTGGACCTGTCCGACTATCTGCTTGAGACCGGACAGATCGAGGATTTCAAGGCCGTATATGAAGCGGAGGACGGGATCCTTGAAGGCGGTACCAGGGCTGAGAGGTCCCATCCTGGCTATTCCGGGACGGGCTATGTCACCAACTTCACCAGGCCGGGAGAATCCAGGGTCACATTTGAAGTGGAGGTCCCTGGAGATTCATATTACGACCTTAGGTTCACAACGGCTGCCCCCTATGGCGAGAAGTACAATACAGTAGCCATTGACGGCAGCAATATCGGCGACATCTATTCCAATTCCAGCAGCTTTGAACAATACATCATCAAAAACGTGTTTCTGACCAAAGGCCGACACGAAATATCGGTAATTCATTCATGGGGGTGGTTCCTGTTGGATTCCCTGGAGATATCATCAGGCGCAGGCTTTGACACATCGGTGTTCAAGGTGGCTCCGGTACTTGTAAATGAGAATGCTGACGATGTGACCAGGCGGCTCATGAAATTTTTGACAGATATATACGGTAAATATATCATTACAGGACAATACAGCGAAAATGCCTTGATGAGCTATGAGTTTTCAGCGATAAAGAGAGAAACAGGCCGCTATCCTGCCATGGCCGGCCTGGACCTGATGGATTATACACCTTCGAGGGTCGAGTTTGGCACAAAAAGCCAGGCTGTAGAGGCCGCCATAGACTGGTGGCAGCGCGGAGGCCTTGTGACCTTCTGCTGGCACTGGAATGCCCCGACCAATTACCTGCCAAATACACAGGAAAATCCATGGTGGTCAGGCTTCTACACCAGGGCAACGAATATAGATCTGGCGAAGATAATGAACGGCGAGGACCAGGAGGGCTATGACCTCCTGCTCAACGATATCGATGCGATAGCAGAGCAGCTTAAAAGGCTTGAGGAAGCAGGAGTGCCGGTCCTTTGGAGGCCGCTCCACGAAGCCTCGGGCGGCTGGTTCTGGTGGGGCGCGAAAGGGCCCGAGCCATATAAGAAGCTTTGGATACTCCTATACGAAAGACTCACCTACTACCACAAGCTCAACAACCTCATCTGGGTTTGGAACGGCCAGGCAGCCGATTGGTATCCGGGGGATGAATACGTCGACATTATAGGTGAAGATGTTTATCCCGGCGAAAAACAGTATGGCTCACAGTTCGGCAGGTTCAGCAAGGCCTTGGAATACACAAGCACCAAAAAGATCATAGCCATGACCGAAAACGGATGCCTGTTCGATCCAGATCTGGCTTTCAAGGAAAATGCAAGGTGGGCCTGGTTCGGAACATGGTCCGGCGAATTCGTGATAAACAACACCACCAAGGCTTACTCAGAGCAATATACGGAAAAGCATATGCTTAAGAAGGTTTATTCCCATGAACGCGTCTTGAGCCTCATCGATATACCCGATATTAAGACTTATCCACTTGACTGAACTGCATAAAAACTGGGCGGATATCCGCCCTTTTTTATTTTAGTTCATTTGTAACTGATATTTAGCTATTTCTTTCTCCTCAGCAGTACCAGTCCACTGCCTGCAGCACCTGCAGCGACTATGTACATCAGTATGCCAAGGTCTCCGGTCTGCGGCGGCTCTTCTTCAGGTGTGCCCGTTACAAGGATAACGCTTCTGATGTTGGCGTTCAGGTCTCCCTCATCCACCTGCAGACGGATGGTAGCGCCCTCAGGGATATTGACGTTGGTCGGTTCGTTTCTGGGGAACTGATCCCACCATGATCCGGTGCTGGGTATGGGGAGCTTGGCTGCAAACTCACCATTGACATACAGGCTTATGTGCCCGTCAGTCCCATGGTCGCAGTCATAGGAAAGCATGACCTGCACTGCTGCCGGGACATTCTCCCACTCAGCGTAGAAGCCTTCCTGCTCAGTGCTCACCAGTGTCTCGTCAGCAGCACCAATATTGGTTTTGAACTTGTCATCCGGTACTTTGGCGTCTGCGATTTTCAGCACCACTTCTTCACCGGCTGCATAGGCAACTGCCGCCAAAGATACCAGAAGCACAACAGCAAGTACGATAGACAACAACTTTTTAGCCATAGTCATTTTAACCTCCTTGATCATGATTTTATTTAATATCTCATACGAGATATCAAACCAATGTCGTATAGCTCCAGAACAATATATTATATCGACCAACAGAATATGTATGGAAGAATATGCGTTTATATGTTTGTACTACCAATTATATATCATATTGTTATAATTGTCAATATTGTTGTCATATATACAAAAAGCTGCCGGCGTGCTTACCGGCAGCTTTTATTACGATATGTAGCTTGTGAGACTATTTCTTTCTGCTCTTGAGCAGAACAACACCGGAAGCACCGGCCAGGAGTACGAAGGGCAGGACGCTGGCATAACCGGTCTGAGGATTTTGCTCTTCTTCGGCATCCAGGCCTTCATTCAACTGCAGCTGGAAACCAAATGCATTTGCAGGCGCAGTAAACCCAGAAGGAATCGTAAACTCTACATCATTCCACTGACCTTTCACAAAGGTTTCAGTCCAGCCGTCTTTCCATTCGGCCCAGTTGTCCCACTGTATGAATGGCTGTAATGTTTTCACATTTACGTTTTCCGGGATATAGACCTTGAATACAAAAGTCTGACCGGCTTGAATATCGGCCCCTTCAAGAGGCATTTGGACCTGGTACTGAACGAAATTCTTATTACCAGGCTCCAGGATCATCTTCAAGCAGCCCTTGCCATCAAATGTCTCATGGGCTACCGTTGTCTTGTTGTAACTATAGGTGGCGTCTGCATCCTTGCCTACCCAGCCTTCTACATCACTATCGAAATTGTAGGTAATACCTGCGTTGTTAGTAACGCTGTCGATGTAGATCGCAACAGGATCAGCAGCCAGTGCGATGCTTGAAAGCGCCAGCAATACAGTTACAGCCAGCAGTACTGATAAAAGTTTCTTCATACTGTATCCCTCCTGAATTATTTATACAAATGCCCTTATTATTAGGGCAATTGATTCAACAACTGGCCCCTGCTTTATGCAATATCACCATGCTTAATACCAATTATATAATATAATACTATAATTGTCAAGTATATAGACTATTTTAAAAAATATGGGCTGTGAATAACAAAATTAAAAAAAGCACAGATCGGTGATTACCTTTCTGTGCTCTTGATTGCTTTCATTATGTTAGATACTAAAATATATAAAATTTTAACCTTAATTTGCCGTCATCACTTCATCCCATATGCGGTTGTAAATGTCAAGCACATCGCTGATGTCGTCAAATACCTCGCACTTTTCAAGGATCTCGTCATCAGGGTATGCCGACTTGTCGTTTTTCACTTCATCAGGCAGCATGTCATAGGCGGCCGAGTTGGGAGTGGAGTAGCCTATATACATGGTATTCTTGAGTGCGTTTTCGGGGTCGCACATCCAGTTTATGAACAGCTCGGCTTCCTTTTTGTGCTTGCTGTTCTTGGGCACTACCATCGAGTCGAACCAAAGGTTTGTGCCTTCTTCAGGTACAGCATATGCCAGGTTTTCATTTTCCCATATGCTATAGATCGCGTCACCGGAGTACACTACCGCCAGGGCGGCCTCCTCGGCTACCATCTTGTCCTTGACATCATCCCCGACATAGGCCAGGACCAGAGGCTTTTGCTCTATCAGTGACTGCTTTGCTTTCTCAAGCTCCGCTTCATTGCGGCTGTTGAGCGAAAAGCCGAGTCTTTTCAGAGCAACGCCGATGGCATCCCTTTGGCTGGCGTACATGAAGATATTCTTGCTGAACTTGGAATCCCAGAGTATATCCCAGCTCGTAACGGGCTCATCTACCATTTCCTTATTGTAGAGTATGCCCAGGGTGCCCCACATGTAAGGGACTGAGTATTCGTTGTTAGGATCGAAATCGAGATCCTTGAATCTATCATCGATATACTTGTAGTTGGGGATATTGTCAAAATCCAGCTTGGCCAGTCTGTCCTCATTGATAAGGCGCTTGATCATATAATCAGATGGAAAGAGCACATCATAGTCTGCATTGCCGGATACGACCTTGGCGTACATGTCCTCGTTGGTTGTAAAGGTATCATATATGACCCTGATCCCATACTCTTTTTCAAAGGCCTTGTATACAGATTCATCTATATAATCAAACCAGTTGAAGACCTTGAGGGTGGGTTTGCCACTGTCCCCGCAGCCTGCCAGGCTAAATGTCATGGCTAGAAGGGCTAACAAAAACATTACCTTGATAACTCTTTTCATTTTTCGGTCTCCTTTCATTTTCGTCCTTGGACGTCCTTATATTGACTATTATCAGCAAAAGCAATACACTGACAAACATTATGGTCGACAGCGCATTGAGCTTCGGGCTGATCCCCCTTCTGGCCAACGACTCCACTGTTATCGACAGGTTCGATACGCCGTTGCCCGTTGTAAAGAAGCTTATGACAAAGTCGTCAAACGACAGGGTCAGGGCCAGCAGGAAGCCTGTGATCACGCCGGGCATGATCTCGGGCAGGATCACCTTTTTGAACGCGTAAAAGGGAGTCGCGCCCAGGTCCAGCGCCGCTTCGTACAGGTGCTTGTTCATCTGCTTGAGCTTGGGCATCACCGACAGTACCACATAGGGGATATTGAAGGTCACATGGGCCAGCAGCAGCGATGTAAAGCCCAGGGGGAGCTTGATCGACGAGAATAGCAGCATCAGGGATATACCGGTCACGATATCAGGGTTCAGCACGGGTATATAGTTGATGTTGAGCATGATCTCCCGCTTTACCCTTTTCATGTTGAATATACCTATGGAAGCCGCAGTCCCGACGATCGTCGCTATAAGGGATGCAAGCAGCGCTATGGCGATCGTGTTGTACAAGGAGTTCATTATCTGACGGTCCTTAAAAAGCTCCCTGTACCATTGCAGGGTGAACCCGGTCCAGTGGCCTCTGGATTTCGAGGCGTTGAAGGAGTAGACTATCAGTATGATGATAGGGGCATACAAGAACAAAAATACGAGAAATACATAGGATCTTCTTAGAAATCGCATCACCACAGCCCCCCTCCGCTATTTTCCTTCTCATACCTTGACATGAAGCCCATGCTTAGGAGTATGAGCAGGAGCATTATTATCGACAGGGCCGAACCAAAGCCCCAGTCGTTGGAAAAGAGGAACTGGCGCTCGATCAGGTTGCCTATCAGCATAAACTGTGCGCCCCCCAGCAGCCTGGATATGACGAAGGTCGTCACTGCAGGCATGAACACCATGGTTATGCCTGAAAGTACGCCTGGCAGGCTCAGGGGAAATATCACCCGCTTGAAAACCACCAGGTTGTTGCCGCCCAGGTCCTGAGCCGCCTCGATAAGGCTCCTGTCAAGCTTGGATACTACCGAATATATGGGCAGTATCATAAAGGGCAGAAAATTGTAAACCATCCCCAGTATCACAGCAGTTTCCGTGTAAAGGATATTGACCCTTGGCAGCGTCAGCTCCATGTTGAGGTAGGTGGCCGCCAGCCTTTCCAGGGTACCGAAGAAAGCGTTGATGGTGCCGTTTTTCTCAAGCAGGGTCATCCATGAATAGGTCCTGAGCAGAAAGTTCATCCACATCGGAATGACAGCCAGCATGACCAGTATATTTTTACGTTTGAAGTCCCTGCCGGCCAGGATAAGGGCCAGAGGATAACCCAGCACCAGGCATATGACCGTGCTGTATACCGCCAGCAGGACCGACCGGATCAGCACGTTTATATACATCGGCTCCCAAAACTTTTTAAAGTTCTCCAGGGTAAGCACTATGCTCCCGTCCGGAGCTTTTGCCGTCACGCTGAAAAACAGTACCAGCATAAGGGGAACCACTATGAATATTATCATCCATACGGCATATGGATATGCGAGCCACCTATATTGCTTCATGCCTTCAACCCCTTTTTCATGATATGGATATCGAAGGGGTCGATGCTCAGCCCGACAACCGAGCCCTCTTCGGCCATCAGGGTGCTGTGGACCGTCAGGACATAGCCTGCGCCGTTCAAGCCCTCGATTTTCATCTCATAGTGCACGCCCTTGAAGGTAACGGATATTACCTTGCCTACGAGCATCCCTTCAGACTGGGGCCTGACCTTTATATCTTCCGGCCGGACAACCACGTCGACGGGCTCATTGGGCATAAAGCCCTTGTCCACGCAGTCGAACTGCCGGCCCAGGAAGGTGACCTTGTAGTCCTCGTTCATGGTCCCGTCTATTATGTTGCTCTCACCTATAAAATCAGCCACAAAGGCGTTCTTCGGCTCGTTGTATATATCCTGGGGAGTACCGATCTGCTGTATCCGCCCGTTGTTCATGACGACAATGGTGTCGGACATGGTCAGGGCTTCCTCCTGATCGTGGGTGACATAAATAAAGGTGATCCCCAGGGACTTTTGTATCTTTTTAAGCTCAAGCTGCATTTCCTTGCGCAGCTTCAGATCCAGCGCTCCCAGCGGCTCATCCAGGAGCAGGACCTCCGGCTCATTGACCAGGGCTCTCGCTATGGCCACCCTTTGCTGCTGGCCGCCGCTCAAGGAGTCTACGGACCTCTTGCTGAAGCCCTCCAGGTTGACCAGCCTTAGCATATTGTTTACCTTTTCCTCTATTACCCGTTTGTCCATTTTCTTTATCTTAAGCCCGAAGGCAATGTTTTCGAAAACGTTCATATGGGGAAACAAAGCGTACCTTTGAAAAACGGTATTCACCTTCCGCTTGTAGGCGGGAAGATCATTGATCCGCTGGCCTTCAAAGAGAAGGTCTCCTTCATCGGCTTCCTCGAAGCCGCCGATGATCCTCAGGGTCGTGGTTTTGCCGCAGCCGCTGGGTCCCAGCAGCGTAACGAACTCGTTCCTGCGGATATACAGGTTGATATTATCAAGTGCCTTGGTGCCGTCAAAGGCCTTTGAGATATTTACAAGCCTCAATATGATCTCGTTGTTCAATTTTCTGTACCTCCACTGTTGTTATGCTAGAAACTCGGCGGCGTTGCGACCCACAATACCGTAGATTTAGACTTTGCCGCATTTTCAATATAATGTGCCACTGTGGGCCTGAAATAAAACGTTTCCCCCTTTTTCACCCTAAAGCTCCTCCTGCCAAGGTGCAGGATGACTGATCCCGAAAGCACGTAGCCAAACTCCTCGCCGTCATGGGGATCCTCGACTTTTGATTTGCCGTTGGGCAAAAGCTCCAGAATGATGGGCTCCATTTTGTTTTTCTGGGCGTTAGGGACGATCCAGTGAATATTATGATTCAGTTCTTCATTTTCATAGCTGAAGATATCGTCCTTTTTGAACACGATCTTCTCCTCGACCTGTTCGTTGAAAAAATCCTTTATGTTGGTGCCCAGGGACTCTAAAATGTCCATCAATGTAGCTATGGACGGAGATGTCAGATCTCTCTCGACCTGGGAAATAAATCCCTTGGACAGCTCGCATCTGTCTGCCAGCTCCTGCTGGGTCAAACCGTTGTAAATGCGCAATTCCTTGATCTTTTCGCCTATTTTCATGCATCCCATTCCATTCTACATTACTAAACTTTCTGTTTATAAAGGCTAAACAAACATATATATTAATACCACATTTAAAATGGGAAGTCAATAATTATTTTGAATGTTTTGATCCATTGATAAAAAACCGGATAATATATGCAATTATGTACCTGTATGTACAAAAATCAGCAGGCCGAGGAGAATGGATATGCTTACTCTCAAGGATATAACCAAAAGGTACAGAACGGGCGACTTTCACCAGACTAAAGGATCTTGAAAGCAAGGATAAAATAGTGGACTATCTGGATGAGTGGAATGAAGGGTCCTCCGCGCCCTGGGCGCAAGAAAAAAGACATTGCACGGGTATTCAATGCCGAAACCTTTATCATAGGGGCATTGTCAGGCCTGCTGGGCATAGGCCTGGCTTGCCTGCTGACGATGCCTGTAAACAGGATACTGTACAGGCTTACCGAGCTTAAAGGAGTAAAAAGGCTGAACCCGGTCCACGCTGTCCTGCTGGTTGCCCTAAGTATCGCGCTGACTGTGATCGGGGGCTTCATCCCCGCCAGGGTGGCAGCCGGGAATGATCCGGTCGCAGCCCTGAGAAGCGAATTGCCGGGGCACCGGCTGACTGGTCCGGGTTTCTTCAGCAGTTGATGTCAAAGGATCAGATTCGCAAGTAGCTTCCAGGCATCCGTCGGCGTCACTCGTTGAAGGATCATCAAGAGCGGCCGTCATAGCCTGCAAAGCATCTTCCGGAGCCTCTGCAGCGGCTGTAGAAAGCTCCGCGGCGGAGGCGGCTGACTGTGATTTCAGCACCTTTCTGTATACCAGCGTAGAAGCCAGGGCTATAAGGACAGTGGCAATACAGGACAATATGAACTGGGGCGATGCGGGATTGTTTATCGAATCGCCTATAAGTGTCGACGCAATAAGGCCGGGCAGCATACCTGCTATAGTCCCGGCCATGTATTTTTTAAACTCGACCCTCATGGAGCCTAGTATCAGGCTGACTATATCGCAGGGCAGAAAGCCTATGGCACGGACATAGAAGGAAAAGAACAATTCATTTCTGCCTTTGAAGCGGCCGAGCTGTTTTATCATGGGGTACTTCCTGGCCAGACCTTCTGCCGCCTCATTGCCGGAATAGCTGCCAATAAAGTAGGGTACTGCCGTACAGACGGCCGCACCCAGTATGTTTATGCCTATAGCCTTCAAGGGGTCGAACATGATACCGGTCAGGACATACAGTACCGGTATTGGCAGTATGACGATCAGGGATTTTACAGCAAAGAGTACCATCAGGAACAAAACGGCCAGGTATGGATTGCGCGGCGTATAGGTCAAAAGCTCCCTGGCTGTCATCCCCCGTCCATAAATAAAAAACAGGGCTGTGAGCACCAGCATCACTACCCAGGGGATGATCTGGGTCACCCTTTTCAATATTAATCTGCTTTTGCTGTTCGGTTTCATTTTATGACGATGTTCCTCACTGTTCTTTGTTTTCTTCACCTTGGCAGCCCCTCGGCATGATGCTCGCCCTTATATCCTATCATAAACGGTCAAATCATGTTACATCTCCCTTGTCTATGGGAGTATCTTCCTTGCTTTTGTGGAGCCTGCTCCTGACAGCCTCCCTGAACAGGGCGTACAGGACTGCAGATACAGGCACGGACAGCAGCATGCCGGTTATGCCCATGAAGCTGCCGCCTATGGTCACAGCCGCAATCACCCAGATCGCCGGAAGGCCCACGGAGCTGCCCATGACACGCGGGTATATCAGATTGCCCTCAAGCTGCTGGAGCACGATGATGAACACGATAAACCAAAATGCCTTGACCGGGGATATCATAAAGATCATAAAGGCCCCAATGCCCACACCTATGATCGGGCCTATCAGGGGTATGAGGGCAGTAATGCCGAGCAGGACCGATATCATGGGCGCAAAGGGGAAGCCGAATATAAGCATCCCAATAAAGCAAAGCATGCTCAGTATGGCAGCCTCGGTCAACTGCCCGGTGACAAAGCCTGTAAAGGTTTTATTGACCAGGGCACCGATCTCCAAAGTCCTTTCAGCCTTTTCCCTTGGCAGAAAGGCTTTCAGTATGCGCTCCACCTGAGATCGCAGCCTTTCCTTGCCGGCCAGGGCATAGATGCTGAAAACCAGCGCAAGGACAAAGGTCATGGTGCCGCTGAGTATGGACCTGATTATATATACGGTAGAACCCAGAATGACTGAAGAGCCTTTTTTCAGAACATCGGCCAGGCTGTTCCCTATGCTCTGCCAGTCCAGCTTTATGAGGCTCAGCCATTCCTGGAGCTGGGGGATCTCCTGTGCCTTTTCGATCACCCATTTTTCTATATTGAGATATGCCGCGGGAATGGCTGCACTGAGTATGCTCACGGTGTTGACGAGCTGGGGTATCAGCAGAAAGAGCACCATCGCCAGGACTGCAAAAAACAGCACATAGGTGATCAGAATGGCCAGAGGCCTCCTGACCCTTATTATCAAGGGCTTTTTGCTGCGGGGGAAAATCAGGCGCTCGATCAGCCTCATCGGGACATTGAGGATGAATGCCAGCGCTGCACCAAGGAGCAGGGGCGTGACTATCCCCATGCCTTTCAGCAGCACCCCTATGACAGAAGATATGTTGCTAAGCCCCAGATAGATGATTATCGATATGATGATTATGGCAAGTATCCTGCGTATGTTTTTCCTGTCCAGCTCCAAGGCCACACTTCCTTTTTATCGGGATCTTATCCAGACCAGCATTTCACCCGGCTCGCGGTTGCCCCACATGAAATAGGGTACGGCCCTTATGGTGACCGGGCGCTCATCGATCCTGAGCCTGGAATACAGGTCTTCGCCCCAGACATCCTCATTAGTCCTGTATCCCTGGCATTTGATCAGCACAGCGCCGCCCAAGAAGCCGCTGTCATAAACCGTCTCAAGCCTTGTCTCTGCGGGGATCGACAGGGCAGCCAGGTTTTCGCCGTTGTCACACTGCTCCAGGCAGTACACGATGGGGCCCCTTTGTATAGCCACCTTGCCTGCGTTGTATCTTAGCCGGGGATGGGCCTGGACCAGTACCGGTTCCATGTCAAGGTACAGGTCTACCCTGTCCCCCTGGCTCCATACCCGGTCTATGTATATATATCCGTCCTTCAGGCGGGAACCCACGGAGCATTCCTCGCCGTTTATCCTTAGTGAAGCCTGAGTGCACCAGCCGGGCTTCCTGAGAGCGAGCACGAACCTTTGATCCTCTGCCTTGCTTATATTTATACTGATCCTGCCGTCCCAGGGATACTGCGTTTCCTGCTCCAGCGCTACCTCTCCCCCGCCCAGGCCCGTTTTGACCTCGCTGCCGGCATACAAATGCACATATATAGTTTCCGGACCCACACTGTATATATACCTGCCCAGGGAAGCTATGAACCTTGCTATGTTCGGGGGACAGCAGGCGCAGCCGTACCATTTCTGACGGACGGGCTTTATGTGGTTCCTGTCGGGGTTTTTCATACTGGCTTCAGGCCATACCTCCATGGGATTGCAGTAGAAAAAGCTCCTCCCGTCCAGGGCCATGCCGGAAAGCACGGAATTGTACAAGGCCCGCTCCATAACGTCTGCATATACGCCCTTTTTTTCGATATCCAGCATCCGGCGGGCGAAAAATATAAGGCCGATGGAGGCGCAGGTCTCCTGGTATACCGTGTCATTGGGCAGGTCATAGTCAAAGGTAAAGGCCTCGCCATGCCGGGTCGAGCCTATGCCGCCCGTTATATACATCTGCTTTTTCGTTATGTTGTCAAACAGGGTCCGGCAGGCATCAAGAAGCTCTTCATCCCCGGTCTCCGCCGCTATATCCGCCATGGCGGAATACATGTACACAGCCCTGACCGCATGCCCGACAGACTTGTCCTGCTGCCTGACAGGCCTGTGATACTGGTTGTATTCCCTGGAGCCGGATGGATGGGCGTTGCCGCTCCAATGGTTCCTGCCGCCCCTTTTTTCGTACTCGATGTCGAAGTAGTAAGGCTCCCTGCCCCGTTCATCTATAAAAAACTTCGCAAGCCTAAGATACCTTTGCTCTCCGGTCATGCGATACAGCTTGACAAGGGCCAGCTCTATCTCCTGGTGGCCGGGATAGCCCCTGAGCTTCCCTTCCTCAGGGCCGAACACCGAATCTATATGGTCTGCGAGCCTGCATACGATCTTGAGGAGCCTGTCCTTGCCCGTGGAGCCATAATAGGCTACTCCGGCCTCTATCAGATGCCCCGCGCAGTATAGCTCATGGCATTCCCACAGGTTTGTCCACCGCTTGCCCGGCTCTTTAATCGTATAATAGGTATTGAGGTAACCGTCAGGCTGCTGGGCTTTCTCAAGCAGGTCAATGACCTCGTCGGCTAACTGCTCAAGCCTTTCATCCGGCCTGACAGCCAGGCTGTACCCTACTGCTTCTAGCCACTTGGCCACATCGCTGTCCTGAAAGACCATGCCGTGGAATTCGCCCTCCTCCAGGCCTGCGGCGATCCTTATGTTCCTAATGGCATGGCTTGGCGCGGCATCTGCCACCCTGTCATTCAGGGCATCCCACTGATAGGGGATGACTTTATCAAGGACCAGGTCGATATATCCGGACCAGAAGCCGCTGTTTATCTTAATGTCCTTCAAGGGTATATCCCTTGCCGTCCTTAAAGGATCCTTGCCTTCCATGCTACAACCCTCCGTCTTGCATCCACTGCATATAGAATATCATAAGGATGAAAGAATTGGAATAGAATGTATACGCATTATGCTGTATAATAGCTGTATAGATGGAACATAAGGGCGGACAAAAGTGTATGAGGTATATTTACTATTATGATACGGATATCGGCAGGATCAGCATAGCCCAGAATGAGTCTGCCATCACCGGCCTTTATTTCCCGGGCTATGAGGACAAGGCCTTAGCCGGCGCGATCGTCATGGAAACGGAGCTATTGAGGCAAGCCGGCCGGCAGCTCAAGGAATACTTCAGCGGCACCCGCAAGGCCTTCGACCTGCCCCTTGAGCCTGCAGGCACTCCCTTTCAGCAAAGGGTGTGGAAGGCCCTGAAGGACATCCCCTATGGCGAGGTCAGGACCTACAAGGATATAGCCACAGCCATTGGGGATCCTAAAGCCTGCCGGGCGGTAGGCATGGCCAACAACAAAAACCCGATAGCGATAATCATCCCCTGCCACAGGGTCATAGGCTCCAACGGGAAGCTCATTGGCTATGGGGGCGGGCTGCATATCAAACAATACCTGCTTGAGCTTGAGAAAGGGAACTAGAAAGGCGGCATGATTTGGATATATTCAAATATGGGCAAAAGGAAATGGACTACCTCAGGAAAAAGGACAAACGGCTGGCAGAGGCTATAGACAGGATAGGCTTTATCGAACGAAGGATCATACCGGATCTGTTTGCCTGCCTGGTCAACAGCATCATAGGCCAGCAGATATCGATAAAGGCGGCGGATACCATTTGGAAACGCCTGCAGGAAATTGCCGGAGAGATCACGGTGGAGTCGATCCTGGCCTTGTCCCCGGAGGAGCTCAAGGCCTGCGGCATAACCATGCGCAAGGTCTTTTATATAAGGGATGCAGCAGAAAAGATCCGGGACGGCAGGTTTGATATAGGCGCCCTTTACGATCTGCCTGATGATGAGGTGTGCAAACGGTTGGCCTCATTGAATGGCGTAGGTGCATGGACAGCCGAGATGCTGATGATAAACTCCATGCAGCGGCCTGACATAGTAAGCTGGAATGACCTTGGCATCAGGCGGGGCATGATGATGCTCTACCACCATAAAAAGCTTGACAGGGCCATGTTTGAAAAGTACAGGCGCAGGTATTCCCCCTATGGCAGCGTTGCCTCCTTCTACCTGTGGAAGGTGGCTGCCGGATATTGAGCTTTACTGTGCCTTTTCCGACCCATCGATCAATCAACTGAAAGAAACCACTATCAATGATGAGGAGCCCGTATGATCATAAGTGCCAGCAGAAGGACAGACATACCGGCATATTATTCCGAATGGCTGGTGAACCGCCTGCGGGCCGGCTTTGTGTTTACGCGAAACCCCATGAACCATGCACAGGTAAGCCGGGTCAGGCTCTCGCCGGAGGTGGTCGACTGCATAGTGTTCTGGACCAAGGACCCGGAAAATATGATGGACAAGCTCCACAGCATAGACGATATGGGCTATCGGTATTATTTCCAGTTTACCCTCACACCCTATGGCAAGGCCATCGAGCCCGGTTTGAGGGACAAGTCCGAAATCATAGAAACTTTTAAAAAGCTTTCAAACCGTATAGGAAGCCACAGAGTCCTTTGGAGATACGATCCGATAATCCTGAACAAGGACATGACCGTCCGGTACCACAGGCAGAGCTTTGAAGCCCTTTGCGAGGAGCTGGGCGGATATACTGATGTATGTACCATAAGCTTTGTCGATATATATGCAAAGCTCGCTACCGCCGTAAAGGCCGGAATAGTACGGGAAATATCAGAGGGTGAAATGACTGAGCTGGCAGGGCTGCTGGCGCAGACAGGCCGCAGCTGCGGCATAGAGGTCAGGGCCTGCTGCGAGAAAACGGACCTTTCAGCGTATGGTATCCGGCCTGCAAGCTGCATCGATAAAGAGACGGTCGAAAGGGTATGCGGCTACAGCATAAAAGCCGCCAGAGACACTAACCAGCGCCCGGGCTGCGGCTGCATCCAAAGCATCGACATCGGCAGCTACAACACCTGCAGGAACGGGTGCCTTTACTGCTATGCAAACTACAGCCCCAAAGCGGTCATAAAAAGCCTATCCTCCCACGATCCCCGGTCAGAGATCCTGACGGGCCGGGTCAGCCCTGCTGACCTTGTCAGAGAAAGAAGGGCCGAGTCCCTGAGGTCTGAAAATACTCAGCATCAGACAAGTGAAATAAACTCTAAGCTCGACTAAGTTTGACTATAGCGCTGTAGAAAGTGAGAACGAATGAAGAAATACAAAAGCTTTTTGCGCATACGCTTTATAAACGGGCTTCAATACAGGGCTGCCGCCTATGCCGGTGTTGCCACCCAGTTTGCCTGGGGCTTTATGGAACTTTTGATGTTCCGTGCTTTTTACAAGGCCGACCCTTCGGCCTTCCCCATGGAGTTCTCCCAGCTTTCCTCGTACATATGGCTGCAGCAGGCCTTTCTGGCCCTGTTTATGACCTGGTTTTTCGAAAACGACATCTTTGAGGCCATCGCCCGCGGCAATGTCGCCTATGAGCTGGTCCGCCCGATGAACCTTTACAATATGTGGTTCGTCAAGAATGTCGCCAGCCGGCTGTCCCGGGCAGCTTTAAGGTGCATGCCCATACTCCTGGTGGCTTTCCACCTGCCCAGGCCTTACAACATATCCCTGCCGGACAGCCCGGCGTCCTTTCTTGCATTCCTCGTGTCGATGGCCCTGGGCACCTTCGTAGTGGTGGCCTTTTGTATGCTGGTGTACATAACTACCTTCTATACCCTTTCTCCACTGGGAGTCAAGATCATCTCCATCTCCCTGGTCGATTTCCTGTCAGGCAGCCTTATTCCCCTGCCCTTCCTGCCGGATGGGATCAGGTCGGTGGTTGAACTCCTGCCCTTTGCTTCCATACAAAATGTCCCCTTGCGCATATACAGCGGCAATATCGCGGGATATGAAGCGGCCTTGAGCATTGTCCTGCAGATATTCTGGCTGCTTTTCCTGATCGCTTTGGGCAGGCTGACCTTGGCCAGGGCGCTTAAAAAAGTCGTGGTGCAGGGAGGTTGATCAAGTGAGGCTGTATCTTAAATACTTTGCCATCCACTTAAAAAGCCAGCTGCAGTACAGGACCTCATTCATCCTGACCACGCTCGGCCAGTTCCTGATCTCCTTTTCCGCCTTTCTGACCATATACTTCATGTTCAGCCGGTTCCATACCGTGGAAGGTTTTTCCTACAGTGAGGTCCTCCTATGCTTTGCGATCGTGCTGACAGCCTTTGCCGTGGCCGAATGCTTCGCCAGGGGTTTCGATACCTTTGCAGCGATGATAGGCAACGGCGAGTTTGATCGCATCATGGTAAGGCCTAAAAACGAGATATTTCAGGTCCTTGCGTCAAAGATCGAGTTCTCCAGGGCCGGCAGGTTTGTCCAAGCGCTGATAATCTTTATCTATGCGATATCAGCAAGCGGCATCTACTGGAGCATGGACAAGTTCCTGACCCTTCTGCTTATGATGATCTCCGGCGTGGTTATCTTCTCAGGCCTGTTTATCATATACGCCGGGCTTTGCTTTTTCACTACGGAAGGCCTTGAGTTTATCAACATATTCACAGACGGGGGGCGGGAATTCGGCATGTACCCCTTATCGATCTACGGCAAAGAGGTGCTAAGGTTTTACACATATGTCATACCTCTGGCCCTTTTTCAGTACTACCCCTTTTTATATCTGACCGGCAGGGTCCAAAGCTTTTTGTATATGCTGGCCCCGCTTCCCGGGATCCTGTTCATAGTCCCCTGCCTGGTGTTCTGGAAAATAGGGGTAAGGCGGTACAAATCCATCGGTTCCTGATATGGGCAAGAAATGCTTGAATCAACTGCTTCCTTTTTGTCGGACGCTGTGATAGGCGATATGATGTTTTTCTTACGGATATTTTGTTTAAGTATGAGGGTGGATGGATATGACCTCGCGGGAGCGTTTGCAGTGTGTATTGAAGGGCGGCATACCTGACCATGTGCCCGTAGCTCCGGATACCTCCAACATGATCCCCGCCAGGCTGACCGGCAAGCCCTTCTGGGATCTGTACCTATACCAGGGTCCTCCCATATGGAAGGCCTATATCGACTGTGTCAGGCATTTCGGATTTGACTCCCTGATGGACGGCTATGTACAGATCCTCTTCGATGAGCTTGGCGAGATCGATCATGAATGGACCGAAGCAATAGTATACAGATCACCCGACAGGATCATAACCCAGAAGTACAGGTCCGTGGGCAGTAAAAGAGAATGGGCCGGGACGGTCACAGTCTACTACAGGGACAATCCACCTACGGAGGGCTTGAGCCCCAATGCTGTCGGGCTGCCGATGACACCCGACAAGTGGGAGCCGGTCATCGGCCGCAGGGAGTGGCCCCAGGGCGAAGAACTGCTTAAGCTCGTAAAGTCCGAGCTCGGGGACCATGGCCTGGTCGGCGTTTGGTGCGGCACCAGCAAGCTTATAAATTCAGAAGCAGAAATCTATGACTATTTTGATAATCCCCACATATACATTGAAAAAAGAGACCGCCTGCTGGATCACTTCAAGCGCAGGTTTGAAAAGCTCATGTCCCTTGAATGCAAGCCTGACTTCATCTGTACCGGGGGCTCCGGCACCCTGATCCATCAGACACCTGAAATGTTCCGTCTCCTTGCCCTGCCCATCGTCAGGGAAATCACCGCCCTTGGCAGGAAATATGATATCCCTACCCATATACATTCCTGCGGGCCGGAGAAGGAGCTTGTGAAAATTGCCGCAGAGGAAACGGACCTGACTGTAATAGACCCCCTTGAGACTCCGCCCATGGGGGACTGTGACCTTCGTGAACTCAAAAGGCTATATGGAAGCAGGCTCGTTCTGAAGGGCAACCTCCATACCACCAAGGTGATGCTCAAAGGCAGCGTCAGGGATGTTGTTGAGTCATGCAAACGCGCCATTGATGATGCAGCAGAAGGCGGGCGCTTCATCCTCTCCACAGGCGACCAGTGCGGCAGGGATACACCCGATGAAAATATATTTGCAATGATCGAAACAGCCAAAACATACGGCAAATATCAATGAATCATATGGAAAAACCGCCTGATTTTACGAACAGGTGTTACGTCCGCGCCTTGGCAGGCCATCGGCCTGAATAGCCTGATAAGCATGTGTATCAAGTTATGGGAGTTGATATCTATGTTGTCAAAAGAGATGTTTGAGAAGACACGAAGCTGGATGTACCGCAACGCAAGGCCCTTGGACCTGGCCAGATGGCAGTACCATTTCGAAGGCGGCAGCCGGGATAGGGTGTTGGAAGCCCTGTCAGCCTACCAGAATGCCGACGGAGGTTTCGGCCATGCCCTTGAGCCGGACTCCTGGAACCCCAATTCATCCCCTATCCAGACATGGGCGGCGACAGAGATCCTCAGGGAGATCAGCTTCACCGACCGGGATCACCCCATCATAAAAGGTATCCTTTTGTACTTAGGCAGCGGGGCGGATTTTGACGGGCAGGTATGGAACTGCGTGGTAAAGTCCAATAACGAATATCCCCATGCCCCCTGGTGGCATGCAGACAAGAATGGCAGCCAACACGACAAGTACAATCCTACGGCCTGCCTGGCAGGCTTTGTGCTGTACTTCTCGGACCCGGATTCGGATCTCCATATAAAATGCAAACGCATATCCTCTGTTCTCGCCGAGAGCTATGTAAACGGTGAACTTTTGGACGATATGCATGCCGTCAGCTGCTTGATCAGGCTGATGGAATACAGCTACAACTCGGGTATAACGAGCCTGTTTTATTCTCATATCCTGAGGCACAAGCTGATCAAGCAGGTCAAAGCGCTTATAACGACGGATACAGACCTTTGGAAAACCAGCTATGTATGCAAACCCTCACAATTTATCAACTCCCGGGACAGCATATTCTACCCGGACAACAAGGATATAGCCGAACAGGAGGCTGATTTCATCATAAGCTCCATAAGCCCGGAAGGGATATGGGATGTGACCTGGAGCTGGAGCGACTATCCCGATGCATGGGCGATCAGCAGGAACTGGTGGAAGGGGCATATAGCGGTCAATAATATGCTGTATCTGAAGAACTTTGGAAGGCTGGCTGATATTGTGTAGGCTACTTATAGCTGAGTGCCAATATAGTGGCGGCAAGTTTGTTATATTCCGGAATTAACGTTTCAAAAGCAAGAGCCTGTAAAACTCGCTCCAGTGCGCCTCAAACTCGCATTCGCTCGAACAATGAGGCGCATTTTCTTTCGCTTCGTTAACAGGCTCTAGGCTTTTTTCACTAGATTCCTACCATATAACAAACTTGCACATATAAGATGCTATTCAGCAAAACACTCATGTTCCATTATATAGAACAAACTTGACAGTACTGCATTAAGACCGCTATATGAGTACCTATACCAACTTTAATATGCCAAGCTGCTTTTTTGATTCAATTTCTCCGGCGCATTATGACATAGCTGCTCAGCAAGCTTGCCCAGGCCTTCCTCGAAGTTTACCCCGTATCTTACGTCAGTGCCTGCCTTTTTTGTCCTTTCGATGCTGCCTACGGTGAAATCCACCGCCACCCTTATGGCATCCGCAAGGCTGAAGCCCTTTACCAGGGCGGCTACGAGGGCGCTGCCGAATACGTCTCCCGTGCCGTGGTAGAAGCCATCGATCCTATGGGAAAAGGCATATGATATTTCAGCGCTGTCAGCGTCATAGGCAGCGGCACCAAGCTCAAGGTCATCAAAGTGGACCCCGGTCAGCACGACCCTGGGCGCGATTTGCGACAGG
The DNA here is from genome assembly GCA_029549985.1 of Bacillota bacterium. Taxonomy (GTDB): domain Bacteria; phylum Bacillota; class Clostridia; order Caldicoprobacterales; family DTU083; genus JAKORJ01. Next base: position 70,990 of record JAKPIB010000047.1, read on the forward strand.
TCCTTGAGCAGGCTTTCTATATACTCCCTGGTGTATGGGCCTTCCATATAGGGCTTTTCAAGCAGGAGGACTGCCTCGGTTATATTGGGGACGATAATGTCCGCCTGCTCAGCCAGCTTCCTCATTTTCGCCGGGAAATCCCTTGTAAAGGACTTATACAGCTGTCCGTGGTCGGCCATTACAGGATCGACTACTATCAGGTTGTCCTCCGTCCTGAACATGCCAAATACTTCACACAAGATCTCAAGCTGCCTGACTGAGCCGACATAGCCCGTATATATGGCGTCAAACTCTATCCCAAGGCTCCTCCAGTGCCTGGCTATGGGCAGGATCTCATCAGTGAAATCCCGAAACGTATATCCGGTGAAACCCCCCGTATGGGTGGATAGAACTGCAGTCGGTATAACACAGGTCTCGATGCCGGCTGCTGAGATTATAGGCAGGGCAACTGTAAGGGAACATCTGCCGAACCCTGATATGTCATGTATTGCTGCAACTCTTTTCTGTCTTTCCACGTTATGCACTCCCCAGGCCAGATACTTTTCAGAGTATTATACCAGCAGCCCCGTGCAAAATCAAAGGGCTGTATACGCGTGAAATGGTATAGAAAACGGATCTGCGCCTTGTTCAAAGCTTTTTGCGGTAGATTTCCGTATATGTAAGTTTTCCTTGTATATGCTCCGACTTCATAAGGCTGATGGCAGATACGCCTGTCGCGAATGGATCCCCCAGCAGGCTGGACCGATCTACCTCCCGCTCCGGGACCACCCTCCTGGCCAGGGTGACATGGGGCTTGAACTGCCTGTCTTGAAGGTTGAAACCCTGGGCTGTGAGCTTGTCTGAAAGATCATGATGCAGCTTCTCAAGCACGACGTTTCTTTTAAGCCCGATCCACCAAATGTCTCCACCATCCCTGCGGAAGCAGCCTGTATGGTCAAAGGTGAGCTCCGTAGGTGCGCCTGCGGTATCATCCATGGCCTGCCTTATAGATGCCACCTGGTTCGGATGGACTTCACCTATGAACACAAGAGTCAGGTGAAAATTGTCCGTATGAGTAAAGCTTCCCCTGCTGACGGCCCTCAGCCGGTCCTGGACAGCCTTTATCCTTTCCTTTGTCTCATCATCGAAATTCACTGCTATAAACAGACGCATTTTTTCCATCACCCGTTACTATCGAAATACCGGCCCTGCACCGCCATATCTTCCCACACTGGCTCCATGGCCTGCTTTGTGGTAATATACACTTGTATCATCTATGCTGGAAGGACAGGCTATGAAATATACATACAGGCTGATCAGATCAAAACGAAAGACCCTTTCGCTTGAAATATCAAAAGACCTTGAGATAATAGTCAGGGCGCCCTTGAAACTGTCGAAAGCGATCATCGACGATTTTGTCATAAAGCACGAGGCATGGATCGAAAAGCACCTAGAAATATGCGCAAGGCGCCGTGCTGAAGGAATCAGCTCTCCGCTGACTGAGGAGCAGAAGGCCGACCTTGAGCGGAAAGCCCAAAGGGTGATACCTGAAAGGGTCAGGTATTACAGCACCTTGATGGGCCTTACTCCGGCAGGCATAAAAATCACTTCTGCCGAAAAGCGTTTTGGCAGCTGCAGCGGCAAAAACAGGCTGTGCTTTTCATACAGGCTGATGCTGTACCCGGATGAGGCCATAGATTATGTAGTAGTCCACGAGCTGGCCCATATAAAGCACCATGACCACAGCAAGGCATTTTACGAGCTCATTGAAAAATACATGCCAGATCACAGGTCAAGGGCTGCCTTACTCAAACACAGGTAGCTACAGGGGCAGTCGTTTCCTTTTGAAGATGAGCACACCGGCGATGAACAGTACCGCAATGATCCCTGTATATACGAGATCCAAGCCCAGCACATTGCTCCCTTCGACCACCTTGACAGGATCATACCAGCCGTAGATCGAAAGGTCCTTTAATATCTTTACCTGGTCTGACGTGTTGCCCAGCATGGTCATCAGGAGGAAGGCTATGGGCACACCGGACCCAAATCCAAGGGACAGCCTGGTCTCATTGAACAGGCAGGAGAAGAAGAAGGCAGTCATCATGACCGCAATGTTGGCCAGCATCGTAGTGACATTGAGCTTCAAATAAGCATATATGTCAAGCAGGCCGGGGAACATGGCCTCACACATCGCAACCCCTGTCCCGAAGAGCGCAGCTGACAATATGGCAAGGGACAATAGCGCATACAGGCCCTGGGTGATTATGATTTTGGCCCTGGAGTTCGGGGTAGAGAGCAGGTAAGCCATCGAGCCGTTGTCCACCGCTTTTGCAACCAGCCTGTTGGCAAGTATGATGCTGTATACCATAGGAAGCGAGGTCATCAAAAGCCCGTACAGCCAGCTTGCCAGATAAGTGGTCATATTCGTAATAGCGGTAGTAAGTCCGAAGGCCTTCAGCATATCCTCTGGTACTGCATCGAGCATGGAGATCAGCTGAGCTATGTCATCGGGGTTGAACATGGATATGATAACAGCGGCATACATAAACAAGACGCCAAAGAAGATAAAAAGCAGGAGCCAGTTCTTTTTTAGTGTAGCCTTGAACAATGCAAAGGACATCATCTCTCCCCCTCCCTGCTGTAGAACTGCATGAACACTTCTTCAAGGGTTTGGCTCTTTACATCGAGATCCATAATAGTGAACCCGGATATGGTTTTTATAAAGCGGTCTGCATCCTGTGCGATTATGAAGACTTCAACGGCATCTTCTGTCACGATGCCTGCTTCAAAGCCTGCAGCCTGCAGTGCCTGCACCATAGCCCCAGCCTCTTTTGTCCTTATAACATAGCCCTTGCGCTGGGAAGCCTTCAGGGTCTGTACATCGGAATGGACTACGATGCGCCCCTCCTTGATGATCAGGACATTGTCGCAGGTCTTCTCGACCTCTTCGAATATATGGCTGGACATAAGAATGGTTTTGCCCCTCTGCTTTTCAGACAGCACCAGATCTACAAAGCGGTTTTGCATCAGCGGGTCCAGGCCGCTTGTAGGCTCATCGAGCACAAGGACCTGGGGGTCATGCATGAAGGCGGCCACTATACCGAGCTTTTGCTTCATGCCTTTGGAAAACCTCTTGATTTTCCCTTTAGGATCGAGTTCAAACATCTCCAGCAGCCGGTTTTGCAGCTTCGTATCCTTTGTGCCCCGCATGTCATGCATAAGCTTTAGGAACTCATCCCCGCTCATGCCGTCCGGGAAAGCGATCTCACCGGGTATGTAACCAAGAAACCTTTGGATCTCCGTAGCCTTGGACCAGCAGTCAAGCCCGTTTATGGATGCAGTGCCCCTGTCCGGATACATAAAGCCCATCAGTGCCCTTATGGTAGTGGTCTTGCCTGCCCCGTTCGGGCCCAGGTAGCCCATGATCTCGCCCTGTCTGACCGTAAAGCTAACATCGAAGATACCTTTGCCGCTCGGGTAGGTCAATGTAAGGTCCTTAACTTCTATCACTCGCTTCTTCCCCCTGTTATTTGACTGCTGACTCTCTACACGTTGATTGAAATGCAGCTAACCCTGCATATCAGGCTTTTTGCTTTTCTTGCTGCCCTCGACCGGGATATCGAGTCCGTCCAGGATCTCTCCTTCAGACAATATCAAGGCAACGGTCAGAGTGATTATGATGAAGGCGCCGAAGCTGCCGTAGGAGATATCCTTCAAAACCAGCCGGTCGTTATTGATAGTCAGACCATTGACGATAATGAAAAAGGATGCGGATATGAGGGCAAATAACCCATAGCTGGATAGAACCCTTCCTTCCGATACCCACATGCAAGCAAAGCATGATATGATTATGCCGTCAATGATAGCGGATAGGGCAATGACTGCTTTCCTTCCATTTTATTCTCACCCTATTATACTATATCCTGACCACGTTTTCAGACCTTATGACAACAGCTTTCAAAAAATGCACAATCAGTTTATGTAAGATTTATATAATTGGATTGATATATACTATGAATCGATTCAAAGGGGAAGTGCACATGACGGATGCCGAGCTCATTGATATGCTGCAAAAAACACCTGACAGGGGCATCGAGAGGCTGATGGATGAATACATGGGCCTTGTCTGCCATGTCGTAAAGGGCAGATTGTCCGGCGTATACTCGAAGGAAGACATGGAGGATTGCGTGAGCGATGTTTTCTGCGACTTCTATTACAAGGCGGACAGTATAGACTTAAGCCTGGGGACGGTCAAGGCATACCTGTGCTCCATGGCGAGGTATAAGGCCATAAACCTGTACAAGGCCAAGGTCAGGGAATCAGGCAGCGTGCCGATTGACAGCAAATATGCGCAGGATACCTACAGCGAGGATTTCTCTGTTGAAGATGAATATCTGACTGAAGAGCTGCGCCATGAGCTCATGCACGAGATACGCAGGCTCGGCCGGCCTGATCATGAGATCATCGTACGCAAGTTCTTTTTCAATGAGCCATCGAAAGCAATTGCCAGAAGGTTGAATATGACTGTATCTGCAGTCGATACACGGACTCATAGGGCACTTAAGAAATTAAAAGAGAGATTGGGAGGTCTTATGAAATGAAAAAATATCTCCGGGATATCATGGATGAGGCAAACTTACAGGATATTGACGTGATCATAGATAGATCGATGGGAGAGGACGGGGCGGATGGCTTGTCTGTTGACAATATACGATCAAAGGTTTTGGACAGGACCGGAATTGGCCCCGCAGAGCCGGAACGGCACAGGAAGCATAGGAACAACGGCTGGCAAAGGTATGTGGCGGCTGCTGCCTGCCTTGTCCTCATCGTATCTATTGGCATTGGTGCTTCACTTCTGTTGGATCTTAATGGCATGATGCCCAATGCGAACAAAGGCGAAGACGGGTTACCCGACGATCTGGACGACATAGTTTGGGGCGACCAGCCGTCATTGGGCGATGACTCATGGATCGAATGGAATGGCCTGAACCTTTCCTACGGACTATATGATGCTATTAGGTCAAACGAGGACAAAAATGCTGTTTTTGCCGTCCAGGTAACCAAATATGGCGAACTTGGCCGGGAAAGCTTCGTTTACAAGGGTAGGACTATTGCGGAGTATCAGGCAGAAGCAAACAGGCTGGCTGAGCTTGCGTGGAAGCTGTCGGAGCTTATAAAGGCCGGCCATTGGCTGAAGTACGGCGAAGCCCTGTATACGACCGGTACTCCGGACGGTGAAAAGTGGACCAGGGAGCTATACGATGAAACTGTGCAATTTTATGGCAAGGACCTGCTTGCGAAATATATCGTAGACGGTGAACTGCTGGAGGACAAAATAAACGAAGATATGGATGCACTCAAAAACGAGAGAGCGCTTGCCGAAGAAGCGCTTTCCGAAGCCCAAAAGGCGTACAGGTCACAAAGCGCGATCGATGACAAAAGGGAGTTTGAAAAGCAGGGCGTTCCTGTGAAAATCATCAATGACAGGCTGTATATATTTGTTACCGAAGCCCGCCTCGCAGGGATCAAGCTGACGGATGCCTCCACTTACCTGTTCAGCCTGGGGGTCAGAAGCAGCAATACCGATGATGCTGCCCCGCCGCCTGTCGACTAGAGGGATATTATTGGTACCTTCTGGTATCACCCCTGTTGCAATAGATGTTGGCTCACCAAGCACAGCAATGATCTCGTCAAATGTCATTCCCAGCTTTACATTGTACACTTCCCTGCCATTTTTCAATACTGATATTGCTGAAACATAAACATCATCCGCAGTGTAGTATATAACTCCTTCTTCTTTATAATAAAAAGCAAAAAAGAAACATCACCCGATCGGGCGATGTTCTGCTTTCGTAGTATCTGTATTTGCCGAGGAGAGTTATATTAGTATCTGTTATATAAGAATCTTTATTGAACAGAACTGTTGAACTGCTCTTCTTCTTTTGGACGCGGCTGCGAATGCACCGAGTATGCCACCCGATACAAGCTGCAGAGCGAACCACTGCTTCGAGAAGATATAGCTGTTCGCATCATTATACGACAGAGGCGGGGCAAGCATATGAGATCGGTGTGAAATTCAATATTCGGCCCTTTGAAAAAGCAAAAGCCCGGCAAGCCTGCAAAGGCTGCCGGACTGTATGGCGGAGAGGGCGGGATTCGAACCCGCGTGCGCTTGCGCGCAAACTGATTTCGAGTCAGCCCCGTTATGACCACTTCGATACCTCTCCATATGCCGATTATATTTTTTCATGCTTGATTATTCTAACACAGTATATGCCGGATTTTCAACTGGTAATTGCTTTGGGTTATCGCTTTTGCTTGAAATAATCCTTCATTATCCGGGAGCACTCCTCTGCCAGAACGCCTTCCGTGACCTCTGCCCTGTGGTTGAACCGCTCATCTGTAAGCAGGTCGTACAGGCTGCCTGCGCAGCCCGCCTTGGGGTCCCTGGCCCCGAAGACCACCCTGCGTATCCTGGATTGCAGTATCGCCCCGGCACACATAGGGCAGGGCTCGATCGTAACATAAAGATCGCAGCCTGACAGCCGCCAGCCACCGAGAGCGCTGGCAGCTTCACGAATAGCCACCATCTCCGCATGCAGGGTCGGGTCCTTGCCCGTCTCTCTCAGATTGTGCCCCCTGCCGATCACGGCACCGTCCTTTACTATCACGGCTCCTATGGGCACCTCATCAAGCTCATAGGCCTTGCGGGCTTCCCGCAAGGCCTCCTCCATAAACCTTGTATCCTGATCAGGCATTTCCTACCCTTTCCTTGTATAGCTCCTGTACCTCGCTGTATGCCTCAGGCGTGCCTATATCAAAGCATGTGCCATTGAACTCATAAGCATACACGGGCTGTCTTTTGCACAGCCATGCGGGGAAGTTGCCCGGAGCGTCGGGATTGTTGCCTTCCGCCAGATACTCCTCCAGCTTCTTCAACGTCTCATTTTTATAGATGTATATAGCAAAGGCACCCATATCCGATTTGGGGTTTTTTGGCTTCTCCTCAAAGTCAAGTATCCTGTTGGCCTCGTCGATCACCACTATGCCAAAGCGCCCGGTATCCTCAAGGGGTATGCGCTTTACACAGATACAGTCGCTGTCGACCTGTCTGTAAAAATCATAAAAGCTCACTAGGGGAAAATCCATGAGGTTGTCTCCGGCAAGCACGATGATATCGTCAGCTATTTTCGCCCTGTCGATCACAAACTTAAGGTCGCCGAGAGCACCCTTCCTGTTGTCCTCTGAGGTGGTCCCGTCATTATAGACCGTGATGGGCAGGCTGCCCTCCCTGCCTTCCTTCCAGTCTTCAAAATGGGTGTAGAACCTGTCGTTGGTGACTATAAAGATCTCATCCACGGCTGGTATTTTCTCAACATTGTCCAGTATATGGTCCAGGATGGTCTTATTGCCGACCTTGAGCAGGGCCTTCGGCATGTTTTTTGTCAGGGGGTACAGCCTTGTGGCATAGCCCGCTGCAAGAATAATGGCTTTCACTTTCTGAAAACCCCTTTCTTCTTTGGTTGGGTATGTCCGGTGAATTATATCTTACTATATTTACAAATATTATTCAACTCGCAGCGCGCACAGGGTATTCCTTACATATACAAGGGCAGCTACAGGAGCTCCTTGCGAAGCTCAGCCCCGGTCTTGGGAGACAGATATGCCGGAGGAACATCAAATACAGTCAAAGCACCGACTTTGCCTTCTTTGTTGAGCCGGTATGCCGCCCTGGCATAGGCGACCAGGACACTCGCTGAAAACTCCGGGTTGCTCTCCAGCTTGAGCGAAAATTCGTATATGTTTGTAGTATCCTTGTTTGCTCCCGTTTTGCCGCTCCTTATTACGAACCCGCCGTGAGCCATCGATGAGTGATTCATTTTCAGTTCTTCCTCCGATATGAAATGCACTATAGTATCATAGTCTGCGAAGTAATTGGGCATGGTCTTTATCTCATTCTCTATCCGCGCCTTATCGGCCCCTTCCTCGGCGACCACGAAGCATTCCCGGATATGCTTCTCCCGAGTGGTCAGCTCTGGATTCTCTCCTGCCCTGACCCTGTTCATTGCTTCTTCCACAGGGATGGTATATTGGATGGCATTTTTAACGCCGGCGACCCTGCGGATGGCATCTGAATGCCCCTGGCTTACTCCTTTCCCCCAAAAGGTGTAGGTAGCACCGTCAGGCAGGACAGCCTCCGCTATTAGGCGGTTCAAAGAGAAAAGCCCGGGGTCCCAGCCAACTGATATGATGCCTGTATGCCCCGACATGCGGGCGGCATTGTCGACCGCACTGAAGTATTCCGGTATCTTTGCGTGGGTATCGAAGCTGTCGATGGTGTTGAACATGGCAGCCAGCTCCGGTCCCTGCTGGGGAAGGTCTTTGGCAGAGCCGCCGCACAGGATCATCACATCGATCTTGTCCTGATAGTCCTGTACCTTATCCATTGGCAATACAGGGACAGTGTCATCAAGCGGCTTCACGACATTTGGCGGCCTGCGTGTGAAGACTGCGACAAGCTCCATATCCGGGTTTTGCTTTAGCGCCGCATCGACCCCTTTGCCAAGGTTTCCATAGCCTGCTATACCTACTCTGATTACTGCTGACATTTGAACACCTCCTATAAAACTTATACAATAAAAATATTTTCAGAGAAGATTCAATATACCTTTGTGACTTAGTCACATACATATTTTTTTGAATAGCTATAATCAGAAACAGAAGAGCAGAGAGTGTGAAACGAAATATATCTGTAAAAGGAGTGGATGATATGTCTGCGTTGAAAATAACGGCCGAAAACTTCGATCAGGAGGTAATGAAATCGGAGGTCCCTGTACTGCTGGATTTCTGGGCACCCTGGTGTGCCCCATGCAGGATGGTCTCCCCTATCATCGATCAGCTCAGTGAGGAGGTCAAGGGCCAGGCAAAGGTCGGCAAGGTCAATGTTGATGAGCAGGTCGAGCTTGCATCGGCCTTCAGGATAACAAGCATACCTACCCTGGCTGTGGTGAAGGACGGCAAGGTAACCGTCGTCCAGGTCGGAGCCAGGAGCAAGAATGATATGAAAAAGCTGCTGGGCCTCTAGTTATATCCGGTAGTGAACAGCCATATCTGCATATAGACGTGAAAAAAGGGCGGCGCTTTTCAGCACCGCCCTTTGTCAGGCTTTTGCCTGTGGTTATCAATACAGCCTATACAGTCAACTTATTGGCATCGATTTCTCAACCTCGGATATAAAGCTGTCCAGCTACCCATCATCACCAGCGCAGCAATGCTCAAGGCCAGCCAGAGGATCAGATTGCCGCTGGTGCGACTGAGTTGGTATAGGCGCTGTTGCCGGCATTTATCGTCCAGCCGGAATCCAGCCCTGCGCCCATATCAAAGCAGTACAGGACACCTTCGACAGCTATGGCAAGGATCAGCTTTCCATGCCGGCTCAATAACCTGGATTTTACTGACCAGAAGCTCTGTATCGACTGCATATCCATCATTAAGCGCGCATCCCGTCAATACCCTGTAATCCCCGGTGGCCGGGGGTACAAACACCAGATTTATTGAGGATTCCAAGCCCCAGGAGGAATCCTCATTGTGAGCCAGACAGTCGCCGTTATACTCACTGGCATATCCGGCAAAGTCTCCGCCGGTAAGAATGATAAGCGTTGGCTCAAGTACATCTTCATCGTTGCCTTTCATACTTACCGTATAGGTAAATAAATAGGCTTCTCCGGCGGTCAGACTGATAGTATATCCTTTATCCAGATAAAACCACCAAATTTGAGTG
>JAKPIB010000007.1 GCA_029549985.1 Bacillota bacterium
AGGGTCGTACCACCGGCTGATATTCCGGTAAAGGATAGCCTGGTACGAGAGAAAACCGCCCCCTAAAACCGGCGTTCTTAGACCGGCGATTGGGTCAATTTTAAACCGGCGATTCGGTCAAAAACATTCCGGCGTTGACACAGGAAAATCGAACACAGAAGGAAAAGTGCTGCAATACACAACAGGACAGAGGAAATACATACAAGAACTCGTTTTGATCCGGCCATACCAACACCCCTTACATTGTAAAAATATGGATAAAAAATATATAACATTGTATTGCTTTATGTTATATCAAATCGCAGGGACAGATAAGCCCTGGATCGCTTCTTTGATAAAATCTGTTGTTGGTTCTGACATGATCAGACACAAGAATCGCTGTACTCAAACCTATGGATATAACAAAAAACGCAGCTGCATCAACACAGCTGCGCCTTGTGTCCGGCTAAAGCCGGTGGTGCGGGAAACAGGATTTGAACCTGCACAGCCTTGCGACCACTAGAACCTGAATCTAGCGCGTCTGCCAATTCCGCCATTCCCGCACGGCCAACGACAAGGAATATTATAATACATAGCCAGTACATTTTCAATACCAAAATTAAAATTAATTTTACCGGCTTTGATACTACAGATCTATAACAAGTCGGACCGGTTCTCCGCCTCCGGCATAGAAGCGCTCGCGAAGAATGTCCCTGTTCAGAGTCTTCCTAATGCCGTCGGCTTCTACTATTATATCATAATTGCCGCAGAACAGGCGCGTCTTGCATGTCCCTGTCTCCCCGGTCACTAGGTCCGGACTGGTATGCCACTCATGGTTTATCAGGTCGTCAAGGGCTTTGTAGACAGGCTTTGGCTGAACTTCATCATCGACCAGGCCCGCAGGGGCATTGAGCCAGCGGTGATCTGTGAAATCAAACCATGACAGGGCCTCAACAGATGGATGGCTGAACACGAGCGTATAGAAATCACGCGTGAACTCAGCCTGGGAATACAGGTCCTCCTCTGTTTCATTCCAGTAATTTATAGCCCCTGCAGCGTAATTGGTCTTGCCGATGGGTGTACCGCTGCAGACCGAGCATTCGGTGAAATGGATAGGCCAGCCAAAGGATGCCGTACGCTCCAGGATCCTCAGGGTCTCCTCTTCACTCCACCGGTCAACATGCATGTGGCTCTGTACGCCGATTATATCAATGTCCACATCATTCTCACGGATCGCTCTTAGAAAATCATAATACTCGTCAACATGGACGTTCCAATCGTTGTAGAGAAGCTTTGCATCCGGCTTGTATGATCTGACGAGCTCCGTGCCGAACTTCAGCATGTTTATGGGGCCATACTCCTTTACCCAGCGTGAAATCGGGTTGTCAAACCTATCGTTTACCGTCGTTTCATTCGCAAGGTCGATAAAATCAAAATGGTCGCCATAATTGGCCATTATATGAGAGATTCGTTCTATATAGCGCCCCTTGACCTCCTTCTCCGAAGTGATCCAGTCAGGGCACAGTTCATGCCAGATCAGGGCATGCAGCTTCCGCTTGATATTGTTCTCCTTTGCCCAGTTTATGAGATTGGTCGTATATGGCTCGTTATACTGCCCTTTTCTGGGCTCAAACCAGCTCCAGTGGAAGGGGATCATCGTATAGTTCATCAGCCTGACAAACTCTTCGGTAAAGCGATCTCTCAGCTCCCGGGTCGGAAGCCTGTCATACATATAGCATACGGCACCGAACAGGAACTGATGCCTTTTCATGCGAAAGCTCACCTTTACATTTGAAGCAGGCAGTCCGTCCTTGAGCACTGTCACTTCTACATCCTTCTGACGTATCTGCCTGATCCGATTTTGTGCTTCTCTGATATTTTCGCTCATTCAATCACCTTCATAAGTCATCATGTGTGTTTTTATTTTTTGCTATAGGTCTTATATAGTATATTCAACATGCTTTCATATACTCCTGTTTTTTGGTCGAAGACTGTCGAAATTCCATTTATACAGGAAATGACATACTTTTCAATCAACATCTCTCGGATATAATATGTAAGCTAACAATCTCAAAGCCGTAAACTAAAGTCCGAGCATTTCATAGGTCAGATCCCTGATCGTTGGATGGATCTTCTCGTAGGCATAGCCGCAGCCACGGACATGCTGGGCATAGAATATCGCCAGGTGATTGTCCGTATCGATAAGAGCATAAGCACCTGCAGCTCCGTCCCAGCCAAACTCGCCCAGAGGGCTCCTGGAATGGGACCTTTCCTTATCTACCAGGGTGCGGACTCCAAGGCCATAGCTGTACCCTATTTTCCCGAGCTGCCTGAAATCGTTTTTGGATACTTCATGCAGCTGATCCCGGCGCATCAGATCGATATAACCTGCGTCAAGGATCTTGTATCCGCCTGGGCTTGTCCCCCAGTTGCACATCGCATCCAGATAGAGGATATAGTCATCCACGGTAGATATCAGCCCCGCCCCTCCGCTTTCGAAGTTATCAGACAGGACATAGCAGTTGTCCGATGTCATCCTGACAGATGTATTAGTATCAGGGCGATATTCAAACTGCTCGGACATATTGGCCTTGCGAACAGCCGTCAGCTCAAATCCCGTATCCTTCATGCCGAGCGGGTCAAAGATATTCTGCTTGAGATACTCACCGAACCTTAGGCCGGACACCACCTCGATTACGGCACCGAGCACATCATGACTCAGGCTGTACTGATACCGGGTGCCCGGTTCAAAGTCTAGCAGCTCTTCCGCCAGGGCTTTTATGATCTCCCTTGTGGTTGCTTTTCCTGCCGTCTCCTTAAGCACCCTGCGGACCGACGGAAGGCCAAGGTCATAATTCAGCCCGCTCTGCATGGTAAGCAGGTGCCTTATCGTCATCGTGTTTGCAGCAGGTTCAATGCACGTTTCCTTTTTTACCTTTAGGTCTTTATACTCAGGCAGGAATTCATATACTGGATCATCAAGGCCGATGCTGCCCTTTTCAACAAGCTGCATGACTGCCGTACAAGTGATCAGCTTTGTAGCAGAATACAGCCAGTAAGTTGTATCTTCAGTTATAGGCCTGGTTTTCGCTTCATCAGCAAAGCCTGCCATATGCCGGAATACAGGCTTATGGTCATGGTATACGACCATGTCGCATCCCGGTATTCCCTTTTCCTCCAGTGAGTCAAGAAAATCCACCAATGCTTTTCTGTTCAAATGAAAAACCTCCCTGCTAATTTGATATACTCCTGCTAAGTTTCAGATGCTTCCTCAGGTATTGCCCAGTATAAGATCTCGGATCTGCAGCAACCTCCTCCGGTGTCCCCTGGGCTATGATCTCACCGCCGCCGTCACCGCCCTCCGGACCCAGGTCGATTATATGATCCGCGGTTTTGATGACGTCCATGTTGTGTTCTATCACAACAACTGTGTTGCCGTTATCTACCAGCTTATGCAGCACATCGATCAGCTTGTGCACATCGGCAAAATGCAGTCCTGTGGTCGGCTCATCAAGCACATACATGGTTTTGCCCGTACTCACCTTGCACAGCTCTGCAGCCAGTTTCACGCGCTGGGCCTCACCACCCGAAAGGGTCGGAGATGGCTGCCCCAGCCTGATATATGATAGCCCTACATCGTAAAGGGTCTGGATCTTCCTGTGTATGGATCTGATGTTTTCGAAAAATGGGAGTGCCTCTTCTACCGTCATTTCGAGCACATCATGGATGTTCCTGCCCTTGTACCTGATTTCCAGGGTCTCACGGTTGTACCGCCTGCCGCCGCATACATCGCAGGGCACGTATACGTCTGCCATAAAATGCATTTCAACCTTGATGATGCCATCGCCCTTGCAGGCTTCACACCTGCCGCCAGGCACATTGAAGCTGAATCTTCCCTTCTTGTAGCCCCGCATCCTGGCATCCGGGGTAGCGGCAAACAAGTCCCTAATAAGGTCAAAGGCACCTATATAGGTAGCTGGGTTGGACCGCGGAGTCCTCCCTATCGGATCCTGATCTATATTTATTACCTTGTCCAGATACCGGAAGCCCTCCAGCCTATCGTGCCTGCCAGGCGATGTCCTCGCACGGTTCAGAGTTTTAGCCAGGGCCTTATACAGGATCTCATTGACAAGGGTGCTCTTGCCTGAGCCGGAAACCCCTGTTACACAGATGAACGTGCCCAAGGGAAAAGCAACATCTATATTTTTCAGGTTGTTTTCCATTGCCCCGTATATAATCAGTGATTTGTCTGATTTTCTTCTGACCGTGGGTACAGGTATGGATAGCCTGCCGCTCAAGTATGCGCCGGTAACTGACCTTGGGTTTTTCATCAGGTCATCAACTGTCCCGCAGGTGATAACCTCTCCTCCATGCTCCCCTGCTCCGGGGCCCATGTCTACAACATAATCGGCAGCGCGTATCGTGTCCTCATCGTGTTCTACCACAATGACGCTGTTGCCAAGGTCCCGCATTTTCTTCAATGCAATGAGCAGCTTGTCGTTGTCCCGCTGGTGTAATCCTATGCTTGGTTCATCCAGTATATAATCCACACCGACAAGGCCCGATCCTATCTGTGTGGCCAGACGGATCCGCTGCATCTCACCACCGGACAAGGTGCTGGCAGCCCGGGACAGGGTGAGGTAGTCAAGCCCTACATCCACCAAAAACCGGATCCTGGCCTGGAGCTCTTTCAGCACCTGCTTTACTATCGCATGCTGGTATTCACTCAACTCAAGGCCCGGGAAGAAATCCTGCACGTCATTAATGGACAAGGCAGTAAGCTCTGCTATGTTCAAGCCTCCGACGGTTACAGCCAGAGACTCCCTTCTTAGCCTTTGCCCCCGACAGGCCTTGCAGGTGATCGTTCGCATGTACGGCTCGTACTGCGCCCTGATCTCGTCATTGAAGGCTTCATTGTAGTGCCTTTCCACATGCTTCAAAAGCCCTTCGAAGGCTATATCATAAGTCCTGCTCCCCCACCGGCCTTCATAATAGACCTTTACAGTGCGGTCAGTGCCATATAGCAGAATGTCACGGATCTCTTCGGGATATGACTCAAAGGGAACATCCAGGGAAAAGCCAAACTCCTCGGCCAGGGCTTCAAGTATGGCCCGTGTGAAGCTGCCCTTTGATCTGCTTGACTGCCAGCCATAGACTGCGATAGCGCCTTCATCTATGCTCAGGCTCTTGTCAGGTATCATCAGGTCCTCGTCAAACTCCAGCTTATAACCCAGTCCCATGCATTCCGGACAGGCACCAACGGGGCTGTTGAAGGAAAAGCTCCTTGGCTCGACCTCCGGGATACTTAAGTTGCAGTCCGGGCACATCAAGCGGTCGGTCAACATAAGCTGCCTGCCGTCCGCCAGCTTGACACCTGCCATGCCCTGTGACAGATCCAGGGCTTTTTCCAGAGAATCCGCCAGACGTGCCTCTATGCCCGGCTTGATCACAAGCCTGTCAACCACGATATCGATATCATGTGCCATACCCTTGTCCAGGGTCAGTCCTTCCGACAGATCGACCTGCCTGCCGTCTGCGATCAGGCGCACATAGCCACTTTTCCTGGCCCGGGCGATAACCTCGTCATGAGAGCCCTTTTTGCCCCTTATTACAGGAGAGACAATGATGGCCCTCGTGTCCTCAGGCTGCTCCATTACCAAGTCTGTCATCTGATCTATGGACATGCGCCTTATCTCCCTGCCGCATTCCGGGCAATGGGGCACCCCAATCCTGGCATACAGCAGCCTCAGATAGTCGTATATCTCCGTAACGGTGCCCACTGTCGATCTTGGGTTGTTGCTGGTGGATTTCTGGGATATGGATATCGCGGGCGATATGCCTTCGATAGACAAAACGTCCGGCTTTTTCATCTGGCCCATAAACTGCCTTGCATAGGAAGACAAGGATTCCATATACCGTCTTTGCCCGTCAGCATATATGGTATCAAAGGCAAGGGATGATTTGCCTGAGCCGCTTAAGCCCGTGATGACAACCAGCTTATGCTTTGGTATGCTTATATCTATGTTTTTCAGATTGTGCTCCCTGGCACCTTTTATCCTAAGGTATTCATTGCTTGCTATTGCTATCATCCTTTCAGCCATCGATTATCATATTAGGCCATTTTTCGTATTATAGCAATATGTAAATACTGCATGTAAAAAGCCCGCTGTAAACGGGCTTATAAAGCGATAATATACAGGATTTCAAATATGCAGCAGCCAGGTAGCCAATGTAAAGTATGTTGAGAGTACTATCGCATCGACGATCGTAGTAATGAAGGGGCTGGCCATTATGGCGGGGTCAAGTCGGAGTTTTTTAGCTATGATCGGCAAGGAACCGCCGATCACCTTTGCCAGGATCACTGTTATAAACAAACTCATGCAAACTACTGCAGAAATATTCAAATCCGTTCCTTCTATCAAATAGATTCTCAAGAAATTTACTATTGTCAATACAGCGCCTACAATCAAGCTGACCCTGAACTCCTTCCAAATCACTCGCAATATATCATTTAGCTTAAGCTCGTTCAGGGCAAGGCCGCGTATGACCATGGTTGCTGATTGTGATCCTGCATTTCCGCTTGTATCCATAAGCATTGGTATATATGCTGCCAGTACAACAACTGACTGAAGCACATCGTTGAACCTTCTTATTATATACCCTGTAAATGTGCTTGATATCATCAGTACCAGCAGCCACAGGACCCTGTTTTTGGCCAGTTTGACGACACGTGTTTTCAAATACTCCTCTTCCGAGGGCTGCATAGCAGCCATCACATGGAAGTCTTCCGTATTTTCCTGTTCGATAATATCAACGATATCGTCTATAGTGATGATACCGACTAGCCTGTTTTCCTTGTCGACCACCGGCATTACCAGCAGATCGTACTTCTTGAACAGGTCAGCGATCTCTTCCTGATCCATATGGGTGTGTATGGATACTATATTGGTTTCCATCAGGTCCTTGACCAGAGCTGCTTCATCACTCAGGATCAATTTCCTTATGGAAACGGCGCCTTCCAGCTTGCGGTTGTTGTCTGTGACATAGCATACATCTATCGTTTCCTTGTCGATCGCTGTCTCCCTGATGTGCCGGATGGCTTCGCCTACGGTCATCTCTTTTCTTAAGTCAACGTATTCTATTGTCATCAGGCTGCCGGCTGAGTAATCCGGATACATCAGGAGCTGGTTGATGATCTTCCGTTCCTGTTCACCAATGTTCTTGAGTATTTTCTTGACAACATTGGCAGGCATCTCTTCCAGCAGGTCGACAGTATCATCCATGAACAGCTCGTCTATGATACCTTTGATCTCCCTGTCGGTGATAGACTCTATAATATACCTCTGCTGCTCACTGGACATGTAGCTGAAAACTTCAGCCGCTATCTCCTTCGGCAAAAGCCTGAAAACTATCAAAGATTTATCTTCCTCAAGCTCGCTTAGAAACTGAGCGATATCAACTACATTCAGTTTGATGAGTTCATTTCTTGTTTCAGTGTACTTGCCCTCATTGATGAGTTTAATGATTTTTTCCATTGCAGTCACTCCTTCCCAGGGGACTACAACTCGCGCTGGTGACAGTTATAGTCCCGGCTTTCATTTGATAGTCTATTCTTACTACAAGGTAAAGGATCAGGGTAATCCATAACCATCACCACCTTCTTTCAAGCAGTGTTTTTGACACGCAAGATACATATAACACATATGTAAAGCAAAAAAGCCTTCAACAAGTGAAGGCATAGCAAACAATAAAGTGACTCTTCACTCGTTGAGCTTTGGCACTATACAGCGTAGGACCGATCGCCAGCTGCGTTAAGCTATACCTTA
>JAKPIB010000013.1 GCA_029549985.1 Bacillota bacterium
GTCGGGAGTTGAGGTCAGGAGGTTCACAAGGGATGGGTTCTGGGCGATCAGATAGGCATATTTCCCATAGCTGCTGAAGCCGGTCTGGAGCTTGCCGTACATCTGGTCTGTCGAATTCTCATACCGGGACACGGCTTTTTCCATGTTGATGCTTCTGCTGTTTATATAGTAGAAAATGCTGAAAATCGTTACAATGACCGTCACCACAAGCACATATGTGATGACCAGCTTCTTCTTTATGCTCATACCCCGCAGGAAGGACAAAGCCATACTTTCACCCCTTGTTCCGCTCTCGGACATATCAAGTATATTGTAATAACAAGCTGCCGGCAAGGTGGACCGTCTTTTCCATAGGATTTTTGAGCAAATGCTTGCTTGTACCCCCTATTGCCGAAATGCTATAATTGTTACAAACTGGTTATCATGATCCTGTTGGTCATCTGCCATCTTATTTTTCTATGCAAATCATGAAGGAGTGTCTGATGAATGAAAACGCTTGATCTGTCAGGTCCGTGGAAGCTCAGGGCGGAGTTTATGGATGTCACCGCCATGCAGTATGCTGAAGTGGCTTCGAGGGAGGACGGCCGGTTTGAGATGCACGGGCACGGCAAGCCGCGCCCCATGCCGTCGAGAAGTGGATATTTGACGGCAAATGTCCCCTGCGATGTGATAGTGCCGCTCGTTGAAAACGGGATATTGAAAGAGCCTTTACTAAAGACCAACAGCGATGACTGTATGTGGGTCGGAGACTATTCCTGGTGGTTCATCAAGAGCTTCACCGTCACAGAGGAGCTCTACGGCCATGAAGAAGTCCGCTTATTTATAGAAACGCTTGATTATAATGCAGATATAATCGTCAGCGGGCGTTATATCGGGAATCATAAAAACACCTTCCGTCCCTTTTACGCGGATGTAAAGCACGCCTTGAAAGTCGGCGAAAACCAGATCATCATCAGGCTGACTACTGGCTATGAGAAGTATCATCCAAACGATTCCCTGACCTTTTATTGCAACAGCGATCTGGGGCAGAGGGTGTACCTGAGGAAGCCCCAGTTCACCCATGGCTGGGACTGGTGCAAGCCCGTCCCCACCTGCGGCATCGGCGGGCGGGTGGAGCTTGAGGGGGTATCCGGCGCGAAGATAAGCTCCTTCAGGTGCGACACCCTGTCGATAGGGAATAACACGGCCAGGCTGAGGCTGCATTTCGAAGTGGAAAACCTAAGCATGTGCACCGCGGACGATGCCTGCTTAAGCGTGGATATCAGCTTTGACGGGAAAACAGTTTTTAGTTATGAGAAGGATTTCTATGCCTCGGGCGGAGTGAACTTCATCGATGACGAGATCGAGATCCGGGACCCAAAGCTCTGGTGGCCCAACGGCAGCGGCGGCCAGCCCCTTTATACCGTATCAGCCGGTGTAACATGCAGGGGCCATGAGAACCGTATGCCAGACAGGAAGATAGGCATTCGGACGATCACCGTCGACCAGACCAAGCTGGCTGACGGTTCAAGATATTTCAATGTCATAGTCAATGGCAAAAGGATCTTCTGCAAGGGCGGCAACTGGGTGCCGGCGGATTCCGTCTACCTGCGCATCCCGAAGGAAAAATACGAGAAGTTGGTCAGGGAGGCGGCCAACTGCAACTTCAACATGCTCAGGGTATGGGGCGGCGGCCTGTACGAGCCTGACTGCTTCTACGACTACTGCTCGGAGTACGGCATAATGGTCATGCAGGACTTCATGTATGCCTGCGCCTTCTACCCTGACTATCTCCCCTGGTTCATGCATGAAGCGGCCCTGGAGGCCGAATACCAGACAAAGCGCCTGGGATATCAGGCCTGTCTGGCGATATGGTCCGGCAACAACGAGGTCCACGAGTCCTATACGGACTGGTTCCAGGGCGAAGTGGCAGCGGAGCATTACCACGGGACAAAGATTTTCAATTACCTCCTGCCGGAGATCGTAAGGAAAAACACCCCCTGCGTGCATTATATGCCAAGCTCGCCCTTCTACGGCAACAAGGCCAACGATATGCTGTCGGGGGACTGCCACCTGTGGAACTGGACCCGCCAGCCCCATGAAACGGGCTTTGCATTTGCCTATGAGCTGGAAGCCTTTGACCGCCTGGCGGCCAGGGTCAGGTTCTCCAGCGAGTATGGCTTCTACGGGGCGCTGAAGTACAGCTCCGTCGAAAAGTACTTTGACGGCGAAAAGGTAGAGTACAATAGCCCAATCTGGAACCACCACGGTGAGGATGAGAGCAAGAAGCAGCTCATCCTGAGCACCATCGACCGCCACCTGACAGACAGCAGCAAGCTGGGCGCGGAGGAGTACCTGCTCTACTCAGGGATCCTGCAGGGCATCCTCTATGACGAGCTGACCTGCGCCTTAAGGCGGAGGGAGCATTGCTCCGGAAAGCTTATCTGGATGTACAACGACTGCTGGCCTGAAACAGGCTGGACAGTGATCGACTACTACACGACAAGGAAAAACTCCTACTATTTCCTAAAGAGAGCCTTTGAGCACAGGAAGCTGATAATCAGGGCAATAGACGGTGTCGTCTCGGTCTCCTGCATAAACGACAGGCCGGAGGACGTATGCGCCGAGCTGGAGTATGGGTATATGGACTTTGACGGCAATGTATC
>JAKPIB010000016.1 GCA_029549985.1 Bacillota bacterium
GCCTTGACTGCCTCACCATTGACTGCAGCAGGTGCGGGCGCTGGCTGCACGGCCTGCTGTGGTGCAGTGGGTGCCGGCTGCGGTGCAGGAGCAGCCTGCTGAGATGTGGCCGGAGCAGCCTGGGATGATGCCTGGACTGCAGCATTCCCGGCATTGATTATGCTGGCCTGTCCTTGTTCAACTTCTACTTCATATGTTTTATTGTTAATAGTTACAATGTATCGCATTGATTTAACCTCCATTCAAGATCGCCTAATATTTCTCATCTATCAGCCTGATGGATTTGAATTGAAGCTCGGACAAAGGTATATTGGATTCATGGCTGACAATGGCCATTATCATTGCCGCTGTTTTCTCATCCACATTTTTCAATTTTAATGTGCCGGCTGACATATCCTGCCCTGCAGTACCTTCGGCCAAACTGACCGGCTGTGCTGCAGTGCCTGCTGTTTCCGGTGCCGCACTTTCTTCCGGGCTTACCTTTGCCTTGCCTATGGTTTTGGAAAAAGCCAGGATCAGGAAGTACAAGGCGACCAAAACAGCGAACACCAGTGCCATGGAAAAGACTGAAACCAGTAAACTATCTCCGAAAGACATTGACACCACCCTTTACTTTTTCACGATTGAATAACTGACTGTTATATATTCTCTTTCTTCCCGTTCCTTGAAGAACTTCTCTGCGATCTGCGGGAAGGCGATGTAGGAAAGTACATCCTCATCAGACCTCGCTACGCCTTTCAGCTCTTCCTTGGTTTTTTCAAACTGTGGTTCCAGGGTGTCTGCAAATCTGGTGGTGATTGGCTCTTCATCTCCCAGTATCTGCTCGATCAATTCGGGCTTGATCTTTCCGGGAGCTTTGCCGTATTCGCCCCTCAAATAGGCCTTTACTTCCTTGGCGACACTCTTATAGCGTTCTCCTGCTAAAACGTTCAATACAGCCTGTACACCTACCATCTGGCTCATGGGTGTGACCAGGGGAGGATAACCGAGATCCTCTCTAACCCTTGGAGTCTCTTCGAGTACCTCGTCCAATCTATCCAGAGCATTCTGAGCTTTAAGCTGGGCTATGAGGTTGGAGAGCATGCCGCCGGGCACCTGATATACCAGAGCATCTGTTTCTACTCCCATTACGAAGGGATCCATCTGCCCTAACTTGACATATTTCTCTTTTATGGGTTTGAAATGATCATTTATTTGCTTTAGGATGCTGTCATCCAGGCCGGTTTCATATCCTGCCTGCTTCAATGCATAGTTCATCGTTTCTGTCGGCGGCTGAGATGTGCCGTTCGAGAAGGATGAGATGGCACAGTCGATGCCATCGCAGCCGGCTTCGATCGCTTTGAAATAAGTGATCGGGCCCAGGCCGGTAGTGCCGTGGGTATGGAAATATACCGGCACCTTCACTGTTTCCTTAAGAGCCTTTACTATGTCATAAGCTTCCTGAGGCCCACAGATACCGGCCATGTCCTTGATGCAGATGGAGTGGACTCCCATCTCCTCCAGCTCTTTGGCCAGCTTTGCATAGTTGTCCAGGGTATGGACAGGGCTGGTGGTATAGCAGATAGCACCCTGCGCATGAGCGTTGCGCTTCAACACTTCATCGACTGCCACACGGATATTCCTGAAATCGTTGAGGGCATCAAATATCCTGAAAATATCCATCCCGTTGTCGACTGAACGGGCAACGAACATTCTGACTACGTCATCAGGATAGTGTCTGTAGCCTAATATATTCTGACCTCTCAGCAGCATCTGCAGAGGGGTGTTCTTGACCTTATCCTTGATTTTGCGAAGCCTCTCCCAGGGATCTTCGCTAAGATATCTCAGACAGGAATCAAATGTAGCCCCTCCCCAGCATTCCAATGAATGATAGCCTGCCTTGTCCATAGTTTCCAAGATCCCTTCGAAATCAGAGAAGGGCATCCGGGTAGCTATCAAAGATTGATTAGCATCTCTTAGCACTGTTTCACTGATACGTACTTTATTCATATATATCAACTCCTTATATAATAATGACTGATTTTGCAACTATACTTAACACATAAAAAGGGCGGAAAAACTCAAAAATTAAGTTTCCACCCCGGAAACTGTCCAACTCCTGAAAGCCGCCTGTATATCAAGTATGTCGCATAATAGCTTCCCGCATATATTATAGCATAAAATATTCGATTGTCGATAAATTAACAATATGGGTCCCGCGACTTTTTTGATATTTGCGCCTAGCCCTGTGCAAACAGCCGGTATGCCAAAATGCCGGTCACGGTCTTGCCATCCTTTATTTTGCCTGCTTCTATGTTATGCAAAATGGAATCCAGGGGTACTGTCTCAAGGGTGAGGAGCTCATCCTCATCCAGGGACTGCCTGCCTGCAGCCCTAAGGCCCGTCGCCAGGAAAATGTGAATTTCCTCATCATGGGCACCGGGGGACATGTACACGGATAGGAGATGCTGCCAGTTGGACGCTTCATACCCTGTCTCCTCCATAAGCTCACGCCTGGCGGCCTCAAGTGGAGTCTCACCCTCATCCATCAGCCCGGCAGGTATCTCCAACTGCTCCTGTGCTATGGCATACCTGTACTGGCGGACCATCAGGATCTCGTTTTTGTCATTTACCGCCACCACCGCTGCGGCGTCCCTGTGCCTTACCACTTCCCGTTCGGTCCTAATGCCGTTCTCCAGCAGGACCTGGTCCTTGTACACCTGTATAATCCTGCCGCTGAATACCTTCTCGCTGGACAACGTCTTCATCCCTTGTTCCTCCCGGTAATGTTCTTTGTCGATCTTGTCAAAAGTCGACTTTACGTCCTTCAGAGTAGGACTTATAGGCTCCTTCCATGAGCTGAGTAAGCTGGATCCCATCCTCCAGGCCGAAATGGATCTTTGAGCCGTGCAGGATAGCTTCCACCCATTGGGTCATTGCCGAAGGCAGAGCCTGCGGCAGGTCCTTTACTACCGTCCATTCGTCCGAACCGGGCCACCTGCGGGATTTTAACTTTACTGCGTTGTCCCAGCCTCCGACCAGCAATGTCCCCTCCGTGCCGTAAAGCTCCAGTGAAAAGGGGCTGTTGGGAGTTACGAACCCTGTCTCTACGATCCCTATCGCCTTGTTTTCAAACTCTATGATACTGACTGCATTGTCCTCTACGGGCCTGCCGGTAAAGCTGTTGAACATGGATGTGATGCTCTTGGGTTTGCCAAGTAGCCAACGGCTCAGATACATGGGGTGGGCACCCAGGTCTATCATGGCGCCACCACCGCAGGTCCTGGCATCGTAGAAGTGGGCAGGCAGCCAGTTGTCCACGGCACCGCTGTGGGCATTCCTTACGCGCAGGAGGGTGATGTCTCCAAGCAGGCCTTCCTCCACGGCCTTTTTGGCAAAGAGGTTCGACGGGAAAGTGCGGTGGGGGAAGGATATGCAAAACAAGACCACGTTTTCTCTGACAGCCTCAGCTATGGCCTCGCACTCCGCCACAGTGGGTGCCATCACCTTTTCGGTGAATATGTGCTTGCCCGCCCTGGCTGCGGCGATCATCACCTCTGCATGCAGGCTTGTCGGCGCGTCGACCACGACGGCATCGACATCAGGCCTCCTAAGCAGCGCTTGCAGGTCTTCTTCAAAAGCTGCTCCCAGTTCCTTGGCCCAGAGACGTCCCCGCTCCGGAAGCTCGTCCCATACAGCAGTGATTTTAACATCCTCCATCCTTTTAAGCTGGCTTGCATAGTCATCGGCATGGACATGCCACTTGCTCAGCATTGCCACATTCAGCATAAACCTACCTCCCATATTTTCATTAAGAGCCGAGCTTACAGCACCTCCGGATTGATCACATTCGCGGTCCTGCGCCCATCCAGCAGATCGATCAAAGCCCGGCAGGCCTCCCGGTTCATAAGGGACCGTGTCTCATGGGTATTGGTGCCTATGTGGGGTGTCAGCACCACATTGTCAAACGTCAAAAGCTCCGGCGTGATCCTGGGTTCCCATTCGAAAACATCCAGCCCGGCCCCTGCAAGAGCGCCATCGCACAGCCTGGCAGCAAGTGCCTTTTCATCTATGACGGCTCCTCTTGAGGTGTTTATGATAAAGGCTTCCGGCTTCATAAGCGAAAGCTCTCGTTCTCCAATAAGGTGGTATGTTTCATCGCTGAGGGGCGTATGGATCGAAACAACGTTGGCGGTCTCAAGCAGCTCATCCAACGGCTTGTAAGCCGCGCCTAGCTGAGCTTCATCAGCGGGCTCCAACCTCCTGCGGTTGTAGTAGGAAATCCTCATGCCCAGGGCGGCCGCCCTCCTTGCCGTTGCCTTGCCGATCCGCCCCATGCCTATGATCCCCAGTTCCTTGCCGTACAGGTTGTAGCCCATGTTCCTGTACATGCCCCAGGCAGATTTGGCCTCCTGCCTCAGCTTCCTGTCGCACTCGGTGATCCGCCTCATGACCGCCAGCATCAGCCCGATGGCCAGCTCTGCAGTGGACTCGGTGACCGTATCGGGTATATTTGCGACCACTATCCCATGCTCGGTAGCTGCCTTGATGTCGACGTTATCATAGCCCGCACCATATACACAGATGGCTTTAAGCTTCCCGGCCCTGCTTATTATTTCCCGGTCGACCCTTATCCCTGCAGCCAGCACTCCGTCATACTCCGGTATTGCAGCGAGTACCTCATCATAGGGCATGGCACCGCGCTGCCACCTGGTCACATCAAACTCCTCCCTCAGGTCGCAAAGGTCCTCTTCAGGCAGTGAATAAGCTACCAGTACCTTTTTTCTTTCCATGCTTCGATCTCCTGTTCTCGTTGTTCCCTGTAATGTATGCTAATACAGCCTTTGCTTGTTACTGCCCTAATCGCCGGTCCCGGACGACTGCTTTGCATAAGCGGGGTGGATGGAATAGGCCTGCTCACCGAACCCTTTGCTGAAACGCAGCTTTTTATCCTCGGTTATTATCATAACATCTATATTTTCAAGGGATTCAGCCAGCTTGAGGCCTTCCTCGGCACCAAGGATAAAGATCGATGTGGCCAGGGTATCACAGTCAACGGCACTCGCTCCCTTTACCGTTACGCTGATCGCCCCAGTGTCGGCAGGGTACCCGGTCCTGGGATCAAATATATGATGGTAGCGGATGCCCGTCTCCTCGTAAACCCTGATCATATAGCGCTCATAGTCACCTGAGGTCACGATCGTGCCGCCGCTTATGTCAAATACGGCTACATGCTGTCTGCCCTCTTCATCCTCGGCTATTCGAGGGTTCTGGATCCCTATCTTCCACGGAGTTCCGTCAGGCTTCGTCCCCAGGGTGACTATGTCTCCGCCCAGGTTTATAAGGGCATGCTGGATATTGTGGGCCTTTAATATACGCACCGCCTCATCGCCACAATAGCCCTTGGCGATCCCGCCCAGATCGATCATCATGCCCTTTTCCTCCAGGTACACGGTGCTCTCAGCCTCATCCAGCCTCACCTTCCTGTAGTCCACCAGGGCGAGCTTTTCCGATATCTCCTCCTGAGAAGGTATCCGGGTATTGTCCCCTGATATATTCCACAGCCTTTTCAGCGGCAGGGTGGTTATGTCAAAGACACCGCCGGTCAGCTCGGCATATTCCAGGGCCTTTTTGATGACATAAAAGGTGTCCGGCTTGACCTTTACAGGCTCGATCCCGGCCTTCTCATTGATCAGGCTTATCTCGCTGCCGGGCTTTGTAGCGCTCATCCTGTTTTCTATATCCCTTATGCGGCTGATCGCTGCCTTTATGGCGGCATCAGCATTCAGCCTGCCATATACCGTAAAGGTTATGTAGGTATCAAGGGCAAAAATATCTATCTTTACAGGTTTTGAACCGTGACTGCATCCGCCCAGGCTGACAGCCGTCAGGACAAGTAACAGCATCCGGGACAGCTTTATTTTCATCGGCAGTATCCTTCCAAAACAGTGTAATCATCAGCCGTCAATATTTCCAAACCGCCTTACACCGACAGTCTTAAGGACATTATAGAGCATAAGATCCAAGGCCAGGAATGCGCCGCAGAGTATCGGGAGTGTGACCGTTATGCTCCATTTGAAGGCTACAACGGGTATTATGCTGGCTGCGGCAAGCCCCATGCCGATTATTATGCTGTATAGGACATTGATGTTCTGTTTGACGGCCTTTTGCTCGTTGTCCCAATCCAGCTTGGGGTTGTACAGGTCTATCAGCAGGCCTGACAGGCACATGAACAGGACCGGCAGCCATCCGGTAAGCAGGACCAATACCCCTGTTGTGACCGGGATTTTGAACAGGACGATCCCTACGATGACCATGGTAACTATAGCGACATAGCTGAGGGTCAATGCCGAGAGCAGCTTGGCGATCAGCTGATCCTTGTAGCTCACAGGCAGGTACTTTTTGACATAGAGCTCCTGGCCTTCACGGGAAATGGCTGAGGCTGCTATCCCGTTGCTGCCGCTGACAAATAGCGCAAGTGCGAAAAAGACTGCCAGGATAATGCCGCCCGCATCACTTTGATTGATGGCTTTACTTATCTCCGCCAGCATATCCACTTCCTCATTTCTTACAAGGAAGGGGAACAGCAGAAAGACCGGCCACAGAAAGTTGATGATCACACAGTTCAAGAAATATATCGGCGTCCTGAACAGGAGCTTGAGCTCCACAAGCGTGTAGGTCGTTATGACAGACCCCTTTTCGACCCCTTTGTCGATCTCCTCAAGCCCATGGCCGCGCCGCCTTGAGCCGGTCTCCGACAGGCCTACTACCCCTTTCAGGTAAATAAGCTGCCCAAGGGCCAGAAGCCCTGCAAACACCGCAGCTGAAAATCCGATGCAGACCGCAAAGTACATGAGGCCCTTCAAAGACCCGCTGTGAACAAGGGCCTGGCCTGCCCATCCGGCAGTGGGGAATATGCTGGGCAAAGCTCCGATAAGTGAGTTCTGGCCTTGCTGCAGCAGCTCGGAAAGCTTTTCTGGAGACAGGTTCATAGACATGCTCTGCATCATCATGTTGATGCCTAGACCAAGGAACATGGCGAACAAGCCCCCGATGATCTTGAAGGCATCCTTATACCTATTGAGGTTGGTAAAGCGCATGATGATCATGCTCAAAAGGGATGCCAGGGCAAGGGGCACTATCGGCATCAGGATCAGGAGGACAAGGCCGTAGAGATAATAAAGGGGCCCCATGGAGATCCTTATGCCATAAGTGATCCAGATGGGTATGAATATCATTGCTGCGAAGATATATTCAAAAACGGTCACGACCAGGAATTTTGCGCCTACTATCTGCCTGGGCTTGAGCGGCAGGGGGAGCAGGTATTCCACATCAGATGAGAAGTAAAAGGTGCTTATTATATAAAAGATGCCGAATACAAAAACGGCTGCAGAGGTGATCCCGATACCCCATGTAAGCACAAGGCCCTGCTGGCCTATCACCATCAGCGGCTCCATCAGGAACATGGTGAAGGCGCCTACCCCGCCCATCATTGACGGGATAGCGATGGCAAACAGGACGATCATCATGACCTTGGTGGCAGTGCTGCTGCCTTTAAAGCCCAGGCCGCTGCCGTTTTTCAATAAAATCATAGCCAGGTTCAAAGTCTTATTTTTCACTATCCGTCAACTCCAAGAACATTTTTTCCAGGGATTCGTTTCTGTTGAAGTGCTCCTTCATCTCCTCGATGGTGCCGTTGAACAATATCCGGCCCTTGTCGATGATGGCGACCCTGTCACAGACCTTTTCCGCCACATCCAGCACGTGGGTGGAAAAGAATACGGTGTTGCCCTGGTCAGCGTGCTCCCTCATCATCTCCTTAAGGATAAAGGAGGACCTGGGGTCAAGCCCTGTCATTGGCTCATCCATGATCCATACCGAGGGATTGTGTATGAGGACGCCCATTATCACTATCTTCTGCCGCATACCATGGGAGTAGCTCTGTATTTTGTCATGCAGCACATCTGCCATGCCAAAGCGTTCAGCCAGGTATTGGAGCCGTTCCTTTCTGTCTGCCGTCGACACGTCATACATATCAGCCATGAAGTTCAAATATTCGATCCCCTTGAGCCTAAGAAACATGTTGGGGGTGTCCGGCACAAAGCCGATGCTGCGCTTTACTGCCAGGGGCTCCTCCTTGATGTCGATGCCGTTTACCCTGACGCTGCCGCTGTCAGCGTTAAGTATACCCGTTATGATCTTGATCGTTGTGGTTTTGCCGGCTCCGTTGGGGCCTAGAAAACCGAATATCTCACCATTGGGTATCACCAGGTTCAGGTTGTCCACAGCTTTGACATTTCCGTTAAAGGTTTTGTTGACGTTCAGAAGTTCTATCATGCCATTGGTTCCTTTCTAATCATATTCACCTGTCTTTATATATGACCTCATAGAGCTTGCGGTACAGGCTTTCTGTCTCATCCGGCGACTTGAAATTTATCACTATCCATTCACTGCCGGCATTAATAAGGATGAAGGGGCCTCCCGTGGAAAATGAGATCATCCGTGCCCGCCCGATGTCCTTTAGCTGGTAGATCCCTCTCCTGCTCAAGCCAAACAGGTCGATACCGTTCAGCCTGGATATTATCGGGGGCAGCTCATCCGTATGCTTCAGCTCAAGTATGTCCTCTACTCTTACAGTTACTCCGTAAAGACCATTTATTCTTATGTATTTATCATTTACTGTTATTTGTACCGGTTTTAAAACCAGATATGCAAGAATTGCTATCAGGATCAAGACCCCGGCTCTGAAGGCGAAACGATAATCCAGTCTGACACGAGAAGTCCAGCTGCTCTTCATTAACAGATCCCCCTTCGGCTTGTTTGCTATCGGTGCGGTTCGGTCCCCTCAGCTAATCTCAGTATAGCATAAGTCAGGCTCTATAATAAACAATTCTTGCAAACAAACAATTTTTAAAGGCATTTGGAGATAATAATTTAAACAACAACGAAAGGAGATGTGCATATATGGATACGAAACGCATCAAAAAAATGATGACCGAGTTTTCGCAGGAGTTGGGGATCGAAGCGCCAAAGGCAAACAGCATGGGGCGTAAAATGCTTTGGGCAATGGCAGGTCTTGCCGGATTCAGCTTGATCAGGGGCATGATGAAGAAAAAATAAAACCGAGAGGCTGATACCAGCCTCTCAATTGTTTTATAGAGTGTTAACAGTGATATTGTCACCAACCAGGCCCACATACTCGCCATTTGCGGCTTCGGGGTGGACCATGAGCCATTTGTTGACAGCCCAGAGCAGCCTGTTTTCTGCCTTCTTTTCAACAGGATGCTTCAAGGGCTCGTTTGTGCCCCTCGGCAGTACTATTACGGCTATGAAGCCCTTCTCGTCATGGACATGGACTGCCGCATAGTGCAGGCACGACTCGTAGAGCTCAAACACCGTCCCGGCCTCTACATAAAAGGCTTCGACAAGGGATGTATCATAGGTGATCGTTTCTCCGAACCTTATATCCCTGTAATCCCCGAGGAGCAGCACCAGGTCGGTCACGGCCACGGTCAGCTCATTGCCCTTGTGATATTCCAGCCCGTTGAGCTTTGTGTTCCAGCCGTAGCACAGCCCTATCTCAATGGGCATTTCACCGTAAACCTTGTTTTGCAGCTCAGCAACGGTCCTCTCATCCTCCAGCTCAGATATGGATGCTTCATAGGCCACGACCCCATCCGGCATTTTTACATAATCAAGCACATTTTTTACAAGCCTTTCGGTATCAAGGCCGTAATGGATCTGGCCATACCTTGCAAAGGCAGGATCCGTTACCGGCAGGATATTAAGGTGTGGGTTTTTCTCCCGCAGTTTATTTAAAGTATCCATGGCTTTACCTCCAAAAACTCTGTTGTACGCTCATATTTGAAATTTCAACAGCCCTTGTTCGATTCTCTATCATTTCTTACAAGGTTCTTTGCGTCAGTTTATATCTTAGCAAGATATGATCCCCATTTCAATACTGCCCTTGCGCATTTATGTCTGTAGGGGCACCGGCATAGCGATTTATTTACCTTTCCCGCATATGTCACCGGACAAACGCGTAAAGTCCAGCAGCAATAGAAAAGCGGGTCATTTTACCCGCTTTGTTCTAGAGATAGTATTAGTTTTGAGCAGGATCGGCAAACTGGTACAAGTCTCCTTTGCCACCGGCAGCCTCATAATAAGCCTTTCCCTTTTCTTTTGGCGTGAACCCGTCAGGGGTTTCACGCATCAAGCCGAAGTTGGCCTCCTTTTCACCGCCCCAGGTAACCGCTGATTCATCATTGAGCAACCTGAACCAGTGTACTGTCTGCACGAATGGCATGTGCTGCTTGATTGCTTCTAGCGTGTCTGTCAAATATTTCGCCTGTTCCTTGTCGCTATCAGTATTGCCGTAGTCAGACCAGCCCATTTCAGTAAAGTATACGGGCTTGTCATGCCCCTCATACTTCTTGATGATTTCATATATCTCTATATTGTGCTGGACCCACTTGTCCGTGATATTCCCCGTCAGGTTGTAAGGGTGCCAATCATCACATCAGCACATTTCACTCAATCCTTTCTTTATGAATTTACGGCCATTAGCGCAGTCTCACTTTATTTAACATATCTGTTATACATACCTGTCAACATTTCATACTCATATTAGCCATTTTGTATGGTTTTTTAGCCATTTTCCTAAATTGATGCGTGTGCTGAAGGATGACCACCCAAATAAAAATGAAAATACCAAAGCCAAACTATGGTTGACATCAGATTGATATAATCTGTTGTAAAGTATAGGTATATGCTATAATAAACAGTATCCGATATGATAGAAGGAAAGTTTATGAGAGATATATATGTCATATTATCCGCGACACCAACTAAAATAGGCAGAGTCATCAGGGCTGTTACCAGGAGCAGCTATAACCATGCCTCCATAAGCCTGAGCCGCGACCTTGGTGAAATGTACTCCTTTGCACGCTACAGGGCGAGCAATGCCCTGGTAGGCGGATTTATTAAGGAATTCCCTGAAAGGCTCACCCTGGGCAAGAATAAAAGCGTGAATATAAAGGTGTACAGGATACCTGTAAGCGATGAGCAGTATGAACAGGTGAGGTCCTTCATATACGGCATCAGGGACTGTGAGGAAAAGTATATATACAACTCCCTGGCCGTGCTGGGACGTCCTTTTGACATCGGGAGCAATACCTACAAGGCTTATGTCTGCTCCGATTTCGTGCTAAGGGCCCTGATGCAGGCCGGCCTTGAGTTTGAGAGCACAAAGCTTACTCCCGGGCAGATGGAGAAGGTGCTTGAGCCTTTTCTGTACTTCAGCGGGACGTTGCACGACTATGCTCCGGCTCCGGAAAGCAGCGCGCTGGTCGAGGAGTTTTTCAGAAGATACTCCCTGCGCAGTGAACTGGCCCTGATCGCCTGGCATTTTCACATGCTTATAAAAAGAAGCCGCAGAAGGTGCGAAGTCTGACTATTATATAATACCAGACAGGACCTGCTATACAGGTCCTTGTTATATTTTAAATGCTGTTCTTCATTCGTTCAAACTCATTGTTCCTGTTAACAGCACGTCTAATGAAATCTTGAAAGAAACAACCATTCTTGAAATTTCAGTCAATTGAGCAGGCGTTCATTATTGATTTTGGATTTTATTGGTGCTATAATCATACTGTCATAAAAAATGAACAGGTGTTTAGCGATGCAAGTACAAAAGGATGAAATGAGGAACAAAATACTCGAGGCTGCCACGGAGGAATTTCTGGTCAACGGCTACAGCCAGTCCTCCCTGCGCAATATAGCAGCCCAGGCAGGGATGACGGTCGGCAATGTCTACTCCTACTTCAGCGGCAAGGACGACTTATTCAAAAATGTGGTATTGCCTGCACTGGAACAGATGAACATACTTTTAGGCCTTGAAATGACTGCATATTCAAGCCTTTCCTCCCCGACCCTGGCACAGATAACGGAGATAATCACCAATGCCTTTATCTGCAACAGGGCACAGTTTTTTATACTGATGAACGGCAGCGCCGGGTCCCAGTATGAGAACGTCAAGCAGGATATCACCAGGCTTATAAGCAAAAGGCTGATGCTTGAACTGTTTTCCAAAAACAGCATGAGCGACCCCCTTTTGGCCGATGCCGTAGCGATATCCTTGCTGGAGGGCATCATTACGATATTCAATGGCTACGGCGGAGACGCAGAAAGGCTGAAATACCTGCTAAAGGAATTCCTCTTCATAGTTCTTGGGAACCTGGCTGACGATATCTAAAGCCATCTGGAGGTAATCAAGGTGAAAAGGTTCTTTTCACTTATCTGTCGCCGCAGGGCAGTAGTTTGCGTCATATTTGCTGCAGCGGTAGTTCTGAGCCTGCTGCTCCTGCCGGGAGTATCCGTAAATTACAACCTGGCCGACTACCTGCCCGACCACTCCGATACAAAAAGGGCCATCAAGGTTCTGGAGCAGGAGTTCAGCTACCCGGGGACTGTCTATGTGATGCTCGAGGACCGCATGATACCGGAGATACTTGAGACAAAGCGGGCCCTATCCGGCATCGACGGAGTCCGTTCCGTGCTCTGGCTTGATGACCTTTATGACATAACCCAGCCCTTGAGCCAGATCCCGGAGCCAGCCCTTGAGAACTGGTACAAGGATGGGGCTGCGCTCTTGCAGGTGGAGTTTGAAGAGAACGACTACAGTGAGAAGACCACTCATGCTATCAAAGAAATAAGGGCTCTCCTTGGAGACGAGGTTGCGATCAGCGGCCCGGCAGAAAGCAGCAGGTACATGAAAAGCACCCTGGCTGAAGAGATTCTCAGGATCATGCTGATCGTTGTGCCCCTCTGCCTGCTGATCCTTGTGCTGGCCTCCTCCTCCTGGGTAGAGCCCTTCATCTACCTTGGTATAATTGGCGTTTCCATAGCCATAAACATGGGCACCAACGCCTTTTTCAAAAACGTATCCTTTATAACCCATGCCATTTCCGCAGTGCTCCAGCTCGCCATTTCAATGGACTATTCCATATTTCTCATGCACCGTTACCTTGAAGAGCGCAAGCGCGGCCTGGATGTCATATCCGCAGTAGTCAACGCCGCCCACCAGGCCCTGTCATCCATTGCTGCCAGCGCAGCAACTACGATCGCAGGATTTCTTGCCCTCCTCTTCATGAAGTATGGGATAGGCGCAGATATAGGCATAGTACTGGCAAAGGGCATACTCTTGAGCTTCATCACAGTAGTTGTCCTAATGCCGGTGATGATCATCTATATGAGCAGGATCATTGAAAAAACAAGCCACAAGGTGTTCACACCAAACCTTGAAAGACTGGCCAGGGGGGTTATTAAGCTCCGGTATCTGATCATAGCTGTCGTGCTCCTGGTCGCAATACCCTCATACCTGGCCCAGCAAAGCAACCATTTCATATACGGTGAAACAACAGAAGGAGATACAGACAGCAGGACCATGCAGGATACAAGGAGGATCGAGGAGCGCTTTGGTACCAACAACATAGTCCTCCTGCTTGTGCCATCGGGAGATATAGCAAGGGAGATCGCACTGAGCGAGGAGATCGAGGCCCTGGAGTTTGTAAACAGTGTCCATGGGCTGGTCACCCTGGCCGACCCTTCTATACCCAGGGAATTCCTGCCCCAGTCTGTGGTGGAAGCCTTTGCAACGGAAAACTACAGCAGGTTCATAATAAACCTGAATGTAAAGGGCGAGGCGCCGGAGACCTTCGCGGCCATAGAAAGGCTTAAGGAAACGACCCAGAAGCATTTCCCTGACAAATGGCTGATCGGTGGCAACACACCGGCGGTCGCCGATATAAAGTCTACCGTGGACAGCGATATTTTCATGGTGAATATGTTCTCGATCGTTGCCGTAGCCCTTATCATAATGCTGACCTTCCGCTCGTTCTCCCTGCCGGTGATCCTGGTAAGTGCCATCGAGGCATCCGTATGGATCAACATGGGCATACCTTACTTTACCGGAAGCAGCCTTGTATTCATAGGGTATCTGGTGGTCAGCTCCCTGCAGCTGGGTGCAACCATCGACTATGCCATACTCATCACAAACAGATACATGGAGTTCAGGACAACCATGTCTCCTGCAGATGCAGCCATGTCCGCTGTCAAGACCGCAGGGAACTCCGTAATTGTATCTGCCCTCATCCTGATGACTGCAGGCTTTGCCGAGGGTGCGGTATCCAGCATAAGCTCGATCAGTGAAATAGGCGTCCTGCTGGGCAGGGGTGCCCTTTTGAGCGGCCTGATCGTGCTTACCCTCCTCCCCTCCCTCCTCATCCTGCTGGATGGGGTCATACACAGAACCACGCTTTTGAAAAAGAATATAACAAAGGCCTGATATATAACTTTTCAGCCACCTTGACTTAACAGGGTGTAGAGCCAATGAAAGGAGTTGATGATCATGAAAAAAGTCCTGCCTGTATTGCTGGCAGCCGTTTTAAGCCTTATGCCGCTAACCCTTTCTGCATCAGGCCAGACCTTGTCCGGACAGGCTTTCATCAAGCAGGAGCTTTCCAAGGATGAGACCGTCTATGCCAATCTCGGCTATGATGGCTCCGTGAAGGAAATATATGTAGTGAACCGGATAAACACTCCGGAGGCCGGTCTGTATGAGGATTTCGGCCTCTATGAAACGATAGTGAACCTGACTAACAGCATCCAGCCCGTTATTACGGATGAGAGCATCCAGTGGCAGCTCCCGAAGGACCCCAGGGGCTTCTATTACCAGGGCAAGCTGTACGAGGCCCAGCTCCCATTTCTGATCGATATAAAATACATGCTCGACGGCAGGGAAATGCCCGCAAGGGCCATAGCAGGCAAGTCCGGGGATATAAGACTCAGGTTCACCGTGACGCCGAACCCTGATGCCGCAGCCTATTTCAAAGAGAATTTCATGCTCCAGCTCCAGATCCCCTTGAGCCTTGATACCTGCTCCGGGATAAAGGCTCCGGGTTCGTCGATGGTGATAGCGGGCAGGACAGCCACCCTGGCCTATATGGTCCTGCCGGGGACGATTGCGGAATTTGAAATATCCTTCTACTCCCCGTATTTTGAGCTCGGATCCATAAGCATGACAGGCATGCCCCTGAATTTGAACAGCTATATGGACAATTTCATAGATATGGAGGAGATCAGATCCGGGATAACCCAGCTTTCAGAAGGCGCCGGCCGGCTGGCAGACGGTACGGTAAGGCTCAGGGACGGGCTCAAGGAGCTCTCCTCAGGCTTGCAGCAGGTCTCGGCCGGTGCAGGGCAGCTTGACGACTCTATGCCGGAGTTTCAGGACGGGATAAAGAAATATACAGGCGGTGTAGACGAGCTGGCCAAGGCTGCTGCAGAAATATCAGATAACCTGGAGCTACTGGCCAGGGAAGGAGAAAGGCTCAAGGACGGCTTCAACCAGATCTATGCAGGGATAACCATGATAACCGACCCTGTTTCCCAGCTTCCCCTCCTGCCCGAGAGCATAAAAAGCAGGATACTGGAGTTCCAGTCCCAGCTGGGTGAATATAAGGACGGGCTCAGCCAGTATATAGACGGAGTGGGGATGATCTCGGACGGCATGAAGGAGTTTACGGCAGGCATGTCGAAATTAGCCTCAAGCAATCAGGAGCTGCTGGGCGGGCTTGCTTTGATCGTGGACGGCATGGGAGAGCTGGCCAAGGGCCTGGAAAAAACCGCAAAGGAAGTCAAAAAGCTTCCCGGAGAGGTCCAGAAGCTGGTTGACGGGCAAAAGGAGCTCAAAAGCGGTATCGATAAGGCCAGGACCATATTTGATGAGCTGGGCGGGGAGGAGGCTGAAAAGCCTGAACCGGTCTCATTTGTATCGGACCGGGTGAAGCCCAATTCGGTGCAGTTTATCCTTAAGACACCTGAGCTAAAGCCTGACAGCGAAAAGAATAACAATACAAGGCCGGAAGAGGACCAGAAAAGCTTCTGGCAGAGATTGAAGGAGTTGTTCACTTGATGGTAAAGGTATCGGACAGTTCACCCCTGGATAAGGTAAGAGTCAAAGGCGGCGATTTCTACGCAGGAGGCAAGAAGCTCTGGATCAATGGCACCAACACGCCCTGGAACAGCTGGAACGACTTTGGCGGCAGCTATGATGAGAAGTGGTGGGATGAGCATTTTGCCCTGCTCCATGCCCACGGCATAAATGCTGTAAGGATATGGATCTCCTGCGACGGCACGGTCGGCATAAACATAGATGATAACGGCCTTGTGACCGGCGTGACTGACAAATACTGGTCTGACCTGGATTCGCTCTTTTCTCTGGCTCAAAAGCACCGGCTCTACATCATGGCTACGACCATGTCCTTTGACCACTGCAAGTATGCCCATGGCAGGTATAAAAGCTGGAGAAACATGATAAAAAGCGAAAAGGCAGTGGACAGCTATATAGAAAACTATCTCCTGCCTTTGGTTGAACGGTATAAGGGCAACACGGCCCTTTGGTCGATCGACCTTTGCAACGAGCCTGACTGGATAAATGAGAACAAGGAGTGCGGCGAGATCCCCTGGGATCTCCTTACCAGGCTCTTTGCCAAATCGACCGCTGCCATACACAAGACAAGCGACATCCTGGTCACGGTAGGCATAGCGGTCATAAAAAACAATAAATATGTGAATGATGGTTCCATGCTGGCCGCCCTCAATGACAGGGCAGCCTGCCTGGACTTCTATTCCCCCCATCACTATCCCTGGATGATCCCCCACTTTGGCATACCCTTTTATACCACACCCGAAAAATACGGGGTAGAGCCAGGAAAGCCTGTAGTGATTGCCGAGTGTCCGCCCCTGGGCACGCCGGGCAGGTCGCTCACCGAGGACTATGTATCAGCCTTTGAAAACGGCTGGCATGGCATCATGCCCTGGACCTCCAACGGTGTTGATACATGCGGCAGCCTTGAAGATATGAAGGAGACCCTGAAGCTGATGCTGGAAAACCACCGGGATGTGATACTCCCCTGATTGATTCACTCAGATAACGAGTCCGGATATGGCATGGTGGATCACCTCTTTAGCTGGTTCACCATGCCCCACATCTCATCTGCAGCCGTTATGCTCTTTGTATTGAGTTCATAGGCCCGCTGGGTTGCGAGCATGTTTACGAGCTCTTCCGTCAAATCCACATTGGACTCTTCCAGAAAACCCTGCCGGATAATGCCAAACCCCTCAGTATCCAGATTTGAAGCCACTTCAGTCCCGTTTCGGACTGCGAACATGTTACCTCCGATCGCTGTCAGGCTTCCCTTGTCTGCCACACTGAAAAGCCGTATCCTTCCCAGGACTACGTTCACCCCATCTTTATTGGCGGTAACAAGGCCATCTCCGCTGATGGTGACATCCTCATCATTATATTGGCTGAGCGGAGCATAGGCATCCATTACTACATAGTAGCCATGGCTGTCTGTGAGCCTTCCCTCGGCATCTACCCTGAAAGCTCCGTCCCGCGTGAGGTAGAAGCCTCCGTTGCCGTCAACCAGACCAAAAAAGCCTTCTCCGTCTATGGCCAGGTCATATGTATTGTGTGTTTCCTTGAGTATCCCGGGTTCAAAGCTTCTGGCCAAATCCTTCGCCCTGCTGCCGGTGCCGATCTCAAGCTGCCTTTGCCTTGCTTCCTCCGTCTGGGGCACGCCACGGTCTGCTAACCTGTCATACACAAGATCCTCGAACTCGACCCTTTGGCTTTTGTACCCTGTGGTCTGTGCATTGGCTATGTTATTGGCTATTGAGTCCATCCTCCGTTGCATGGCGTCCATACTGGTTCTTCCCGTATGCAGGATTTTGAACATTTTTTATACCTCCTGTTATAACCGCCCTATTTCATTTACGGCCTTGTCCAGAGTCTCATCTATGGATTGGATGGCCTTCTGGTTGGATTCAAAGCTGCGGGCTATTTCGATCAGCTTGACCAGCTCATCCAGGGGATTGACATTTGATTGCTCCAAAAAGCCCTGCCTTACTACATACTGATCTGCCGGAGCCGGCGCGCCCGCCGCGACGGCATACATGTTTTCTCCCAGCCTGTGCAATGCCTGCAGGTCCAGGAATGTGACTATATTAAGCTGGACCCTTCGCCCACCCGGCAGGACAATGGTGCCGTCGCCGGTGACCTGAAAATCCTCCGTACCGACGGTTATGCTGTTGAGATCTCTGTCCAGCACCAGACAACCGTTCCCGGCAGTCAGCCGTCCCTCACTGTCCAGCCTGAAGCCTCCGTCCCTCGTGTAGGCATATTCGCCGTTTGGAAGCTGTACCGTAAAAAATCCCTCACCGTCTATGGCCATATCCAGTGGATTGTTCGTTTCCTTCAGCAGGCCCTGCTCAAAGTCCGTATAAATATCATCCACCATGACTCCCAGTTGCATGGTGCCGATGGGTCTCAGCCTGCCGTCAGGGCTATTTGACCTGTTGGCGATATTCACATCGTCAAAGGCTCTGGCGATAAGCTCCTGCTTTTTGAATCCGCCGGTTTCGATATTGGCCAGATTGTTCGATACATTTTCCAGCTTTTTTTGCAGGGTTATCATCCCTGTTGCACTGGTATAGAGTCCACGGATCATCTGCTGACCTCCCCTTCCTTACCACCTGATATGGCCCTGACCTCATCCTCATAGATCATGCCCATGTCCCTTGCCATGCTCTCTATCTCCTTGGGCGATGGTTTCCTGCCGGAAAACGGCAGAATGAGGATGCAGGCAAGCACTATGCCTATTCCTATGCCCAGGACCAGCTCGCCTGTGATCCTGTTCTTTATTTTTGCAATAATCTCTGTATTAATAGGACCTCACCCTTCCCCATGTTTAATGAAGTGGCTATCTCATCTACGGACATGTTGCATTTCATCATTTTATCTATTTTGGATACGACATCGCTGTAATCCTGGGCTTCTTCCTGCTCCCTGCCCTTGCTGCCGTCATCGGGCATGCTGAGCATATTCCCGACACTATGCTGAATGAGGGCAAGATTGTTGATGATCTCCTCAGTCCTTTGCTCTATGAAGCCCACCCTGTTCAAGAGCTCCTGATTCAAAGCCATCAGTTTTATATATTCACCCTTGTCCCTTTCCTGAACGGACATGACCTCCCTGAAAGCCTGACCGCGCCGCTTTGTTTCATTTTCCTTAAGCTTGATGCCGGTTATGATCAATATGATACCTATAGCTAAAAGCACATAAATCAAAGTCTGTCCACCGCCTTTACATTGTATCCAGCAATTCACGGAGCCTGGCTAATACTCTCCCGTGTATCTGGGAGACCCGGGATACGGTGACATTGAGGATCTCACCAATTTCCTTCAAGGTAAGCTCTTCCTTATAGTATAGGTTCAGGACAAGCCGTTCTTTCTCTGTCAGCTTTTCTATCACCTTCTTCAGCAGTTCCCTTCTTTCCCTGATCAGGGCCTCCTCCTCCGGTGTCAGCATGTTGGTATCGCTGATGGCATCAGAAAGCCGAAGCTCATCATCCTCTCCGGAAAATAGGATCGCCTCAAGGGAGTACTGGGACAAAAGATGTATGCTGCTTTCCACCTTGTATAGCTGATATGGGCTTATTGATAGAAATTTGCAAAGCTCATCATCATCAGGCTCCCTTTGAAGCTCTTGTCTCAGCTTGCTGCGGGCAGCGCTGATCTCCTTCGATTTCTTCAGCATGTCCCTGGAGATCCTGCTGCTTTTCCTGCATTCATCCAATATGGCACCGTTGATGCGCCACTTTGCATATGTCTGGAAGGGGACTCCTTTTGAGGCATCGAACCGGTTGATCGCATCGATTAGGCCCAATACACCGACGCTTATCAGATCTTCCTTGTCAAAATCAGCGGAATGACCGACATTGATACGGTCTGCGATCCTTCTGACCAGGGGCAGATACTGAATGATCATAGCTTCCATTTCTGATTTGCGATCAGGTACCGAACTCATAGCATGTCACCTTTTCTGATCATTTCCCTTAGTCTTTCAAAGATAAATCCTATGATTTTATCCCGTCTGGCCTCAGGTATGTCGATGAATTCTATTCCGGAATGGAAGGCGGGCTGATCTCCGCCCATGTTCTTTATACACCTGACCACCCTGCCCTTAACTGCTATGTTGAGCTCATCTGCCTTCATTATCAGTACGAGCAGGGCGCCTGGTGTAACAGGCGTTTTCGTGTTGAGCTTCATCCCGCCGCCGCTAAGGTCCAAGGTGCTGCACCGCAGCCAGGAGCCCCTGTACAGGGCTTCGACCTCTTCCGGCGTCTTTTCCCTGAGGAGCTTGTCTATATCATCCTGGGCCTCGGTATAAAGAACCGGAACTATCAGGGGCACCCTGACATAATTCCTTCTTTGTATCTTGTCATAACTGTCAGGTATGGTTATGCGATACAGAGGTATATTATCCATGACCCGTTCGATCACTTTCAAGGTGAACATGTATACCTTGCTGCCTTCACCAAAATAGACACATTCCACTGTCTCTCCCACGGGCAGCATACGCCGTTGGAGACCTTCAAGAGGGACTGTCACGAGCAGGCTGTCCGGCCTGACATCTTGTATGAGGCTGCTGCACTCGGCATTTCCCTCGAGTATGAATTCTATTTTGTTGTTGATTCGAAAGTCTATCGGTTTCACCCGCACCACCTCAGCTAAATACTTTCACCAGGCGGCTATAAACCTCTTTGATCGATTGGATCCTGCTCCTGCTGCCGGGCATCCCGATGAGCCTGTCAGCGATCTCATTGATGCTTCTGCTGGCAGGACACCCGGGATACTGCAACAGAAAGGGCTCCTGGACCATGACCGCCTGTACGACCTTGGGATCATCTGGTATGCAGCCCAGGCTCTCAAGCCTGGTGTGCAAAAATGTATCCGTTGTTTTATTGAGGTTTTCAAAGGTGGTTCTGGCCAGCTCCAAACTTACACTTCTGTTGACAATGACCTTGATGTTTTTCTTCAGCCCGTACTGTGCTAGAACCTTTATGACGCTGTATGCATCGGTTATGGCAGTAGGTTCCGGACTTGTTACCAGGATCAGCTCATGGGAGAAGGCAATAAAGGACAGGAGGTTTTTCGATATGCCAGCGGCAGTATCTATGAATATGGTATCTATGCCCTCCAGAGTAAGGAACTGCTCTGAAATGGACTTATGCTGTTCAACATCCAGTGTGGCCAGCTCCATGATCCCTGAACCGCCAGGCAGTATTTTCATATCATACGGGCCTGTCAGTATGGTGTCTCTGAGCAGACGTCCATGAGCAACAACGTCATATAGCGTATACCTGGGCAGCAAACCCAGCATGACATCCACATTTGCCATGCCCAGGTCCGCATCGATGATGAGCACCCTTTTGCCTCTCTGCTGAAGTGCGATAGCCAGGTTTACAGCAACGCTGGTTTTACCGACTCCCCCTTTGCCGCTGGCTATCGTGTAGATACTGATGCTGCGTCCGGGCATTTCTTGAGGCTTGTCCAGCTTCTCCCTGACAAGGGCCCTCAACCTTTCAGCCTGATCCATTTATGTCCGCACCCCCGTCAATATATAGTCCAGGAGATCCTCCCTGGTCACCTCCCTGATATCATCCGGAACGACCTGGCCTGTTGTTATATAGCAAATCGGTTTGTCTGAATATTTGCTGATATTGATGATATTGCCGTAATACTGGGTCTCATCCATCTTGGTGAGTATTATGGAGTCGAATCCAATGGCCTCGTAGTTCTGGACTATCGCTTTCAGATCGTTTTTCCTGGTAGCGGCACTGACAGCCAGGATATTCCTTTTATCCTCCACGACATCCAGAAGGTCCCTGGTCTCCAGCAGCTGATCCCTGTTGAGCGAACTCCTGCCTGTGGAATCGATCATTATGAGATCACAGTGCCCGAGCTTTTCCAGGGCATTTATCAAATCTGCCTTTGTATACACGATCTCCAATGGTATGTTCAGAATACCGGCATAGGTCCTAAGCTGTTCCACCGCCCCGATCCTATAGGTATCCAATGTTATAAGGCCGACGCTTTTCTTGTTATAGAGCATTTCCTGGGCAGCTATCTTGGCAATCGTCGTTGTTTTTCCCACTCCGGTAGGCCCGATCAGTGCCCATACCTTTTCATTCATGCTTCTGCTTGCTATACAGTTGGACAATATGTTCTCAAAATACCTGGTCACTGCCTCCGGACCGGCATTTGCTTCCGGGGCATTGCCGCATTCCACGGAAAAGCCTTCTATGATCTCCTCATCCACATCCATATCCCGGAGGTGATTTATGACCCTTTCTATATAGTCCTTGCTGGCTTCGCCGGTTTGCCCCGCCTGGCTTATCAGCATGGTGACCAGCTGCTTCAGTTCCTTGAGCTCTTTCTCCAGGCGGCTTTCCGTTTCGTCTGCCTTTTTTGCCTCATCTCCCTGCAGGCCTGCAGCGGTTTGGCCCTTTTCAGCAGTCTGACTGTCTCCCGCATTCATGATCTTGCCGGCATTGCTTAAGGCAGGGCCTGTATCCTGCCTGTTTTCGACCGCTGCAGTCACCTCAAGGACCTGGGGCTTGAACAGGCCCAGTATGCCCCTCTGCCTGATCCGCCTGGTACTGACGATTACCGCATTGCTGCCAAGCTCATAACGGATCCGTGTCATTGCTTCGGTCATGTTGTTCACAAGGTATCTCTTAATTACCATCTACGCTCACCATGCCCACTG
Organism: Bacillota bacterium; assembly: GCA_029549985.1. Lineage (GTDB taxonomy): Bacteria > Bacillota > Clostridia > Caldicoprobacterales > DTU083 > JAKORJ01. Next base: position 22,655 of record JAKPIB010000016.1, read on the forward strand.
ATTCTATTTCTATGTTGTTGGGTATCTCATTCAATGACAGTACGGCCAGCTGGGGGAATGCCATTTCGATCAGCCGCTTGAACGGAGCCCTTATCTTTGGCGATGCCAGTATTACAGGATGGATCTGCCTTAAAGCCAGCCTCTCGGTCTGCTCATGTATGCTCTCCAGTATCCTGGTGTTCAGGCTTGGCTCGATAGCCGGAAATGAGCCCTGGAAGGATTTTTGCAGGTTTTCCGATATGAGCTTCTCCAACTCCGGATGGATCGTGATCACATTGAGCACCTTGTCGTTATTGAGGTATGGCATGACTATGGTCCGGCCCAATGCAAACCTGACGTATTCCGTCAAAAGCTCTATATTCTTAGTGCTGGCCGCATAGTCCGCCAGGGTCTCCAGTATGGTCACGAGATCCTTGATCGGCACCCTTTCACGCAGCAGATTCTGCAGCACCTTTTGCACTTCACCCAGGGACAGGAGATTGGGGATAAGCTCGTCAACGACTGCGCTGTAGTTTTCCTTAAGCCCGTCTATTAGCTTTTTGACCTCCTGTCTGCTCAAAAGCTCGTAGCTGTGCTCCTTGATGATCTCATTCAAATGCGTTACCATGACGGTCGTTGCGTCAACTACGGTATAGCCTAGGATCTCCGCCTCTTCCCTTAGCTTTTCCTCTATCCAAAGTGCTGGCAGGCCAAAGGCTGGTTCCACTGCCGATATGCCCTTGAGGTTGATCTCTTCACCGGTAGGATTCATCACCAGCAGATGATTGGGCATTACCGTACCTCTTGCGACCTCTATCCCCTTTATCTTGAGCGTATATTCATTGGTGGCTAGCTGAAGGTTGTCCCTTATTCTTATAGGCTGGATAACGATCCCCATATCCCTGGCACATTGCCTCCTGATCCCGGCGATCCTGTCCAGCAGGTCCCCGCCGTTCCTGTCATCTGCCAGTGATATGAGCCCATAGCCGATCTCGATCTCCAAGGGTTCAACCTGTACGTAGCTCATAAAGTTTTCAGGCACAGGTGACTCTGCCGCCATATCTGCAGCTGCAGCCGCTTCTGCTTTCGCCTGATTCAGCTTTTCTTCCTTGCTAAGCAGGTAGGCAGACGTCCCGCAGCCCGCTGCCAATACCAGGAACGGAATTGTCGGTAGGCCGGGCACGATGCCCAGGGACAGCATTATCACTGCAGCTATGGCCATGACCTTTGGCATGGTGAAGAGCTGCCTGCCTATATCCGTACCTAGATTCTCCCTGGAGGCTGACCTGGTCACAAGCACACCGGCTGCAACGGATATCAGCAATGAGGGGACCTGGGTGACCAGCCCGTCACCTATCGTCAACAGCGCGAACTGTTCTATGGCGTCCATAACAGGCAGTCCGTCCTGAAAAACCGTTATGGCTATACCGCCTATGAAATTGATGAGGGTTATGATTATGCCGGCTATGGAATCGCCCTTGACAAACTTCATGGCACCGTCCATGGCACCGTAAAAGTCGGACTCCCTCTGCAGCTTTTCCCTTCTGGCCTTGGCTTCCTCGTCGTTTATCACGCCCGCATTGAGATCTGCGTCAATGCTCATCTGCTTGCCCGGCATGGCGTCAAGGGTGAACCTGGCGGAGACTTCTGATACCCTGCCGGCACCGTTGGTGATGACGACAAGCTGGATGACTATGATGATCACGAATATAATTGCACCGACTATGTAGTTGTCCCCTGTTACAAAGCTGCCAAAGGCCTCAACCACTTGTCCTGCATACCTCTGGCTCAATATGAGCCTGGTGGATGAGATGTTAAGGCCGAGCCTGAACAGGGTGGTGACAAGAAGCAATGTGGGGAAAACGGAAAACTGCAGGATCTCCGTAGTGAACATCGATAGCAGCAGGATGATCACTGACAGGGTAATGTTGAAGGACAGCAATATGTCAAGCATGGTAGTATGGATCGGAAGGATAATGAGCACAACGATACCCAGTACACCGATGGCCGTCAATATGTCCATGTTGTTGGATACTCTGGTCAATGCATTTCCGCTTGGCTTAGACATGGGCTCTATATCTTCCTTCCATTCTGTAAACGATTGCGAGGATCTCAGCTACTGCCTGGTACAGCTCCACAGGGATCTCCCGGCCGATGTCCGCATCCTTGTACAGAGCCTGGGCAAGAGGCTTGTTTTCAATGATCGGTACGCTCGCTTCCCTGGCAATGCTTTTTATCCTCTCAGCAACGAAGTCAGCCCCCTTTGCCACCACGACCGGGGCCCTGCCGGACGCTTCCTCATACTTGAGCGCTATCGCCAGGTGGGTAGGGTTGGTGACCACGACCGTAGCCTCAGGAACATAGGCCATCATCCTACTCATTGCAAGCTGGCGCTGCTTTTGCCTGATCCGCGACCTTATCTGCGGGTCACCCTCCTGCTCCTTCAGCTCCTCCTTGATCTCCTGCTTGGTCATTTTCAGGCTTTTCCTGAATGCATACCGCTGGTACATGTAATCAATGATCGCAAGGATCACCAGGCCTATCCCGACCTGTATCATCAGGCCCCTGACCGTCTCCATGAATACCGGCAGGAGCCTTTGGGGATTGTACTGCGGCGAAGCAAGGATATTGCTCAGGTTCTTACTTATATAGGAGTAGGCTATATTGCCTATTATCACAAGCTTTATCACATTCTTGACCAGCTCTACCAGCGCCCTCTGTGACACTATGTTCCTAAAGCCTTCTATGGGGTTGAGCCTGTTGAGGTCAGGCTTGATAGGATGGGTGGACCTTATGAACCCTGTCTGCATGATGTTTGCCAGGATACCGGCGATCATAACGATCAGCATGATAGGCAGCGTGATTTTCATATAGTTGAGCAGATGACCCAGCAATATCTGCCCCGCATTGCCGATATTGACATTGTAGCTGAGGCCACTCTCCAGCGATATGCGGAGGGCATTGAATATCCCCGTATAGGTCGAATCCCCCAGGATGGATATCAGGATCACCAAAAGCACCAGGATAGCAGCAGAGTTCAGGTCATGGCTTTTGGGCACCTGTCCCTTTTTTCTGGCATCCTCTTTCCGCTTCGGGGTAGGCTCTTCCGTTTTCTCCTCTCCTGCGGCGGCAAACAGCAGCATAGAAGGTATGCTTTGAAAAAACTCTTCCATCCGGCCTTGCAGGCCGCTTATCGCATTGGCCATCATGTTGCCGATTGCAGGCAGTATCACGGTCAGAGCGAGCATGCCCACCAATATCTTTATCGGAAGGCTGAGCATGAGTATGTTTATCTGAGGAACAGCCCTTGACAGCAATCCCATGACCACATCGGTCAACAGGAGTACAAATATGACAGGGATCGCTATCTGAAAAGCGGTCACGAAGGTCCCCGAGAATATGTCGACGACCGCCCCAAGGTCAATGGTGCCAAGGTCGATGCCGGTGAGCGGAACAAGTTCAAAGCTCTCAACAAAGGAATATATCAGGATGTGATGGGCGTTCAGCACAAAAAACAGTGTCATGCCTATCCAGTGGTACAGGTTGCCGAAAACCGACACACGGCTGTTGGTGAGCGGATCATAAAACTCCGCCATGGACAAGCCGATCTGAAAATCGACCATCTGCCCGGCCATCTGCATGCTGACCAATATAAGATTTACTGAGTATCCCAGTCCCAGGCCGAACAATACTTCCTTTGCTGCAAGCAGAGCAAATTCCAGCAATGATCCATGCAGCAGCGCAACCTCATGGGGCATAATCAGATACAGTATGTATGAAAAAACCAGGCAAAAGCCTATTTTAAGCAGGTTTGGCAGACCTTTGGCGCTTAGCATAGGAGAAGCTGTCATAAAGGCGGTGAGTCTCATCAATATAAGAAAGAAAGCCAGAAAATCTTCGAGTGAGAATATCTCCACAAAATCACCTAGGATACTATGTTCGATATATAGTCAAATATCCTGTTCGTAAAGGCAATCAGGGTCTTGAATATAAAGGTGCCAAAGATTATAAGGGAGATAAATACCGCCAATATCTTTGGTACAAAGGTCAAGGTCTGCTCCTGGATCTGAGTGGTCGCCTGCAGTATGCTTATGACCAGGCCTACCACAAGTGCTATGAGAAGCACCGGAGCTGAAACTGTCAGTGTCGTTTTCAGGGCATCACCGATAATGTCGATTGCAACTTCCTGGCTCATATGTCACCAAACCTCTTCTCCAATACATCAATGAACTATACAAAGCCTTCAACCAGGGACTTGACGATCAGGTGCCAGCCGTCCACCAGGATAAAGAGCAGCAGCTTGAAGGGCAGGGATATGGTTGCCGGCGGCAGCATGAACATACCCATCGACATCAATATACTGGACACAATCAGATCGATCACGATGAAAGGTATATACAACAAAAAGCCTATTATAAATGCAGTTTTCAGTTCACTGATTATAAAGGCCGGTATAACGGTAGTAAGGGCTACATCCATTCTGTCCTCAGGCAGCTCGTCCTGGGATAACTTCACAAACAAAGCCAGGTCCTTTTCTCTGGTTTGCCTCAGCATGAACTCCTTCAATGGCCCGCTGGCGGTCTCAAGGGCCTCCTTCTGGGTTATAGTGCCTTCCAGATAGGGATTGACTGCTTCCCTTGTTATCTGTCCATAGACCGGCGCCATTATGAAAAAGGTCAGAAACAGTGCCAGCCCTATCAATACCTGGTTGGGAGGCGTTTGCGGTGTAGAAAGCGCATTTCTCAGAAACGACAGCACTACGACTATCCTGGTAAAGGATGTGACCAGCACCAGTATGGAAGGGACCAGTGTCAGAATGGTAAGCAGTATCAGAATATTGATACTGTCAACAAACTGGGCCGGCTCTTCAGGCTTGCCCACTTCGATGTCGATCAAGGGTGCAGCCTGTACGCTTTGCACAGCAGTTAGGATCAAAAAAGCCAACAGAACAACGAATGCCTTCTTCTTCATGCCTTGAGCTTTCCTTTTAAGAGTTTATTCAGGTTGACACGCAGAGCCGTGGTTATATCAGTTCCGTCCGCCTGTGACATAAGCACTTCAACCTCTTGTTTATCCAAAGTTTTGATCACCTGCAGGTTGTTTTCACTTACGCCCAGTACCATATATTCATCCAGTACCTTTGCTATACACAGGGACGACTTATTGGACAGGGGGACCCTTTCAAGGACTTGGATGTGTTTGTTCTGATTCTGCGTATACAGGTATTTGTTCGTCATGCGCAGGCTGATATATGCCAGCAGTACAACTGCCGGCAATGCCAGCAGCAGTTTCAGCACACTTGTGATAATATCAGTGGGTTTCATGATATTTGCCCATCCTTTGTCATTGGACCAGGAAGTCGGTTATGAACACATCGGTGATAATCTTTTCATCAAAGCACTCATTGACCTTATCCATCAATACGCTCTTCAGCTCATCTGTTTTGTCTGCCTGCATGACCTCATTGACGGTTTTGCTTCTTAAAGCGTTGACCAGGGTGTCCCTTATCTGCGCCTCCCTTTTGACTATCAGGCTCAGGTCTTCCTGCAACCCGTAGCCCAGGGCTATCGTGGTTTTCAGATAACGCCCCTGATCCCTGAGGTTCACCACTATCTCGTCAAGCCTGTATGTATAGTTGGTAGTTTCAGGCCTTGGCTTCTCCGCGAACATAAAGGTCTTTGTGATTTTTGAAAAGGCTAAAAAGGCAGCTGCAAGAGTCAGCAGGACAATGACTATTATTATCAGTCCTATCCTGCCTTTTTTAGGCCGTTCAATCCTCTCCATCTGCTTCATCTCCCTGCTCTGATACTTCAATCAGCAAATTCACTCTCCTGTTTAGAGCTCTGTTTTCATCACTGTTATTTGGTACGATTGGGTGGTATTCTCCATAGCCGATCGCAGACAGCCTTTCCGGCTCGATACCTTTTTGCTCGTGGTAATAGCGCACGACTGACGTAGCCCTGGCTGTTGAGAGCTCCCAGTTGGTCGGGTAATCGGGCGATGTCATCGGTACATCATCTGTATGGCCTTCAACTATGATATTGTTGTCAAACGAAACCAGGAGCGGGACCAGCCTGTCTAGGAATGCTTTGCTGCTCTCCTTCAAAACTGCCTTGCCCGGGTCAAAAAGGACATGCTCGTTTATCTCGATGATCACGCCTCGTTTGTTTGTATGAAGGCTGATATCCGCGTCAAGACCTTCGTCTTCAATGTAGTCCTTGATAAGCTTATAGAATATTGTTATCCGGCTTTCCCCCCGTTCATCCGGGTCCTCGTCATCCCCCGGCGTGGGCGTAGGATCTACGATCGGTTTGATCGGTACATCACCGGATGGCTTTTGGTTTTCGAACACAGCAGGCTTGGAATTCAGGGCCGCCTGCAGCGAAAGTGCAAGACCTCTGAACTTGTCGGCATCCATGCTGGAGAAGGCAAACAGCATCACGAAAAAAGTCAGAAGCAGGGTAACAAGGTCGGAGTATGTAGTCATCCAACCCGGTGAGCCTGAGCCTTCATTTTTTTGCTTGCGTTTACTCATTTTCCATCACCACCTGAGGCTGCCGCAGCCTCTCGGTTTTCTGCAGGCGCTCTTCAGGAGTAAGATAAGCCGAAAGCCTTTCCTCAACCACACGGGGGTTTACGCCTGACTGGATGGCCAATATGCCTTCGACCATCATTTCACGGGTATAGAGCTCGTCTTCCTTCTGAGCCTTCAGGTTGTTGGCAAATGGTATGAAAAACAGATTGGCGAACAGTGAACCATAAAAGGTCGTTATCAGCGCCGTTGCCATTCCTATACCGATCGAGTCCATATCATGAAGGTCAGCCAGCATTATGATAAGGCCGATGAGGGTACCGAGCATGCCAAAGGCAGGCGCTAGCTCGCCCCAGGAGCGGAATATGCTTTCGCCTTTGGACTTGGTTTCATCGATGGCATCTATCTCCAGCTCCATGATTTCACTGATGGTCTTCGGCTCCATGCCATCCACTACCATCTGCAGTCCCTTTTTCAAAAACGGATCCTCGATGGCAGCAATATCATCCTCGAGGGATAGCAAGCCCTCCCTTCTGGCCTTTCGGGCAAGCTCTGAAAACATCTCCACTATCTCCAGTCTTTGACTGGAGGGTTCATTGAATATCTGCTTCAGCAGGGAAGGTATGGTCTTGATATACTTGAAGGGATAGCTGATCAATAATGCTGCAAAAGAACCTATTACAGTAATGATCACTGATGACAGGCTCCAGAACATTGCAAATGTACCGCCGTCAGACCCTATGGCGTATACGATCAATGAGAAGCCTCCGATTGCAGCAATCAACGGAACAATATTCTTTTTCATCACTTCATCTCCAAATCGAACCCAATGCAATGAATAGCCCGTTTATATTCAATGATTTTTTGTACAACCAATTCTGCGCTTTCTCTTACCCTGACAGTTTTGCCGTTTGCCAGAGTAATTACAGTATCAGGCAGCTCCTCAAGCTTTTCTATCAGATCCGCATTCAGATAAAAGCTGCTACCCTTGATAGTTGTAAGTGTGATCATTATAGGTGGCTCCTTAAGATGTTTTTGCAGGGGCCAGGCAGGCACAAGCGGTCATGTGCTCTGCCTGGCACCTGATAAAGCACTATGTCATTCACGCTGCCAAATACTTAGCCCGGATCATCTCTTGAGGTTTACCAGGTCATGCAGCATTTCATCCGAAGTAGTGATGATGCGGGAATTTGCCTGGTATGCCCTGCTGGTGATGATCATCTCGGTAAACTCGTTGGCAAGGTCTACGTTGGACATTTCAAGGTTGCTCTGGCGTATGATGCCCAGGCCGGCTTGTCCGGGATTGCCAATCTGGGGCATACCTGAGTTGTTGGTTGCCGCATAAGTGTTGTTACCTAGCTTGGACAGGCCCCCGGGATTGGCGAAGTTGGCAAGGGCCACCCTTCCGAAATAGTATATCTGGCCGTCATCATACACTGCCGAGATGAGGCCCAGTGTGTCAACAGTGAAGCTTTGCAGCCTCAGCTCGACGCCGCCGACATCTATCACATCGGGTATCCTGATCGTGGTCAGTACCGGAGTCCCATTGGCATCATTGATCTCATTCATATCTGTAGTGTATATTTCCCCGGTGGGGCTGTTGACGCCAAACCCTACCACTCTAAGGCCCCCTGCAGTAACCAGGTTGCCGTCATAATCCTTGTAAAATGCGCCATCACGGGTATACCTTATGATCTGGCAATCAGCATCCTCTGACACCAGGAAGAATCCATTTCCCTCTATGGCAAAGTCCAGATCCCTGCCTGTCGGCTGCAGCGAGCCTTCGTCAAAAATCGTATCGACCGCGCTGATGTTTGCGCCCTGGCCGACCTGCTTCGGGTTTATGCCGCCGCGCCCGACGTCAGTGGGAGCCTGTGCACCGGCCATGGTGTAACTGAACAGGTCCTCGAATCTGACACGGCTTGATTTGAAAGCAGTCGTACTTACGTTCGATATGTTATTTGCGATGACATCCATCTTGGTCTGGTTGATCTTCATTCCGCTAACACCCGAATACATAGAGCGTATCATTGTTTATCCTCCTCTTTATACTATTGATGTGGTATGCCGCTTCAGTCACTCGGCGGCATTTCCGGCCCCCGTATTCGGTCCAGCCGGTTTCTCGACTATTATTGCGCTGTCGATGTTGGTAAACACATTATCCTTGCTTTCCCTGGGGTCCACCGCAGTTATGAGCGTCCTGTTCCTGACACTGGCTATAAAGGCTATATCCTTGTACAGCACCAAGGACTCCCTCGCACCCTTCTCCCAGGCCTTGTCGATCGCATCACTTAGTGCCTTTATATCGCTGGCATCCAGTGTAATGCTTCTCTCCATCAGCCTGCGGCTCGCATGGCCGGAAATTTTGATGCCGCCTTCGGCCTTGTCCAGATGTCTTTCAAGGATGCTTTGGAAGGTGCCGTCGCCTTGCCTGACGGACGGGTCGACCTTTTGCTGCGGGCTGGTATCCTGCAAGGGCTGAATGAATCTTCTATCGATCCTCAAAGCCAATCATTCACCTCCGTATTCACGATTTCTGCCACCTGCTCCAGGTCATAGTACACATCGTTTACCAGGATCCTGACATAGCCGTCCTGTATATTGACCTTTTGCACCTGCCCCTGTATGAGCCTGTCAGGCCCGCGAAGGACTACATGCTTGCCGACGAGCTGGCTCCCGTATTGTACATTCTGATACAGCAGCAGCTTCAGCAAGGTATTGTTCAGGTTCTGCATCTGCTCCAGGGCGCTGAGCTGGGCAAGCTGGGCTATGTTCTGTGTCTGATCGGAACCACTGAGGGGATTCTGGTATTTGATCTGGGCTGCAAGGATCTGCATGAAATCATTTTTTCCAAGCTGATTTTTCGGGGTCCTCTCGACCTCATCGGCAATCGTAGCTGCCTGTACTCCATATACCTTCATGCCTATCACCTCCTTAAGCGATCAGGTTCAATGAAGCTCCCGTATGGTTTGCATGCGGTGAGTTTGACTGAATGCCGGTCTGCTGCATGAACACCGTCTGCCCTTTATGCTGCATGGGTGCCCTTTGCTTTGTCTGATGGCTGCCGGTCTCCGTCTGCCTGCCTGAGGGATTGTTGCCCTGCTGCAGGCTTATGTTCAGATCCTTCAGAAAAACATTCTGCTCCTTCAAACGGCCCTTAAGGTTTTCGATCTGGCTCGTAAAAGCATCCTTTGCTGCAATGCTTTCCACCAGGATCTCCCCGGACAGCTCGCCGCCCTTGAGCCTAAGCTCTATTTCGATCTCACCAAGCTGTTCTGGCTTCAGCTTCACCCGCAGCCTGGCCTGGTCACCTTCCCGCATCAGCCTGGTCTCCCGAGCCATCACAGCAGCTACATCAGGCATGTTCTGTATCCTCGGTGCAGGCTCCTCTGCAGCATCAGCCATGCTTTCAGGTGCCAGCCTGCCTTCTTGCACCGGCTCATACTGACCTGTCAGCTGAGCGCTTTCAGCTTTCCTGCGGCTGATCATCCTGCCTCTGATCTGCTCAAGCCCCTTATCCGTATCAGTGTCAGCTGCCTTTAGAGCGCCGGGCTTTATTCTGTCCATGCCATAAACCGTCGCATCGTCTGTCCCCGCCTTTGCCAGCCCAGGATCCAGCTCCTGTCCTGGTATCGCCGCCTGCCCTGTGCCCTGCATTGTATCTTCTGCTGTTCCCTGCACTGCAGCCGGCGCCATGTCCAATGCTGTATTGTCAGTTGCGGCCGGGCCTTTCTCCTGTAGGGCTGCAGGAAAAGCCCCTTCCGCCCTTGTCTCCATGCCGTCAAGCAGCTCTATGACCCTGCGCTGAACGAACCCTGCCGGGGATCGGGCTCCGGTATGTACCGGCTGCCTCAACGCCTTCCGGATGCTGCTTTGCTGCTTTGGTTCATCGACGGATACCCGGTGCATGAGCCCCGGCTCATTCATTCCGGGCTGACTGCCCGTTTTTGGCAGCATCGTCTGCTGTACGTACTGTGATCCTGCCTCGTCAGGGTCTGACCCCGGTAACTCCGTATGGCCGCTCCAAAGCTCCACATGCTGCATCCCGGCTGCCCCGGGCCCATGCTCGACTGAGATACTGCCGGTAAAAGCGCCAGTGCCGTCTGCACCATAGTAGTCTGTCGGCATGCCCGATATGGCCGTAAGTGAGGCCTCTGCTTTTACCTGGCCTGTCCCATCTGCATCCAGGCCTGGCCATGGCATCTGATCCACTGATATCCCTGTAAGTGACGCCAGGCCTGTCAGCCCTCCGGCAGCCCTGCCCATCGATATGGCTTCAATGCCTCCATTTGAAGCCTGACTGCCTTCACCTCTTGTCTGCACCTGGCCGGGAACGGCTGGGCTTAAGGCCAGCAGCTGAGCTATCATCTCTCCGAAGCCCGTTGCTGCGTTATCGTTTACCCTGGGCCTTGTACTCTCCGAATCGACAGCCTGCTGCAGAAATGCTGAGCTTACTACTCTCATCCTTGCTCACCCCCTTTCTCAATGATCTCGTATCTTTATTTCCTCATATGGGAATATAAAGCCAGCTCATCGTTGACCTGCTGCTCCGTCCTGTTGAGCTCCTGTGTATATCTTTCCAGGCACCGGTCCTTGTGCTTCTCGATTATCTTCCTGTCCTTCTGCGCCTCAATAAGCCTTTGGCGCTGAGATTCCATACGGTTGCCCGCCTCCATGACCAGCTGCTGCTGGACCTCCATCTTTTTCTGCAAGAACAGCATGTACTGGTACAGGTTTTTAAGATCCACTATGCTGGAGGATGGATTGTTCAGCTTGCTGGAAGCAGCCTTATCAAGCTTTTCCTCCAGATCCTCCTGCACTTTTCTTTGCTTCAGGTATTCATTTTTAAGCTCAGCGAATTTTTGCTTTTCAGTCTGTTCTATGTCCTGCCGGTAGCTAAGAATGTTCTCCATGGAGTACCTAAAAGGCTTCATCCCATTCACCCGTCTTGCCCGACTATTTTCCTCATCATGCTTACGACTGTGTCATATTCAACCTTTTCTTCAACACCCTGCTTCAAAAACTCATTTATCGGTCCATTGAGCTCTATGGCCCTGTCTATCTTAGGATTGCTGCCCTTGGTGTAGGCGCCTATATCGATAAGATCCTCGGACTCCTCATAGGTTGCCATCGCATCCCTTATCCGGCCGGCGTATTCGTTCTGCTCCGGGGTTATGATCTCCCTGGCCAGGCGGCTGATGCTTTGCAGCACGTCCACAGCCGGGAAATGGTTTTTGGCAGCCAGCTTTCTGGACAAAACGATATGTCCGTCCAGAATACCCCTCACGGCATCGGCTATAGGCTCATTCATGTCATCGCCGTCCACCAGCACCGTATAGAAAGCTGTGATCGACCCTTTATCGGATGTGCCCGATCTCTCAAGCAGCTTTGGCAGCTCGGCAAATACAGACGGGGTGTAGCCCTTGGTAGCCGGCGGCTCTCCTATGGTAAGCCCGACCTCCCGCTGGGCCATGGCAAAGCGCGTAACAGAGTCCATCATCAAGACGACCTTTTTGCCCTGGTCTCGGAAATACTCTGCTATGGTGGTAGCGGTATATGCCCCCTTCAGCCTGATGAGTGCCGGCTGGTCCGAGGTTGCGCATACTACCACTGATTTTTTCAAGCCCTCGGGGCCCAGGTCCTTTTCTATGAAATCAAGTACCTCCCTGCCCCTCTCACCGATCAGGCCTATAACGTTGACATCAGCCTGACTGTATCTGCCGATCATCCCCAGCAAGGTACTTTTGCCAACACCGCTGCCGGCAAAGATGCCGATCCTCTGACCCTCTCCGCAGGTCAAAAGTCCGTCCACAACCTTGATCCCTGTGGGCAGTATGTTCCTTATCCTGCGCCTTTTCAGCGGGTTTGGCGGTGTCCGCTGTATGGAATAGGTGTGAGGTAGCGCATCAACCGCAGCATTGTCGCTCATCGGCCTTCCGAGGCCGTCCAGGACCTTCCCGAGGAGCTGGTCGCCCACCTTGATCGAAAGGATACGGCCTGTCGGCAATACCCTGCAGCCTGGTCCTATGCCGCTTAGGTCACCCAGAGACATAAGAAGCGCCTGATTGTTTTTAAATCCAACGACCTCGGCCATGACCCATTCCTCCTGCCCCTCCGGCAGGATCTTGCAGACCTCGCCTACAAAGCTTTTGATGCCCTCGACCATCACCATGAGGCCTATCACCTGGGTGACCTTGCCCATGACCGTGTAAAAGCTGCTGTTTTGCAGGTATTCCCTGCACCTGCTAAAGGGATAGTCAAACTCCATTATCCTCACCTATGCCCTTTAGTGCAGCGATCACATTATCCAACTGCCTATCTATTTCAAGGTTTATCACCTGATCCTCGCTTTCTATGATACAGCCCAGCCTGGATATCCCTTTGTCCTCCAGAAAGCTGAAGGCTGCATATGGGCATACCTTTCTGAAATGGTGCTCATTGGCCCTAATGACCGGCAGCGCCTCAGGCGAGCACCTGAACAGTATCATTTTCTTTTCTTCGGCCTGCTGGAGGGCTTTCTTGACCATTTCAACTATGCTCTCGTCCCTGGTGTCGATGCTGAACCGGATTATGCTCTCAGCGATCAAAGCCGCCAGCTCGGTGATTTCATCCCGGGTTTTCCGTATATACTCCCTGGATTCCCTGTGGGCAGCGATCAGCATTTCCTTTGCCTGCCGCAGCATGGCTTCATATTTCGCTTCCGCTTCAGCGCTGCCGGCATCCCAGCCTTCCTGCCTGCCCTGCTCAAATCCGCTGTTGAAGCCCTCTTCCCTGGCCTTGGCCATGATTGCTGTGGCTTCACTCTCTGCCCTCTTTAGGATTTGATCAGCCTGGGCCCTGGCCTGCTCTAAAATCAAGGCAGCCTGAGACTCTGCATAGTATATGTCACTTTCAGTCCCATCCTCTGCAGACTCCTTGCCGCCCCTGGGTATCGCAATGTCATCCAGGGCCGATAAGGGGATTTCATATTTTTCCGCCCCCACATCGACCTGGCTGTTTTTCACAAGCCTATACAACAATGATGTCATCCCCGCCTCTTGCTATGATAATCTCTCCGGCATCATCGAGCGCGCGGATTATGCTGACGATCTTTTTCTGGGCCTCCTCAACCTGCACCAGCTTGACCGGCCCTATAAAGTCGATATCCTCCCTGAGGGCATCGGCCGCACGCTTGGACAAGTTCTTGAATACTGCCGAAGCGACTTCCTCGGAAGAGCCCTTTAGTGCCAGCGCCAGGTCTGATTTATCAACCTCTCGGATAACTCTCTGCAATGACAGGCTGTCAAGATGCACGATGTCCTCAAACACAAAGAGGCCCTCTCTGATCTGCTCCGCCAGTTCAGGCTGCTCGTGCTCCATTTCTTCCAGTATGTTCTTTTCCGTGCCCCTGTCTGCGGCATTCAGTATCTCAACGAGCGTTCCTACACCGCCTATGCTGGTATAATCGTTGCCTATGACCGAGGAGAGCTTTTTATCGAGGACCTTCTCTACCTGTTTGATGATCATAGGTGATGTACCGTTCATAGTCGCTATCCTGTATGCAACATCCATCTGCATCTCCTGGGGCAGGCCCGACAATATGGTGGCGGCCTTATCAGGCTGCAGGTAACACAGGATCAACGCTATCGTCTGTGGATGCTCCTTGGAAATCGTGTTGAACAAATGCTGAACGTCAGCCTTCCTGGCAGTGGCAAAGGGCTGGTTTTGCTGTGTGATCTGTGACAGTGAATCGATGATCTCCTTTGACTTTTGGGCTCCGAGAGCCTTGGTCAACAGGTTTTTGGCATATTCCAGCCCGCCTTCGAGTATGTAGTCATGAGCCAGGCTCATGGTTTCAAACTCCTTGAGCACCTCATTCTTCTGTTGGGCTGAAACCCTTACGGTATTGGCGATCTCGTAGGTTATTTTTTCGATTACATGCTCGGGAAATCTTTTCAGGATATTGGATGAAATGTCCGGACCTAAAGCTATCATAAGAATAGCAGTCTTCTGCAAGCCGGTCAGCTTTTTTGCCTGAGCCATAGGTGTCACCTCTCATCCTCCAGAATCCAGGCTCGTATCAGGTCGGTCATCTTGTCAGGATTGTTCTTGGCAAAATTCTTTATCTTGATCTCCGGGTCCTCTGCGGCTTTATCCTCCGATACCTTTTTCATTATATCCTCAACCGGCAATGGCTCATCTATCGTAGCAGCAAACATCGAAGTCACTTCATTTGCCCTCATGCTACCCTTCCTGCTTTGCATGATGAATAAGAGGATGATGGATAAAAGAACTGCTCCGCTTATGCCTGAGCCGCCATAGATAAGTGTCCGCCTAAGACGGGCCGCTTCTGCGGCCTGGAGGGCCTTGCGCTCCTCTTCTTCCTTGGCGATGAGCTTTGCTATCTCATCCTTTAGCGACGTGTCAAAGGATACACCTTCAACGTTGATCAGGTCTCCTCGCTTATCGTCAAAGCCCGTGGCGGCCATAACGATATTTGTGATCGCCTGCTTCATGTTATCGTCAAGCTTGCCGTCATAGACGACGGAGGTGCAGATCCGTTTCACTTCACCGGGCGCTTTCTTTGTATATGTAGTTTTTTCTCCTATCTCATAGTTCTTTGTGGTTTCATGGGAGCTGCTGCCGCCGGTCACCGGATTGCCATTCTCATCGATCACATTGGAGTTTTCATCAATGGGGCTGCCACCGCTCCCTGTCGGCAGGCCGCCGTTATATATGATCCTGGTCTGCTCGCTTCGAACCACGCCCTGGGGGTCGTAGGTGATGATGGTACTTTCCTCGGAATCGAAATCAAGGTCAGCATTTACATTCACGACCACCTTGCCTGCCCCGAAGACCTGCTCCAGCATCTTTCTCAGGTCCTCCTTCAGACCGAGCTCGAATTGATTCTCAAGCTCCATGAGACGGCCTGTGTTCTGCTCTCCCCAGAAATCATCGCCCAGGCCGATGATGCCTTCGCTTAATAGGTTGGCCTTGGAATCCACCACCCTGACATTTTCCTCGGGCAGATCCTTGACTGCGCCGGATACCAGGGAGATGATGCCGAGTATCTGCTTGGGGGCAAGAGACCTGCCCTGCTTCAACGTCAGGATGATCGATGCCGTAGCAGGCTTTTTGTCCTTTATGAATATCGAGTCCTCAGCCAGCGCAATATGGACCCTGGCCCTTTCCACTTCCTCGAGGGACTCTATGGAACGCTCCAGCTCTCCTTCCAGCGCCCTCTGGTACAGAATCTTCCTGTCAGAGTCGGTCATGGTTACCGAAGCATTGTCGAACAGCTCAAAGCCGGTGCCCTTGTCCGGAAGTATGCCGTCAATAGCCAGGTCAAGGCGCAGCCTGTCCACCTGATCGGCTTTCACCAGTATGGTCGATCCACCGTCCTCAAGCTTGTAGTTGGTTATCTTTCTATCCTCCAGCGCTTCTACTATCAGCGCCGAGTCCTTGATATCGAGCTTGGTAAATATGGGCACATACTCTGTTTTGCCTACTGTCAAGCGAAATACAAGGACTGCCACTACCAGTGAGCATAAAATTATTATGATGCTCGTCCTTGCAGAACCGGACAGCTTGGACCAGCCGTTTTTTATCGTGCTGAAAACACTCTTCAATTGACCCATATAAAGCTCTCCTTTTGAATATGCACTTTATATGATTATATCTGCATCCTCGTAATTTCCTGGTAGGATTCCACCAGCTTGTTGCGCACCTGGACAGCCATCTCCAGGGCAAGCCTTGCTTCTTCGGCCGCCAGCATCACTGCATGGATATCTTCGGCTTCGCCTGTTATCAGCTGCCTGGCGGCTTCATCCGCCTTCAACTGCAGCTCATTGATCCTGTTGAGCTCGTTTTTCAATATTTCACTGAAATCTGTTTTGCTGCCCGGGTCCGCTCCGATGGATTCACGGGTTTTTGATATATATGCCTGTACAGCAGGATTTACCTTCATGTTGACCCTCCTTATCGTTTGCCGATCTCCAGGGCCTTGAGCATCATGCTTTTTGTCGCATTTATCGCAGTGACATTGGCCTCATAGGTTCTGGTGGCAGCTATCATGTCCACCATCTCGTTGAGTATGTTGACATTGGGCATAAGCACATAGCCTTCCTCATCGGCGTCAGGATGGCCCGGGTCGTATACCCTTTGCAGGGGACTTTGATCTTCAACGATGCCGACCGCCTTTACGCCGCTGACAGCTTTTCTCGCAGCGCCAGTCTGCCTGTCTATTTCCGTTCTGAGCTCCTCCTGGAAAACAGCGATCTTTCTCCTGTAAGGGCCCCCATCCTCTGTGCGTGTCGTCGTTGCATTGGCGATATTGGAGGTTATGGTGTCCATACGGAGCCGCTCTGCCGAAAGGCCTGAAGCGCTTATCCTCATGGTATCAAATATCTTCATGATCAACCTTTCCCTTCATGGATAACATAGCGCATTATGCTGAGCTTGTTGTTGGTCTGCTGGACAAGGGCATTGTACAGCAGCTGGTTGGCCGCAAGGTTGGCCATCTCAAGATCTATGTCCACATTGTTGCCATCGGTTCGCATCGAGGTGCCCGTATCCTTGACGATCTCTGGCTCTATGCCTGTTGGACCGCTTTGAAGCGGTATATGCTTTTCATTGGTCGTTTTCAGTCTGATATTCTCCCCGGACATGGAATTTCTGAGCTTCTCCTCGAAAAGCACACGATTTGCCTTGTAGTTGGGAGTGTTGATGTTGGCTATATTGCCCGTTATTGCTCTGTGCCTCAGGCTTGAAGCATCAAGCGCTTTTTTCAGCAAGCTATATGTCATATCTCTTCCCAATATACCGGACATGACAACCCCCCATATATGTATAGAAATTTTTGAAAACTATTCGACAATATCTCAATATATTCCTTCTTTTTTGCCATAAAATAATAAAATACTTGGCTTTATTGTAGAAATCCAAGTATTTTTGCAAAATTTTGTTATATTATGTCATATTTTAGTTTTCATTATGTATGGCTATATGATGCTTTCCCATGTATCCCTGAGCTCCTGGAGCATGGAATATATATGGTCCACCTTTTCTATATCTTTATGTATGTTGGCATCCACCATCTCTCTGTAGATATAGTCATAAAGGCTGTAAAGGCTATGCGCGATCTCCCCGGCATCGAAGTTCAAGGTCTGCATCAGCTCTACTATGATATTTTCAGCCTTTATCATGTTCTCATTCGCCCTTGGTATATCCTTCTGCTCCATGGCAGCCTTTGCAAGCTTGAGAAACTTAAGCGCCCCATCGTACAGTATAAGCAGCAGTCTGCCCCTGGATGCCGTATTTACCTGATTGCTTGCATATACCTGATAAGCATTTGAACTCTGGTACATATTCAAACTCTCCTTTTATCCGTGTTTATTTTAAGGTGCTCAGGATTATCGGCTGCCCGGATGGGCCCTTGCCATACGCATTTGCCGCCTCCCTGCTGCGATTGATGCTTAAGATCCCATCCTTGTACTTTTTCAGCAGTGCCTCGGCCATTTCCATATTCAGCTTGTCCGTCTCGGATATTTCCCGGTATATATCCGCAGTTTCAGCTTCTATGGCCTTCAGTCTGTTGACGATCGGATATTTCTCAGCATCGACGTCCCGGATATCACTGACCGGATACTTTTTGTACAGTACCTGCTTATGCTTTTCCATCATCTCCCTGGTGGCTTCAGCTTCATCGATCCATTTCTGCCTCAGCTCAAGGGCTCCGTTCAGCTCATACATGGATTCGCTCTCCAGGCACTTTTTGATCTCCAGGGTGGCATCGGAGATCTGCCTGGCTATGTGCAAACCTTTATTGGCCAAACGGGCAATATTATCGAGTATGGTATCCATTGATGCCCAACCTTTCAAATGCTTACTTCATGCCAAGCTGCTGAGCCAGCCATAGGCTCTGGGAGTACATTTTATCCAAGGCCTTCTCCATAGCGGTGAACTGTTTCCAGTAGCTGTTTTCCTTTTCGATCAACCTGGCCTGCAGCTTATAGATGCTTTTCTCATAGTCCAATATGCTCTTATCTAGCAGGCTGATGCCGCTCTGTTGTGTTACAAAGTCAAGGAGCATCGTGGTATCTATGTTTCTGAACAACTGCCTGTCGTCTCCGGGGCCGGCCTTTGCAATTACCTGCTTCATGCCTGTTACCATGTCACTGTAAAGCCTGCCCACCAGGCCTGTGTTCTGCCTTTTTTCATTCTTATCTGTTATACCGGCCGGCGGCTCCTTAAAGAGCAGCTCAAGCACCCCGTTTACATCATTCCTTATGGCCTGGCGCAGCTTATCCTCATCAACCTTAAGCTTTCCGCCCATTGAGCCGCTTACATAGGTTTCGGTCTCGATACCTATCTCAGTGATGTGGTCAAACAGGCCTTCGACGCCTTTTACATTTTCATATAGACCGGTTCGTGCCCTCTGCATAATGCCGGTTAATATATCATCATTGCGAAGAAGACCGCTCTTGGCCTTTTCCTCCCACAGCTCAATCTCCTTTTCGGACATGGCCTCCTTTTGTTCCTTGGTTAGCGGCGCATAATCCTTATATCTGTTCTGGCCTGTGACCTTGCTGATTTTGTCCACAAGCTCGTTGTATTTATTTACAAACTCCTTTACCTTGGCTATGATTCCATTCTCATCGGTTTCAACTTTAACTACAGTCTCACCGACTGCCTTCAGGCTGAAGTTCATATTGTTCACTGTGAACTGGTTGGAGGAATTGGTTATCCCCGTGGCAGCGCCGTAGTCTATTAAGGCATCTATTCCCTTGTATTCTGTTCCGGCCGAAAAGCTTTCCATGCTGCCGTTAACACTATGCTTAAGCTTCAGCTTGTCTATGAAATTATCATCGGTTAATAAGCCTGTATCGTCATGGATAGAACTTAAATCGTCTATTTGAAGGGTATTTTTTTCTCCTGTTTCATTGGTCTGAAGGAAAAACCGGTCAACAGCCTGATCATATAAGGCTGTAACACCAATTTTCGCTTTATTAATCTGGTCTGCAAGCTCTTTAAGCGATATACTGGATAAGCTTTTACCTTCAAGGACTACTTTGGTTTCTTCGCCCTTTGCGTTTGTTATACTTATATATGCTTCACTGCTGTCTATATAAATCGTTGCCTTCTGCTCCTGGCTGTTTTCATTCCTTGTAGTTATAGTAAGGTCTATGACATCACTCTCTGATAAACCAAACTGAGCCAAAAGATTTGACTTGTCGTTTGAGCCGGATATATTCTCGGCACTTGCTGCTGAAAAGTTCTCTGCCAGCCGGTGAACCTTTATATTGTAGCTGCCGTTAACCGTATTGGCTCTGGTTGAAATGTCAGCAATACTGTCATCTGCAATATATGCTTTTTTCACCCAGGAGAGGCTGCTCACAGACTTGTTTAGTATTGATCCCGTAGCAGTACTTGTAAGCCCCAGGGCTTCACGGGAGCTTAGCACAAATTCTGCAAGCATCTTGTTTACTTCAATATAGCTATCCCTGGTCCACTCAACCAAGGTTTTGTTCTGCTCCACCTTGTCGACACGCATGCGCTCTACCTTCATAAGGTCGCTGACAATGCTGTCTATATCCATTCCCGATGCCATGCCGCCTAATCTGATTGGCATATTTCAATACCTCCGTAATGCGTGAATTAACTATGCCCTTTCATTGACCAAGAGTCCCGCCTGCTCAAGCATACTGGCTATCAGGTCAATTATTTTCCTGGGAGGGATTTCCCTTATTACCTCGTTGGTTTCCAGGTCCAGCACCTTTATCATTATGTCCCCGGTTTTTTTATGCACAGAAAACTCCAGCTTGCTGTTATATACCTGCAGTTTGGAATTAGCTGTATCTACTGCTTTCGCCAGCTCCTTACCCAGGTGTATGTATTCATCTGTCAGCTGGGCTTCAGCTTGATTATTTGGTGTAATGTCTGTCCTGCTGCCATTGCTGACATTCAAATTAACCGGGTTACTCCTCTCTATACGCATCGTTAACTCCCCTTACCAAATCTATATATAGATTATATCGGCGAAAACCGTAAAAACTTTAGTAAAAAAAGAGCCGGGGGATTAAAATCCCTCGACCCTTTTGTGAATCCAGCATTAATATTATCTGAGCAGCTGCAGAACTCCCTGAGGAGCCTGGTTGGCCTGAGCCAGCATTGCTGTAGCTGCCTGCTGCAGGATGTTGTTCTTTGTGAACTCCATCATTTCCTTTGCCATGTCTACGTCTCTGATACGTGATTCAGCGGCAGACAGGTTTTCAGCAGCATTGTCAACATTGTTGATGGTATGGTCCAGACGGTTCTGCAGAGCACCAAGCTGTGAACGCTGTGCGGAAACTAATCCTATAGCGTTGTCTACCAATGCCAATTGCGCGTCAAACGCACCTGGTGTAGTACTAAATGTGGTAACATTAATTCCACTAACATTTAAGCCCGAAGCAGTAGCACTCATATTATCAATAGTCAAGCTCACCTGCTGGCCTCCATTTGCTCCAATTTGAAGCTTGATATCAGTTAGGGTTCCATCCAGGAGTGCTTTTCCGTTGAACTGAGTACGGTCAGAAATACCCTTGCTCCCTGCAGGAGCCAGCGTTTGGCCTGAAATGCTGAAGCTATCAGCTGAAGCTCCTTCCGTAGGTGTTCCTGTAATAGTTAACCCACCGTAGGTTTTGCTTGCTGAGCCAGCCTGTACAGTAATTGTTCCGTCTACATTTACATCAAATGTGGTAGCGTCATCTCCGGTACCAATTACAATGGTTCCGCCATATGTATCTGCGCCATCCTGATCAAAAACGATTGGTGCTGATTCAACACCGGCTGTCAATCCTGCAGAAACAGCATCGAAAGTAAATGTTTCATTTGTAACGGAATTTGTTAATGTAAGAACACCAGCATTATTTTCCGTTACACTCCAATTTGTCGCAGATGCTCCAGTGATATCAAACTGGGTTGTAGCTTCTGTCGTTATATCATCGCTTCCACTGTTGTTCCATTTAACTCTAATATCAGCATAAGTATTATTTAAAGTTCCTGTTACATTGGAGTTCAAACTTGTGACATTTCCATAAACAATTACACCTGTGGTATCTATAACAACATCTGCAGCATCAGGGCCATCATATGATCCTAAATGGATTGTTAATCCAGCCGCTTGGCCTGTAGGTTGAGTAATAGTTCCGCCAGAATAGATTGGGGTGTCAGAATAGGTTCCGCCTATTTCTTCAATCAACGCACTAATTTCTTTTTGTATAGCAGCCAAATCCTCTGCATTATTTGTTCCATTACCAGCCTGAACTACCAGTTCTCTCATTCTCTGCAGAATAGCATGAGTCTCACTCAGTGCACCTTCTGCAGTCTGGATTAATGATATGCCATCCTGAGCATTTCTTGATGCTTGAGTTAAACCTCTGATCTGGCCTCTCATTTTTTCTGATATAGACAGACCTGCGGCGTCATCACCGGCTTTATTAATTCTCAGGCCAGATGAGAGCTTTTCCATTGATCTTGCACCTTTTGTGCTGGCAGCATTGAGCTGGCGATAGGTGTTCATAGCCATTAGGTTATTATTAATTCTCATATAAGTCATCCTCCTTGAATTCCACATGACATCCTTGTCTAATCTGTTAGATTACCTTAATAGCTGGAGTACTCCCTGAGGTGCCTGGTTGGCCTGGGCTAACATTGCTGTAGCTGCCTGCTGCAGGATGCTGTTCTTAGTGAACTCCATCATTTCCTTGGCCATATCTACGTCTCTTATACGGGATTCAGCTGCAGACAGGTTTTCAGCAGCGTTGTCAACGTTGTTGATGGTGTGATCCAGACGGTTCTGTAATGCACCAAGCTTGGAACGTTCTGAGGAAACTGTCTCTATAGCAGTGTCGACTAACCCTAACTGAGTATCAAAATCAACTCCAGCAAAGTTCTCTACGTCAATTGTATTGACTCCTAGTCCTTCAGCACTCATATCGCCAATGGTTAAAGTTACCTGCTGACCTCCATTAGATCCGATTTGTAATTTAACATTCAGTGTTCCGTCAAGAAGGGCTTTGCCATTAAATTCGGTACGGTCCGAAATACCTTTGCTAGCATCTTCCCCACCAATTTCTTCGATTAAAGCGTCAATCTCATTCTGTATGGCTTGTAAGTCCTCGTCGCTGTTAGTTCCATTACCAGCCTGTACAACAAGCTCTCTCATTCTCTGCAGAATAGCATGAGTCTCATTCAGAGCACCTTCTGCTGTCTGGATTAATGAAATACCATCCTGAGCATTCCTTGAAGCCTGAGTCAAACCACGGATCTGACCTCTCATCTTTTCAGATATTGACAGACCAGCTGCATCGTCTCCGGCCTTGTTGATTCTCAGACCTGAAGAGAGCTTTTCCATTGATCTTGCGCCTTTTGTGCTGGCGGCGTTGAGCTGACGATAGGTGTTCATCGCCATAAGGTTGTTGTTAATACGCATATTATGTTCCTCCCTGATTTTTATATTTGGCATCCTTGCCATCTGGTAAAAACCCCGGCGGCCGCCATAGGATTTTTCCTTTACTTAATATATCGGCTGTTTGAATGGATAAGTTTAGCACTTGATATAAAAAAAGATAACATGCGCTCAGCATATTATCTTTTAAGCTTATTTTTTATCCGGCAATACTGACAATAGATTTATATCTGCAAGTGCTGCCTGCTTGTTCTCCTGTTTGACTGCCTCATATATTTCATCCCGGTATACCTTCACGCTTTTTGGCGCTTCTATGCCCAGCCTTACCTTGCCATCCTCAACGCCCAAAACTACGACTCTGATATCACCGTTTATGACGATG